>JBPCLI010000116.1:0-39237 GCA_051003415.1 Chthoniobacterales bacterium | reverse complement strand
ATCAGGAGGCGACGCAAATTCGCGGGGCGATGACCGGCCGCGAACAGCTCGCGGAAATGTTGAGCGAGCTTTCGCTGCGGCTGAAGAACGAATTCCGAGTTCCAATCGGTTCATAGCGCAGGCGCTTTCCATGCGCACCTCGCAAGATTCGCCGGAGGAGCTGGAGGAGCTTCGTCGTTTGCTCCTGCGCAAGGAACGCGAGGAGCTGGCGCGTTTGCGCGAGCGGTTGGCCGATCAACAACTTCGGGCGCGCGAAGTGGCCAACGTGTTGCCGCAATCCGTCAAGATCAGTCAGGCGCACGGGGACGAATTGGGCCGCGCGTTGCAGCCGGCCGTGGAAGGCTCGGTGCGCCAATCGATCAGCGCGAATCCGAAAGTTTTCGTCGATGCGCTGCATCCGATTCTTGGGCCGATGGTGCGGCGCTCGATCGCGGAAAGTTTCCGGCGTTTGTTGCAGTCGTTAAACCAAACCCTCGCGCACACATTTTCCTGGCAAGGTTTGAAGTGGCGTCTGGAGGCCGCGCGGACCGGAAAAAGTTTTGCCGAGGTCGTGATGTTGCGCAGCCTGGTCTATCGGGTCGAACAACTTTTCCTCATCCATCGCGAAACCAGCGTCGCGCTTCTGCACGTCGCGGCCGATTCCGCCACGACGCAGGATTCGGATATGGTCGCGAGCATGTTGAGCGCGATCCAGGATTTCGCGCGCGATTCATTCAAGACTGGAAGCGATGAGGGGCTGGAGGAATTCCGCATCGGCGAGTTGCAGGTCTGGATCGCTCCCGGCGCGCACGCTTATCTCGCGGCGGTCATCCGCGGCAATCCGCCGCGCGAACTTCGCGTCCACCTGGAGGATACGCTCGAGAGCATCCACGTTCTGCGCGGCTCTGCCTTGGCCAAATTCACGGGAGACGCTGAGCCTTTCGCCTCGCTCCGGCCGGAACTCGAGGCTTGCCTGCGAGCGCAATATCAGCCGAAAAAAACGTCCGGGACCAACAAGCGCGCCCTCGTGGCCCTGGCTGCGGGCGCGGGCCTGCTCGTGGCCGCTCTCATCGTCGGGGCACGAAGCGAAAAGCACTGGCAGGATTTCGTCAGGCGATTGAACTCGTCCCCGGGAATCGCGGTCACGCAGGCGGATAAGAATTGGATTCGACCGTCGCGCGTGGCTGGTTTGCGCGACCCAGCGGTGGCCGATCCGGCCGCGCTGGCTCGCGCCGCCGGCGTGGATCCGACGAAGATTCGTTTCGAATGGAAGGACTATCTCGCGCTCGACGACGAGAGTGTTCTGCGGCGCTTTGAGAAACGCTTCGGCAAACCGGCAGGGACGAATCTTGGCCTAACGAACGGTGCGTTGGCGATCAGCGGCGCGGTCCCTTTCGAATGGTTTTCCCGCGTCGAACACGATGGCCTGCAATCGCCTGGTGTCAGTTCAATCACCGAACACGACCTGACGTTAACCTACGACCCGGGCCTCGCCCTCGCGCGTTTTCGCAATGCCTATCCCCTGCCCGCCGGAGCGAGCGCCGTGGTCGCCGACGGGACGCTGCGCCTCTCCGGGACCGCTCCTTATGAATGGCTCGCGCCGGTCCGCGACGGCGCGATGAAGCTTCCCGGCATTCGCCGCGTGTCCGAAGAAAAGCTCAAGGTTGCCTACGACCCAGGCCTCGTGTTGCAACGGTTGGCCGCTAAATTCAACCTGCCCGATTCCGTTAACGCCTCGGTCGACCACAGAGTGCTGCTTCTCTCCGGCGAAGCGCCGCACGCCTGGCTCATGCGGGTTCGCCGCGGCGCCCCGTCCGTCCCGGGAATCGAAAAAATCGACGAGCACAACCTGATCGATCTCGACCAGCGGGATTACAGGCAATCGAAATCCGTTATTGAAAGCGCGTTCGTTTATTTTCTGCCTGACAAGGATAACTTCGCCACCGAAGGCTTCGCCGCGCTCTCGCGTTTGCCGGATGAAATCCGCCGCTGTCTCGCGGCCACCAGCCGGCTCGGACTCGAGGTCCAAATCGAAGTGCGCGGCTTCGCCGATTCCATGGGGAACGAACAGAAAAATTTTGAGCTCAGCCAGCGCCGCGCCGATGCGGTGCGCGATTTTCTCGTCAAATGCGGCTTCGAAGCGTCCCTCTTCAAGACGCTCGGGATGGGACCCCCGGGCGCGAGCGACAACGCGGCTCCGGAACAGGCTGAGCGGCGGGTCGCGCTCAAGGTGGTGCCGAAATTATGATCCAGAAAAAGGTTTGCCTCCTCGGCACTTCCGGCGTGGGCAAGACGAGTCTGGTGGCGCAATTCGTCCACAGCATGTTTTCCGAGAAATACCTCACCACGGTCGGGGTGAAGATCGACAAGAAACCGATCACGGTCGACCGCACCGAAGTCACGCTTGTCATCTGGGACCTGGCGGGGGACGACGATTTTCAACGGCTGCAAACTTCCTATCTGCGCGGGACGAGCGGGTACCTGCTGGTGGCCGACGGAACGCGCCGCGTCACGCTCGACCAGGCACTCGAATTACAAAAGCGCGTCGTCGAAACTCTCGGCAACGCGCCATTCATCCTCGCGTTGAACAAGGCCGACCTCGCTCCGCAATGGGAAGTGGACGAGGCGCGCCTCGCCGCGCTCGTGGCGGAGAATTTCACCGTCCTCAAAACGAGCGCGAAGGACGGCGCGGGCGTGGAAGAAGCCTTCGCGCAACTCGCGCGCCGCATGATCGCCCCAGCCTAACGACATGCCGACCGCCGGTTCACCCGCTCAATCTGTCCTGGCCGAGCTCGGCTTCGTCCTTTTCGCGCGCGAAGAGAACGGCGTGCTACGATTGTCAGGCAACGCGCCGGGCTGGCTCACCGCTCTCTGGCCTGCGCTCGGCGGGGCGGAGACCATCCTGCCGGTGAGCGACGCTTCGCCTTTCCTCGAGAATTTTCTCATCGACGCCGAGGCCTCCTGGAAAAACGGCGGCAGCACCCGCGTGCAATCGGGACCGTGGGTGGAACAGGATCCGAGTGGCGCGGAACTGCAACTGGAAGCGACTGCGATGACGATTGACGGCCAGTCGATCCTTCTTCTCGAGCGGCTCGGCGCGGCGTTCGAAGCCAGGAAATCAGTCCTGCAACGCGCGCGCGAAACGGTGATTGCACACCAGCGTCTCAATTCCGAAATCCAGAAAAAAGAAATTCTCCTGCATTGCGTGGCGGATGAGATGACCGCTGCTCTGGCCAACATCATCACTTCGTTGCGCCTGATCGAATTGGAAGACAACGGTCCGCGCGCCAAGCTGCTCCTCGGTCTCGCGAACCGTGCGACGCAGGAACAACAGACGCTCATTCACCGCGTGCTGGGCGTTTTTGAGGACGAGCTGCGCGGCGTCTACGGTCAGTCCGACCTAACGAACACTGGGGCGGACGCCAACGCCGTTCTCCGCCCCGCGCTTGAGGCAGCGGCGCCGCTTTTCGACGAGAAGGGCGTTCGTCTGGAGGGTCCTCCCGCCCTCCACGGAACGGCTCAGGTTTCGATCGATCCAACGCATCTCGAACGCGTCGTGGCCAACCTCCTCGAGGCGGCGCTCGAGCGGACGCCGGCTGGCGGAACGGTTGTCGTTAGGGCAACGGAAGAGCCGGAGAGTCTGCTTTGGCAAGTGGAGGACAGCGGCGCGGCGATCGATCCAGATGTCTGCGCGAATCTGTTTTTGAAATCGGACCCGGCCAACGCCGCTTCGCCGGCCACGGCGCTCCGCCTCCATTTCTGCCGGATCGTGGTCGAGAACTCCGGCGGCGAGATCGGCTGCGAGCCGCTCTCAAGAGGCGGCAATCGTTTCTGGATTCGCCTAACGAAAAGCGAAACGGCGTCATGAAGACGCTCGTCCTGATCGATAACGACACCCTGTCGCGGCAGATCCTCTCCCAGTGCCTCTCCGGCCAGGGTTGGCTCGTTTTTGAGGCAAAAGATGGCGAAGCGGGACTCGAGTTGATCGAGAAAAACCGGCCCGCCGCGGTCATCTGCGACCTGCGGACGCCGAAACGCAACGGCTTCAAAGTCTGCCGTCTGATTCGCGAACAGGCGCCGCTGAAAGCGACGCGCGTTCTACTCACGGGGGTGAGCCGTTTCGCGAGCGATCGCGACACCGCCCTTGCCTCTGGCGCGGATGCTTATCTCGTGAAACCGATCGTCCCGGCCGAGCTCCTCGCCTCGCTCGACCAGTGCCGGGAGGATTTGCCTAACGAAACTGAACCGACACCAATCGTGACCGGCCCGACCGTGGTCCGTTTCTGGGGCGTGCGCGGCTCGATCCCGACGCCCGGCATTCAAACCGCGATGTTCGGCGGCAACACCTCCTGCGTCGAAGTGCGGGTGGGCGACCAGGTAATCATTCTCGACGCCGGCTCCGGCATTCGCGCGCTCGGGCAGTCGCTGATGCGCGAGTTCCGCGACAAGCCGCTCAACATCACAATGCTGGTCACCCACACCCACTGGGACCACATCCAGGGTTTTCCGTTTTTCATTCCCGCCTACAATCCGAAGGTCAACGTAAAGATCGTCGGCTACGAAGGCGCGGTCCATGGTTTGCGCGGCGCGCTTTTCGAGCAAATGCAGAGCGCGTTCTTTCCCGTCGGCCTTAGCCAGATGGCGAGCCACGTTACGTTTGAAGAATTAAGCGAGATGGGATGCAAAATCGGCGCGGTCGAGGTGCGGACAATCTTCGCCAATCATCCGGGAATCTGCCTCGGTTACCGGCTGGTCACGCCCAGCGGCGACGTCGTTTACATGCCAGACCATGAAGCCTACGAGCGGCACGAGATCGAGCGGCAAAAACTGGCGGGTGAAACGTCGCCGCCGAGCCTGGAATACGCGCGGCTGCAGGACGACAAAGTGGTCCAATTCATCCGCGGCGCTGACGTCGTGATCGGCGACACGCAATATGACGCCGCGGAATATCCAGCCCGGCTCGGCTGGGGTCACACCTGCGCCGACGACGCGGTTGAACTCGCGATGCGCGCGGGAGTAAAACATCTTTTCCTCTTTCACCACGATCCCGATCACCAGGACGAGAAGATGTTGGCGATGATCGCGCGCGCTGAAGAGCGCGTTGCCGCCGCCGGCTCATCGATGATCGTGAGCGCCGCGCGCGAAGGCGCTGAGATCGAACTCTAGCAGGAACTCCCCGGGCGTCAGTCTTCGTGTCACCTAGCCAATGGATTCCAGGCTTGACACTTGCCTAAGCCAGCGAAGTAATCTGACTTAATGATATCGACGCGAGCATATCTTGGCGCGGGAAAGTTTTCGTTCCAGGCCCTTATCCTTGGCGGTCTGCTGCTGGTGGCCGCAACAGGTCGGGCCGATCTGATTTTCGCCGATAGCTTCGTCTATCCCAAAGATTACCTGGAAGGAGATGGGCCGCCGCCAGGCAGCCCGCCGGGACAAGGCGGCTGGGCGATTTTCAACGGCAGCCCAAAGGTTGTTTCGCCAGGCTTGGAGCATGACGGGATATTTTGGGCCGGCCGGAGTGCCAGCCTCCTCGGGCTTGATTCCACCAACGGAGACAAAGCGGTCGCGGCGATCGGTCCAGTCACGGCGGAAGATGGGGTGGTGTGGGTCGCATTTCTCATCCGCAAGGCGAACCACCCGCAGGCGCGAGGCGGCTATGCCGTGGTCTCCCTCGGGAACGATGTCACGGCTCCCAGCGTTGGAATCGGCATGTTGTTTTTTAAGGATTCCTACGGCCTCGATAACAACACGGGCGAGAGAGGGGCACGTGCGCGTACTGCGGTTCGTCCGACCCGTGAGACCGACTGGCTGGTGACAAAGTTGGATTTCGTCAATGCCGTGGAATACCTCTGGATCAATCCTCCGCCCGGGATAGAGCCAGACGTTACAGATGCCGATGCCCGTTTGCCGATGACGGCGGAATTTTTGGCCTCGGGCTTTTCCGAAATCGTCCTCAAGATCGGATACACTCCGGCGACTTTTCAGTTCGACGAACTGCGCGTCGGCACGACCTTCGCCGACGTCGTCAATGGGTCGGGGCTATAACCTGGTCCGGCCGGACAAGGCGCGGTAGAGCGTCAATTCGTCGGCGGACTCGAGACCGCCTCCGGCGGGCAACCCGTGTGCGATACGGGTCAGATTGACGGGATATTTTTTAAGGAGCTCGACCAGATAATTGGTCGTTGCCTCCCCCTCCACGTCCGCCGCGAGGGCGAAGATAATCTCGTTAGGCGCTTCCTTTTCCACCCGCTCGAGAAGGGCGGCGATCCGCAAATCTTCCGGCGCCACCCGATCAAGCGGCGAGATGCGGCCGCCTAACGAGTGATAGCGGCCGCGGAAAGCGCTCGTCTTTTCGAGAGGAAGAATATCGGTCGGCTGCTCCACGACGCAGAGGAGTTCGCGGGCGCGCGATTCGTCGGCGCAGATTGCACAAAGCTCGGCGGTCGCGAAAAACCCGCATTGCACGCAGGGATGTACCGCGGCCCGCGTCGCGCTGATGGCGCGGGCGATTCCTTCCGGTTGCTGGTCGCGCGCCTGCACCATCCAGAGCGCGATGCGCTCGGCGGAGCGGGGCCCGATCCCCGGCATCTGGCGCAATTCCGTGATCAGGTCGCGCAATGCGGCCGGGTATTCGGTCCGTTTCAAAGCGGGATGAGGTTTTCGGAAACCGGCGCGGGCTCGGTCGCTATTTTCCGGCAGACCGGCTCGAGGCGCCGCAAATACCATTGCAGTGGACGATCGGGCTCGCCGTTCTCGGCGCGCGCCCGGTTGAATTCCGCCCAGGCCTCATTCCAGCGCCGCTCGCGAAAATAAACGATCGCCGTCCAGAAACGATCGCGCCGGGCGATTTCTTCCGCGGTCGCTTTCTCCGCGAGGGAGAGGAGCTCATAAATCTCGAGCCGATCGTGCGCTTCGGGGCTGCGCAGGAAATCGATCGGCCGGGCCACGATTTCCTTCCCCGCGGCGCTGTAGGTGCGCGGGCCGAGGAGGATTTCCGAGCCGTAGATCTGATTGGCCCGGGCGAGGCGTCGAGCCACCTCTAACGGTTCGCCCGCCACGATGAAATGTCCGTTTGCCGCATCCTGCGGGAGCGAGGCGACCACCATCCCGCTGCCGATTCCAATCCGAAGATCGACTTTGCCTAGCGACTCCGGATTCGTCGTCGCCGCGCGATGAAATTCATCCCGGAAAGCGAGCGCGGCACGGGTCGCCTCGGCGGCGTGGTTGGGCGTCTGGTTTGGGAAACCGAAAAGGACGCGGATTCCCTCGCCATCCGCTGCCTGCAGGTAACCGCCCTCGCGCAGGAAACATCGGCGCGCGCAGTCGATGAACTCCGCGGTTAACTGCGCGCAGATGGACGCGGGGAGGTCATCGATCAATTGGGTTTCATTCGCGATCTCGCAAAAAACAGAGCTCGCTTCGCACGCGTTTGGCTCGGCCAAAGCGAGCGGATCGCTTTCCGTTAGGCGATCAACGCCCTGCTGGCCGAGTCGACCGGTGAAAGCACGCGCGGTGGAACGGCGTCGACGGCCTGTTTCAGTCGTGTTTAGGGCGAGACCGAGAAGCGTCGAGACGATCGTAACGCAAAGCACCGGTAAAAGCGGAAAGGAGACTTGCACGGCCTGCAGCACCCAGGCGGCCGCGACTAATTCCGCGATGAGAATCACAAAAAGGCCGGCCTGTCGCACAGCGCCCATCACCTGCGTCATCGTCCAGGCGACCGCAAACCCGAGAAGGCAGAGAACGAGAAAATACCCGAAGCCGGGCGGTTCGTTAGGCGGAAGGAGATGCGCCCCGGCCAGGACGGCGGCAGGGCGGGCCAGTAGCCCGCTTATTTGCAGGCCAATGCCAAGTCCGGCCGCGACCGCACCGATCCAAAAGGTCCCGAGGAGCGCGCGCTTCATTCCGCCGGACGATCGCCGCCCGGGCCGTAGGATTGGAGGACCAGTTCGCTCAGGAATTTATCGGGCGCGTCGATCGCGACCTGATTGAGGACAAACTTTTTCTTTCCGGTGTTCTTCTTGATCAGGCTGAGCCCGAATTGAAAATCCTTGAAGAGATGCGCGCAAAGATCGCTCATCTTCATTCGCTCCGCGGTCGCGCGCTCAACCAGGCGATTGAGTGCGGAGTCGTCAAACTCGAAATCGACTCCATGCTCGCGGGAGAATTGGTCTGCGAACATGACCGCCTCCTGCCGGAGCGTTTCCTTTTCATGCTGCTGACCTTCCGCCATCAAACGCTCGAGGACGCGGCGCGGTTCGCGGACGAGTTCCTCGGTGACGCGCAATTGGGTGAGGCCAGAACCGGCGAGGTAATATTTGTAATCGCGAAACAATCTCTCCCAGACAGTGAGCAACCCGCGGGCTCCGGTTTTTTCGAGAGCTGCCGCGCTCGCCATTAAGAATAACGCTTCATCTTCAAAGCTGACTTCAATTCCGTAAGCACGGAAGGCCCGCTCGTATTGCCGGAGGATGCTGCCCTCGGAAAACTTCATGATCTTGAAGAGATCGTCCGCGGTCAGTTCCTCACACACCACACGGACCGGGAGTCGGCCGATAAATTCCGGCTCAAAACCGTATTCGATGAAATCCTGCGTCCCGACGTGTTGAAAAATTTCGTTGTCGAGCACTTTGACCGGCTCGGCCTTGAACCCAATCTGGCCCTGGGCGAGCCGCTTGGAGACCTGCGTCTTCAGTCGCTCGAACGCGCCGCTCACGACAAACAGGATGTGACGCGTGCTGATCGTTTCGCGTTTGGCCTTGCCCCGCTTCTGGAATTCGAAGGCGGCCTGCAGCTGTCCCTGAAGATCGTTCGCGCTGCGCAGCGGAACCTCAGTCTCTTCCATCAACTTGAGGAGCGTTGTCTGGACGCCGCGCCCACTCACGTCGCGACCGTGCATGTTGGAGACCGCGGCCAGTTTGTCGACTTCGTCGATGTAGATGATGCCAAACTGCGCAAGGCCGACATCGCCGTCCGCCTTCTGGACGAGTTCCCTAACGAGATCCTCGACATCCCCTCCGACGTAGCCGGTCTCGCTGAACTTGGTCGCGTCGGCTTTGACGAAGGGCACTTTGATCAGATCAGCAATGTGCTTGATGAGATAGGTTTTTCCGACTCCGGTCGGGCCGACTAGGATGACGTTTTGTTTCGCGTACTCGGTCTCCTCAGCGCGGAGAGCATCTTCGCTTTCGAGCTGGCGGATGTAATTAACGTGGTTGTAATGATCGCAAACTGCGATGGCGAGGACCTTTTTCGCTTCATCCTGCTTGATCACAAAACGGTCGAGGTGCGCCTTGATGTCGCGCGGCAAAAAATCGAAAACGAAATGGTCGCCGCTCTGCTGGATCGGCTTTTCGTCCTCGCCTTCTTCGGCGCGCTCAGGCTGGGCGAAGCTCGCGAAAGAGACTTTGTCTCCGAAGTTCGATTTCATGAATTCAGAGAGCTTGCTCTGCAGTTCTTCAGGCGTTGGGAATGGCGGGTTTTGATTCAATGGAACAAAACCTAACATCCCAGTCCGGCATGTAAAATTACCGGCTTGCGGCGGCCGTCGCGCGCCTCGCGCTGCATCGATCGATGCGTGCTCCACCTTGCATTTGGGCCGCAACTGTGCTCAGTGGAATGCCGCTTTGGCAGGTCGGTTGCGCGTGATGCGCTCCGCTGCCACGCACATCACTATTCCACCATGCTTTTGATTTTTCTCGCTCAGGCCCAGCCGGCCGCTCCCGCCGGCGCCGGCCCGAATCCGCTCGCCTCTTTCATCCCCATCATTCTGATTTTTATCATTATGTATTTTGTTCTCTTCCGGCCCCAGATGCGGCGGGCGAAGGAACAAAAGGCGCTCGTTTCCGCCCTCAAGACGGGCGACCGGGTGGTGACCGCTTCCGGAATTCACGGCATGATTACCAACGTTAAGGACACCACCGTAACGGTGAAAGTGGCGGACAACGTCAAAATTGAAATGGAGAAAGCAGCCGTTACAAATGTGGTGAAGGCTGACGCTGCCAGGAACTAACTCGATGCAAAACGCCGACCAACGCGCCCTGGGCAATTTCCGACTCCACACCGACCAATGAATTCCGTCGTCGAATTTTTCATGGGCCTCGGCCTGCTCGTTCTTTTTGGATGGTATTTCGCAACCGACCGCGGCCTGCGGAAACACCTGCTGGCGGCAGCGCTGGTCATCCTCCTGGTGGTTTTCAGCATCTGGAGCATTTTCCCGCTGAAAGAAAAGGTGCGGCTAGGTCTGGACATTAAAGGCGGGACCTCCTTTCTCATCCGCCTAAAGAGCGAGGACAAGACGCTGAGCAAAGGGATGCTCGACCAGGCGGTCGAAGTGATCCGCAAACGCGTCGATTATTTCGGCAGCGGTGAGCCGGTCATCAGCCCGGTCGGCACGGACCGCATCCTGGTGCAGATTCCCGGTCTTGATGCGGCGAAGATTCAGGAAGCGCGCGACCAGCTCTCGCGGGTCGCGAAGCTCGAGTTCCGCCTCGTTTATCCGGACGATGGCGCACGACTGCGTGCGATCGATGCAGGAACGGAAGTGATTCCGCCCGAGTACCGCATCGAGACCTACAAAATGCAGCCCCGGAACCCGGGCGATAAACCGGTCACAGAACGTCTGCTGGTGAAGAAAAAGTCGGATCTCGGCGGCGACCGGGTGACAGAATCCAACGCCTACTACGGAAACGATGGCTGGACGGTCCAACTCAAGTTTGACAGCGAAGGGGCCAAGAAATTCGGCCAGATCACGGAGGCGAACGTCGGCCATCGATTCGCCATCGTCCTCGACGGAGTGATTCAATCGGCGCCCAGTATCCGGACAGCCATCTACGGCGGCGACGCCATCATTACCGGAAGCTTCCAGGAACAGGAAGCCCGTGGCTTGGCCAGTGTGCTGGAGAACCCGTTGCAAGTGCCGGTCAGTATCGAAGAAGAACGCAGCGTCTCGCCGACCCTGGGCTTGGATTCAATTCGGGCGAGTATTCGCGCGGGTTTGATCGGCCTTGCGGTGACCCTGCTTTGCGTCGCGATTTACTACAAATTCGCGGGGCTGGTGGTGAATCTTGCCCTGATTGTAAACCTCATTCTCCTTCTGGGTGAGTTTCAATTGATTCCCGGCGGAGTCGTTTTAACGCTGCCTGGTATTGCCGGTATCATCCTCACGATCGGCATGGCGGTGGACGCGAGCGTTCTGATTTACGAGCGATTGCGGGAGGAACTGGCGAGCGGGAAATCTCTCCGGGTCGCCCTCCCTGCGGCCTACGACAAGGCGTTCAGCTCCATTTTCGACGCCAACGTAACCACCCTGATCACGGCGACGATTCTGTTTTTCTACGCCAGCGGGCCGGTCAAAGGCTTTGCCATCGTGCTCATGCTCGGAATTCTGGCTTCGCTCTTTACCGCCCTCATCGTCGGGCGCAATGCCTTGAGCTGGCTGGTAGAAACGGGACGGCTCACCAAGATCTCGATGCTGCATTTGATCTCGACCAAGAACTGGAACTTTCTTGGCAAAGGCTTCATCGCCAGCATGTGCTCGCTCGCCCTCATCCTTGCGGGCGCGGCCGCCTTCTACAAACGCGGCGAGAAAAACTTTGGCGTGGATTTTCGCGGCGGCGATCTCGCCACCTTGAGCGCGCCTCACAAGGTGGACGTGGCGCAGATACGCGGAGCGCTGAAGCAAATCGGCCTGGCAGACGCCGCCATCCAGCAATCGCAACAAGGCGACCGCAGCTACGTCACGATCCGAAGCCCGTTGAACACCAGCGACAAGATCGAGCACCAGATCATGCAGACCTTCCCGAACGAAGGTTACAAGATTGAGGGATCGGAGCGCGTCGGCGCCCTGGTCGGCGGTGAACTGGCCCGAAGTTCGCTCATCGCGCTCGGGCTCGGAATCCTGGGAATTTTAATCTACGTCACTTTCCGCTTTGAGTTTTCCTTTGCGGTGGGCGCCATCGTTGCGCTCTTGCACGACGTGCTCATTACCGTCGGCATGTTTGCGCTGCTCGGTCGCGAGTTGACGCTGACGATGGTCGGAGCTGTGCTGACCATTGCCGGTTACTCGATCAACGACACCATCGTGGTTTACGATCGAATCCGGGAGGGACTGGCCAGCAGTCGGAAAGGTTCGATCGAGCAGATCATGAACGAGAGCGTCAATCAGACGCTGAGCCGCACCATCCTAACGAGCACGACAACGCTTATCCCGATCTTGTGTCTCTACTTTTTCGGTGGTGCCGTGCTGCAGGATTTTGCCCTGGCCATCATTATCGGTGTGGTCGTCGGCACCTATTCGTCGGTCTTCATCGCGTCGCCGATCGTGCTCTGGTGGACCCGAGCGCGTGGCGGAAGCGCGAGCAGCTTGCGCCGTGAGGTGATCCAAAAGACATCCGTCACCAGACCGACGCCGACGCTGTAGAAGAAGCACAATCTTACCCGTTTTGGGCTCGACCCTGTCCGTTGGATTCGCCCGAACGACGTCATGAAAAAGATTGCCGCGCGGTTTGCGTTCCCTCGCGGGAGCTCTCGAGGCGGCGGGCCTAATGCCTAACAAAAGCCATAGTTGACGCTCGCTAAAGCGAGCCTTAGGATCGGTGGCCCCGATTCGGGACAAGCCTTTTAAATTTCAACAGGATTCAGGAGAAAAACGCAATGCCAGAAGTGATCGTTCGTAAAGGTGAGCCGGTGGACCGGGCCTTGAAACGGCTTAAGAACAAGCTGGACGCCGAAGGGATTTTAGAAGAGGTGCGCCGTTTGCGTGCCTTCGAAACGCCTTCGCAAAAAACCCGACGCAAGGCCAAAGCCAACGCCAAACGGGGTCGCGCCAAGTTTCGTTTTAACCCGTCTTAAGAGCCAGGACCAGACTGCTTTAACCGCAGAGGACGCCGAGAATTACCGAGGACTGAAAACTCGGATCTTCTCGGCGTCCTCTGCGCTTTTTGTGAGTCGCGATTGCCTATTCGCGCCGTCATGGTGGAGGGTTCGGGCTCTTCCCGGCGAGATGGAGGCGTGACCCGCTTCCGCACTCATTCGTGCATCGCGGTTCCAAAATTTGCCTCGACCTCGATCGCCTCGCTCATTCCATCAAATGCTGCTGTAATGGCGGCGAATCGCCTCCACCAGTCCGGGAATATCGTGCCGTGTCGCCTCCACCGCGATAGTTAGGCCACGATCGCGGGCGGTCTTCGAGGTAATTGGGCCGATGCTCGCCACTTTCATCCCGGCCGGCCAGGGCAGGCCCAGGGCGAGGAAGTTTTCGACCGTTGATGAACTGGTAAATGTGATCATATCCGCACCCTCGGCCACCAGCCGTGATCTTGCTTCCGTTCGATCGCTTGTCTCCGCCACCGTTCGGTAGGCAACAGCAACATCCACAATGGCTCCCAAAGCTCCGAGTTCCCTTGGTAGCAGGTCCCGCGCCTCTTCCGCCCGCGCGATGAGAATTCGCAGATTTTCGATGTCTCCTCCCTTCTTGAATTCGCGCACCACTGCCTCGGCAACGAACTCATCCGGCTGCAGGTCGACCTTGAGATGAAACTCGCGCACTCGTTGCGCCGTGGCCGGCCCAATGGCAGCGATTCGCGCACCGCCGATGTCGCGGGCGTCGTCGTAAAGTTTGTAAAACATCTCAAAAAACGCCGTCACCCCATTCGGGCTCGTGAAGACGATCCAATCGTAGCCGTGCGCATCCTGTACCAGCTCGGCGAAAGCGCGCAGATCGGACGGCGGTTCAATCCGGATGGTGGGCAACTCGATCGCCTCCGCGCCGAGATCGCGCAGTTGTTCGCTCAGGGCGCCGGCCTGCTTGCGGCTGCGCGTGACTACGATTCGTTTTCCGGCCAGCGGCCGCGCCTTGTGCCAGTCCAGTTCCTTGCCTAACGACACCACTTCGCCAAAGATCGCCACCGCAGGCGGAGCGAAATTCTGTTCCGCCACCCGCTGCCCGATGTCCCGCAGCGTGCCGCGGATCACTTCCTGTCGCCCTGTTGTCCCCCAGCGAATCAAGGCCACCGGCAGGTCCGCGCGGGCGCCGTGCTCCTGCATTTGCTGCGCGATCGCCTCGATCCGCTCGACGCCCATCAGCATCACCTGGGTTCCGCCCAATTTTGCGAGCGCTTCGAAATCGAGCGAGCTCTCCGTTTTCTCGGGATCCTCGTGCCCGGTGAAAAAAGTGACGTGCGAGGTCATTCCACGATGCGTGACCGGAATGCCTGCGTAAGCCGGCGCGGCGATCGCCGAAGTCACGCCCGGAACGACTTCGAATGGAATAGAGGCCGCCGCCAGAGCCTGCGCTTCCTCGCCGCCGCGTCCGAAGAGAAACGGATCGCCGCCCTTTAGCCTAACGACCCGTTTGCCGGCCCGCGCTTTTTCGACCAGGAGGGCGTTGATCTCGTCCTGGTTTAGGGTATGCGCGCCAGCCTTTTTTCCCGCGTAAATGATCTCGGCCGTTTCCGGAGCCCACTGCAGTATTTCGGGATTGCAGAGGTAATCGTAAACCACCACCTCGGCTCGTTCGACGAGTTGCTTCGCGCGCAAAGTCGCCAATCCGAGGTCACCGGGACCTGCGCCGACAAGGTAACAACGTCCGGGTTCAGCTTTGGTTGCCATAAAGTTTGTCCATTAATTCGGCGGCCAGCGCTTCCGGTTGATCACTCGCGCCCGTCACCATGCCGACGCGCGGCGCCGAAATTTCTTCTTCGAAAACCTGCGCCTGGAGTTGCAACTTCCGATCGATCACTCGCCCGTGCACTCCGACCGGCGAATCGCAATCACCGTCCAAAAGCCGCAAAAATTCACGTTCCGCATGGAGGCAAAGCCGGGTCGACGCGTCATCAATCGGGGCTAGTAACCGGCGCACATCTTCGTCATCACCCCGTGCCTGAAGTGCGATCACGCCCTGGCCTCCGGCCGGGACAAAGTCGTCGAGCGAGAGCGATTCCATTTCCGCCGTAAGACCAAGCCGCACCACACCCGCCCGAGCGAGGATGATTCCACTCCAGTGTCCATTTTCGCGCAGCTTGCGCAAACGGGTCGGCACGTTGCCGCGCAGATCGGCCAACTCGAGGTCGGGCCGTTTCCAGCGGAGTTGCCGCTGGCGCCGGATACTCCCGGTCGCCAGGACAGCGCCGGCCGGTAAAGTCGTTAGGCAAAATCCGTTTCGCGCGATCAGCACATCCCCGGCTGGGCCGCGCGGGAGAACGGCGCCGATCTCCAGTTCGTGCGTCCGCTCGCTCGGCAGATCCTTCGCACTGTGCACCGCCAGGTCGATTCGCCTAACGAGAAGCTGTTGCTCGATCTCCCGCGTAAACATTCCCTTGCGCCCGGCTTGGCGATCGGCCACCACCGGGGTGCCGCCCTCGTCACCGCTCGTGCGGATGATCTCGAGGGCGATTTCCAACTCGGGCCAGGACTTTCGCCAAGCACCTTTCCCCACCCGCGTCTGTCTCCGCGCGAGATCGCTTCCACGCGACCCGAGCACAATTCTCTCCGGAGCGCCCACTCAGCTTTCCGAGGCGCGCAGTGCCCGGTCGCTTATGTCGGGCGGATTCAATCTCCGTTCCCGCGCCGAACCGAACCAGCCGCTGAAATCGTCGACGTGCCGCGCAATGATTTCCTCCCCCGCCGCGACCTGCTGCCGGCGCAAAGCGAGAGATTGCTGCGCGATCGATTGCAGCGAGTCGATGTCGTAAAGAAAAACGCCTTCCATTTCGTTGACGTCCGGCGCCACGTCGCGCGGGACGGCGATGTCGATAATGAAGAGTGGCCGATCGAGTCGGTCGTGCAGCAGTGGCGCCAGGTTTTCACAGGTCACGATCGGCGCCGGGGAAGCAGTCGATGAAATAAGGATGTCGACCTCGCGACAGTGGATCTCCCATTCTTCCATCGCCACCGCGCGACCGCCGACGAGCGCCGCGAGAGCTTCCGCTCTCTCCGGGGAACGACTTGTCACCCGAATGTCGCGCACCCCGCGCTTAACCAGCGCGCGGGCGGTCCGCTCGCTCGCTTCGCCCGCGCCGAGCAGGAGCACCCGGCGCGTTTCGAAGTGGCCGAAAATTTGTTCCGCCAAATCCACGGCCACCGACCCGATCGAAACCGCCCCGCGAGTGATCCCCGTCCGAGTTCGGACCTGTTTCGCAACGCGAAAGGCACGCTGGAAAAGCCGGTGCAAAAATGGCCCCGCGGCGCCAGATTCCCGCGCCGCTTCGTAAGCCTTCTTGGCCTGCCCGAGAATCTCAGTCTCACCGAGAACCATCGAGTCGAGCCCGGACGCGACTCGGAAAAGATGCTGCACGCATTGTTGCGCTTCGTGGCGATAGAAGGCGCCCATTTCATCGTCCTCCGGCATCATCCCTTCCGCGACGAGGCATTGCGCGATCCGTTGCGTCGGGATCGGCTGCTCGGCCGCGGCATAAACTTCGACCCGATTACAGGTATTGAGGAAAAGCGCCTCAGAGCATCCTACTTTTTCACGCAGGACGCGATCGATTGCGGCGTGCCCAATGAAACGTTCGCGCGTTTCGACATTCGCGGTGTGATGGCTGAGGCCGACGCAGAAGAGATTCATCAGAGCGAGTGCGTCTGCGAAAGAAAAGTGATGCCCCAGAGAAGCGTGAGAGCGGCGCTGAAAGCAAGGACGCAAAGCGTGGCGATTCGGCGCGGCGCGGTCGTACCCAAGTGACGCGCGAGCAAAATAGCCGCGTAGGAAATCCACACGCCTAACGACCAGGCAATTTTCACGTAGGGGAGCGGTTGTCCGGTCAGAAAACCGGCCGCGATCCCAAGCGTCAGGAGAATGAATCCCAGCCAGAGCAGCCGGGTGATGGCCGCGAAAAGATCAGTCAGCGGGGGAAAATGATAGAACATGGAATTGATTTGCCGCGATTTGAGCTGGCGCTCCTGTAGCAAGTACATGAGCCCCGCGACGCAGGCGAGGGCGAAGGACCCATAGGCGATGAGCGAGACCGAGGCGTGCATTTCCAGCCATGGCGAAGGAGA
Organism: Chthoniobacterales bacterium; assembly: GCA_051003415.1. GTDB lineage: Bacteria > Verrucomicrobiota > Verrucomicrobiia > Chthoniobacterales > UBA10450 > Palsa-1392. The sequence continues at coordinate 22,260 of JBPCLI010000116.1, read as the reverse complement.
AGAGACTCGGGGATGCGGCACGTCAATCGGCGCGAGGAGAGCAAATCCCTGCAGAACAAAAACAAAAGGCGCGGTAAACGCCCCCATGGGCGAGAGCCGGTAGGCCGGTCCGATGAGCAGATAAATGAGCGAGACTGACCAGGCGAGAAAGACAAAAACCTCAAACAGATTCGTCAGCGGACAGCGTCCCAGCGCCTGCCCACGGACCGAGAGGAAAGCCGTCTGGAAGACAAACCCGAGCGCGATGGCCGAAAAATTGAAACCGGCCGCCCGATAACGGCGCGCCTTGATCGCGATCGTCGTCCAGACCATGGCGAGGAAAAAAAAGAGGGTTGAGATGATCAGGAGCCCGCGATCCATCGGACCCGAAGGTAAAAGGCGGCATGCCGCTTGGCAATCCGCGTTCGAGTCCCCGGCGGGGCGGCCCGCTTCCTGCCCTTTCGATTCCCGACATGAAACGTTGGCGCGAAGGACAAACGGGACGGCCGCGCTACCACACAGGGCGCGATCCGAGCGATGCCTGCGTCCGGGTGCCAGCAGGCGCCGACTTTCCAGGAGCCGCCGCGCCATCCCGTTCCTTTTATGACGGCGCGTGCAGGGCGTTGACGATTCGCCTCGGCCCGCTAGCCTCGGGCCATGGCTGTTGATTCGATCGCTCGTCTGCACGCGGGAATTCGCGACGTTCCCAATTTTCCGAAACACGGCATCGTCTTCAAAGACATCACACCCATCCTGGTCGATGCGCAGCTCTTCCGCGAATCGATCGACATTTTCCTCGCGCGCTGCCGTACCCTGCCGATCGACAAGGTGGTCGGAATCGACGCGCGCGGATTTCTTTTCGGCTCGGCCGTCGCTTATGCGCTAGGGGTCGGGTTCGTCCCGATCCGAAAGAAAGGCAAACTTCCCTTCAAGACGGCGAGCGCCGCGTATTCGCTCGAATACGGCGACGCGGAAATGGAGATGCACATCGACAGCATCGAGCCCGGCGAAAAAATCGTGCTCATCGATGACCTGCTCGCCACCGGCGGCACGTCCGCGGCGGCCGCAGCCTTAATCAAGAAAATCGGCGGCGACCTGCTCGAGGCGCAGTTTCTTATCGAGCTCGAGTTTCTGCATGGGCGCGAGAAACTCGACCCGACACCGGTGGTCAGCTTCCTGAAATATTAGTGCCCGCAACTGCAGCCGGTTCCGCAATTTCCGCTGCGATCTTCCACGATCACTTCGATCGGAATCTCCTGGAGCGCGAGCTGGTCGTGAATCGCGCCCAGCAAATCGAGAATGCGCCCTTCCGGCATCTCCGCACAGCGCAGTTCGATCCGCGCGTTTTTTCCGGACAATTCCGGGTGTGTGTCAGCCAGTTCGCCGTCGAGGAGAAAGGAGACGTAGGCATTGAATTTTTCCTGCACCTGGAAGAGTTGCAGATCCGAATTCTCCCACGGCCTCGACTCGTACATCGCGAGGAGCACTTCGTCGCGCTTCGTGTCGTGCGCGAAAAAATCGATGACATCCGCGCGCTCCACGCCGACGGGTTCCGGTCCTTCCAAAGAAGCCATGTAGCGCGACCATCCCGCTTGCGTCGGTGGATCGCAAGCCGGAAGCTTTGGCGGCATGAACAACGTCCACCGCAACGTTTTCATCGCAGCTTTCTGCCTGGCTCTCGGTTCGAGCGCGGCCCTCGCCCAGTTCAGTCCTGCATTCATCGCCAACGCCAGCTATTGGAACGACGGCAAAGCTGAATTCGACATCTACGACGGCCAGATCATGCGCTACGGCCAGCCGCGCCAGACGGAGATTCTGCACATTCTGGTGCGCGAGCCTTTCGATTTGAAACAGTTCGTCAAACCAGACGACTGGCAGCGACCCGGCACGATCCAGGTGTTGAAGATGAACCAGATCCTGCACATCCCGACCGGGCTTTACGTCTACCAGCAGATGCACTCCAACTTCTGGCGCGCGGACAACGGGCGTCTCGCGAAATTTTCCCTAACGAGCAACGACAGCTGCGGCAACACCTACAAGGAAGCGCGCCGGGGCGGCGAAATTTTCCACTATCAATGGCACACCTACTGGGATGGCATGGCGGAGGGACGCGAAAAGGTGACGCTCCCGCCTAACGGGTTCTTTTACGACGAACTCCCGCTGCGGGTGCGGACGATTGATTTTTCAAAACCGAGCGGCGACTTCGAGATCCGCCTCGCGCCTACCGTCATCAATTCCAAAAAGGATAAGCTGGTCTGGAAGCCGGCCCAGGTGCACTTCGAATCCACCGATCGCGCGATTTATGTCACCGTCGCGCACGACGGCGGGACGGATCGCTTTATGCTCGACCGCGATTTCCCCTATCTGCTCCGGACCTGGCAGGCGGCCGACGGGAGTCGGCTCCAGCTCAAGCGCAGTCTGAAGGTCGATTATTGGAACTACCACGGCGTGGGCGACCGCAAGCGTGCCCTCCTCAATCGCAAGCTGGAGCATCCAGACTAGCGACAGAGCGGTGCGCGAAAACAATTGAACGCCCGGGATGACTCCGGTTTAGTGGCGCATGGCCAAAAAGCGGAAACCGCAAGGTTTGACTCTCCTCGGGCGCAGCGAAACCTCCGTTCCACCCAGCCCCTCCGCGGCCATCCTCGAGACATTCGCCAATCCGGCGCAGCGTCCTTATTGGATCCAGTTTCAATCGGCCGATTTCACCTCGCTTTGCCCGATCACCGGCCAGGCCGACTTCGCGCAGATCCAGATTGATTATCAACCAGGCGCGCGCTGCCTGGAGACGAAATCGCTCAAGTTCTATCTCGCTTCCTACCGGAACGAGCGCGCTTTCAACGAGGCCGTGACCCACCAGATCCTCGACGACCTCGTCGATGCCTGCGCTCCACGACGCATGATCGTGCAGGCTGAATTCGCCTCGCGCGGCGGAATCAGCCTAACGATCAGGGCGATCCATCCCGACTTGGACGACGACGAAGCCTGATGAAGCGCGCAGTAGTCCTCCTCAGCGGCGGACTGGATTCCGCGACCGTCCTCGCCATCGCCCGCACTGAAGGCTACGAGGTTTACGCGCTTTCCTTCCGTTACGGCCAGCGGCACGAACGAGAGCTGGCCGCGGCCGAGACCGTAGCCGAGTCGTTAGGGGTGGCCGAACACCGTTGCGTGGAAATCGACCTGCGTGCTTTCGGCGGTTCCGCCCTGACGGATGATCTCGCGGTGCCGCACTCGCGTTCGGCGGGCGAAATGGCGAGCGGCATTCCGATCACTTACGTGCCGGCGCGGAACACGATTTTTCTCTCCTACGCGCTCGGTTGGGCAGAGGTGCTGGGCGCGACGGATATTTTTATCGGCGCAAACGCGATCGATTACAGCGGCTACCCCGATTGCCGGCCGGAATTCGTCCGCGCCTTTGAGGAACTGGCCAACCTCGCGACCCGCGCCGGGGTGGAAGGCGCACGCTTCAAGGTGCACGCCCCGCTTCTCGCCTTGAGCAAGGCGCAGATCATCGAACGCGGCGTTTCGTTAGGGGTGAATTATTCGCTCACTCACAGTTGCTACGACCCGACGCCGGATGGACGCGCCTGCGGCCTCTGCGATTCCTGCCAGCTGCGCTTGAAAGGTTTTCGTGAAGCCGGTCTGACTGATCCTATTTCCTACGCAAGATGAGCCTGCACTCGAGACTGGGAATGTTCGTCCTGACGCGCCAGGAACAGCGCACAATTGCGTTTATCGTCCTGGCCGTGATTCTCGGTTTGCTGACGCAGCACTATCGGCACCGGCACAATGAAACGGCGCCCGCGCCTAACGAAACAATTCAAGAGTCACCAACGCCCGCAAAAGTTCCCCGTTAGGTTGAGGCTACAGGCCGGGGATTCTGGCGTAGCCGACAAAGCGCGGATGAGTCCCCGAGCTGGCGGCCTTTTTGGACGGCGCGGTTTTGAAATCGAAGACGCTGACTCCGAACTGCTGTTCGCCCTCATAAGTCCGGCCGTCGCTGGCTCCGACCATGATCGGCTTGCCGGAATCCTTCTGTTTCCCGAGATAAATCATCGTGTGGGTAACCGGCGGATCCCGCTCCACGCTGTAGGTCCCAGTCCAGAACAGCAGATCCCCCGGCTTGAGTTCATCGAGTTCGAACGAGTCGATCTCGCGACTCAGAACCGCGCGAAAATTTCCGGCTTTCCGCACCCAGACATACTGGCCGCTCGAATCGCGCGGCACGTCTTTCACTCCATTTTCGCGCAGGACGAAATAGATGAAGCCGGAACAGTCCATCCCGCCATCGGCCGGATCCGTCGAGCCGTATTTGTAATCGAGATTGCGCTTTGTCAGCTCGAGCGCGGCGGTCAGTAATTTGCGCACCGGCTCAGGATTTTTGTAAAAGTCAGCAATTTCATCTGGCGCCACCGAGGTGACTCGGGGCGTCGGGCTTGGCGACGGAGTCGGAGTGGCGGATCCTTCGGGAGTCGGCGTCGGTGTTTCCTTCGGGCTCGGAGATGGACTGGGCGAGGGAGTAGGCGACGATTTTTTCTTTTTCGGTTTGGGCGTCTCTTCTTCGTCGGGCGTCGGCGAAGCCTTGTGTTTCCGCCGTGGTGTAGGACTTGGGGAAGGCGTCGGAGAACTTTTCCTAGTTTTTTTCTTGTGGCGGCGGGCCGGAGTCGGCGTCGGAGTGGCGAATACCCGCTTTATTTTCTGGCTTAACGAAGGCTCCTCCGCTTTCAGCTCAAACGCTGGAGCGGGCAAAAAAAACAGACCAAGAGCGAGCGCGACCGCGCGCGCTCGAGGCTTGAAACGCGTCCGGCGGGCCATGGGACTTGCGTCGACGCCTAACGATTATTCGCGCCGAGTTCCTGCAAGATCGCCTTATTCATCTTGATCCCAGCTTCCAGGTTCTCGAGCGGAAAGTTTTCGTTAGGCGAATGCGCCCGGCAATCGGCCAGGGCGAGGCCCAGGAGAAGCGTCTCGACTCCGAGAATGTCGCGGAATTGCGAGACGATCGGGATACTACCGCCTTCGCGGATGAGGGCGACGTCTTTCTTGAAGGCCGCTTTCAGAGCGCGCTGGGCCGCTTCCCCAAAGGTAGCGTGCGGGTCGGTCAAATACCAAGGTCCGCTATGCCCGTTGACGATCTCCATTGTCACGCCGGGCGGGAGATGTTTCTCCAGGTGCTTGTGCACCAGTTTCAGAATTTTCGCGCCGTCCTGGTTTGGGACGAGACGAAACGTCAGCTTCGCCATGGCGTGGCTCGCGATCACCGTCTTGGTTCCCTTCCCCTGGTAGCCGCCACCGATTCCGTTGATCTCGGCCGTCGGCCGCGCCCAGAGGCGTTCCAGGGTGCTGAAACCCTCCTCGCCAAAGAGCGTGGGCGAACCGGTTTCATCCAGGATCTCCTTGTCGCCATCGATCGGCAATTTGCGCCACGCTTCGCGCTCCCAATCCTGCAGGGGTTTCACGTCGTCGTAGAATCCTTCGACGGCGATGTGCCCGTTTTCATCGTGCAGGGTAGCGAGCAGGCGGGCGAGCGCGGTGACGGAATTCGCGACCGCGCCGCCGAAAACGCCAGAGTGCAAATCCATCTTCGAACCGGTGATTTTCACTTCGCAGGCGGTCACGCCGCGCAGCCCGTAGCTCAGGGTTGGGATGCCTTTCGCGATCATTCCAGTGTCGGAGACGACCGCGACGTCGCACTTGAGTTCGTCGCGATGTTCCTTCAGGAAATTGGGCAGATTGTCGCTCCCGACTTCCTCTTCGCCTTCGACGATCAGATGGAGGTTGACCGGCAGGTCGCCCGTTTCTTCGAGCGTTTCCTGAATCCCGAGAATGTGCGCGAAGATCTGCCCCTTATTATCCGTCGCGCCGCGCGCATAGACGTAGCCCTTTTTCAGAACCGGATCGAAAGGAGGCGAATTCCAGAGGTCGAGCGGGTCAGGCGGTTGCACGTCGTAGTGCCCGTAAAGCATGACGGTTTTGCGGCCGGACTGGTGTTTGTTTTTCGCCCAAACAATCGGATGCCCCGGTGTGGAAATGAGCTGCGTTTCGAGGCCGATGCCCTTGAGCTTTTCGACCAGCCAATGCGCGCATTCGACCAGCCTTTCGGCATACGCATCATCCGTCGAGATGCTCGGAAAACGTAGAAAAGTGTAAAATTCCTCAAGATAAGAATCGCGCATCCCGAAAAGTAGATCAGCTTCGCGCGACGACAACTAACGACTTGTTGTGCGGAGCCAAAACACGCACTCTTCGGCCCCAATGCCGGCCGCCATCGATATGAAGGTCGAAAACAAACCTCCTCACACCGGCTCTGCCTTGGGGCGGCGTCGATTATTTTTCTGGTGCGGAGGCGCTTAAGACGAACCACATAGTCAGACGGGTCTGGACAACGTCCGAGACGCCATGAATTTCCAAAGCTTTTTTACCGAGCTGAAACGACGCAACGTCTACAAAGTTGCGGTCGGGTATGGAGTCGTGGCCTGGCTGGTCATGCAGGTCGCCGCGACCATCGTCCCGGCGCTCCACCTGCCTGATAGCCTGACGACCGCGGTGGTGGTCGTCACTTTGCTCGGTTTTCCGATCGCGCTCGTCATCGCCTGGGCCTTCGAGATGACGCCCGACGGGATGAAGCGAACCGAGAACGTTTCGCCTAACGATCAGATCCCGCAGTGGAGTCGGCGAAAGTTTGTCGCTTTTGTCGTTACCGTCGGGTTGATCGCTGCGGCACTGCTCGGCTGGCAACTGCTAGGGCCGAAAGGCGTTCCTTCTTCCTCGGCGTCGGCGAAATCGATCGCCGTGCTCCCGTTCGAGAATCTGAGTACCGATAAGAACAACGCCTTTTTCGCCGACGGCATTCAGGATGAAATTCTCACCCGGTTGTCTAGGATCGGAGACCTCAAGGTGATCTCGCGCACCTCGACGCAGCGTTACAAGAGTTCACCGGACGACCTGCCTAAAATCGCCCAGCAGCTCGGCGTCGCCCACATTCTCGAAGGCAGCGTGCAGAAATCAGGCGACAAGGTTCGCGTGACGGTGCAACTCATCGCCGCCACGACCGATTCGCATCTTTGGGCGGAGACATACGATCGCAGTCTGACCGATATTTTTGCGGTCGAGAGTGAAGTCGCGGAAAAGATCGCCGGTTCGCTCCGAGCACGATTGACTGGCGCTGAGCAGGCAGCTGTCGCGGAAAAACCGACCGAGAACCCGGAGGCCTACGAAGCTTATCTCCACGGGCTCGCGCTCTGGAATCGGCTCCAAACCTCCCCACGCGACCTTGATAATGCGGTTCTGTATTTCGCGCGAGCGGTACAGTTGGATCCGAACTTTGCCCTCGCCTGGGCCTCACTTTCCGCCGCCCAGATCTTCGTTTACGCCGAATTTGACAGGACGCCGCAGCGCCTGGCAAAAGGAAAAGAGGCTCTTGATGCGGCGCTCCGCCTTGCCCCCGAGGCGGGTGAAACAAAATTTGCGCTCGGGCTCTATCGCTATCGCGGCCTCACCGACTTTGATGGCGCCCTCGCCGCTTTCTCCAAGGCAAGAGGCGACGCCTCCAGTCGTATCGAGGCGTTAGAGTTTTCCGCCTATGTGAAGCGACGGCAAGGCAAATGGGATGACGCGCTGGCGCTGCACGCGCAATCCCAGGAGCTGGATCCACGGAATACCATTCTTCTTTCCGAAGCCGCACTCACCTACCGTGCGCTGCGCCGGTTCGATGAGGCTCTGCGCCTGCTCGATCGCGCGCTCGAAATCGAACCAAATAGCTTGGGCCCCCTGATTCAAAAAGCGGAAATTAGCCAGGCACAAGGAAACCTCGAAACCGCCACCAGCCTTCTCGCGTCGGTACCGGTCGACGGCCAGGATCCGATATATCTCGAGGCCCGTCTGCACCAATGGAGGCTGCTGCGCCAGTACGCCCAAGCGATTGCCGTCCTGCACCGCCTCCTCAACGCGCCGGAAAATCTGCCGCAATCGTTCGTTGCCCAGTATCGCGCCTCGCTCGGGCTGATGGAAGTGCTGGCTGGTCAGACCGCGACTGCGAAGACCGATCTCTCTCGCGCTCGGGAGGAGCTGCTCGTCCTTCGGGCACATGGAGACGAGCGCGATGACATTGCGATCGATCTCATCCTGATCGCTGGCTTTCTGGGGGACAAGGCGGCGGTCGAGCAGGAAGCTGCGCTTGCTCAGCCGACCATCGACCACGAGGCGATGGATGGGCCTGGTTTGGAGTGGGCGCTGGCCGTGGCGCGAACCCAAATGGGAGAGAAAGATATTGCCATCGCAAATGTGAAGCATCTTCTCACTATCAATGGCTGGAACGCTCTCACGCCGGACTTGCTCCGGCTGGATCCTTTGTGGGATCCGTTGCGTTCCGATCCGCGCTTTGAGAAGCTCTCGCGCCCATGAATCCGCCTGACTTTTTCGAGGAGCTCAAGCGGCGCAACGTCTACAAGGTCGCGGTCGCGTATGCGGTCGTGGCGTGGCTGCTCATTCAAGCGGCCTCGATCATTTTGCCGACCTTCGAGGCGCCCGCCTGGACGATGAAGGCTTTGATCGCAGCGCTCGCGATTGGTTTTCCGATCGCGGTCGTGCTGGCGTGGGCTTTTGAAATTACGCCGGAAGGAATCGTGCGCGCGGAGGACGTGTTGCCTAACAAGTCGATCACGCGCAAAACCGGCAGGAAATTGAGCGCGCTGATCGTTGTGATCGCGCTCGTCGCGGCGGGCCTGTTCGTTTTCCAGCGGACCACGCGCGTAACGGCAAGAGCTTCGAATAGCCCCGCGCCAGCGCAAACGAACGAAAAGTCGATCGCCGTCCTGCCCTTCGTGAACATGAGCAGCGACAAGGAGAACGAGTATTTCGTCGATGGGCTGACGGAGGAAATTCTCAATCTTCTGGGGCAGATCAGCTCTCTCAAGGTTCCGGGCCGGACGTCATCGTTCGCCTTTAAAGAAAAGAACACCGATCTCCGCCAGATCGGCGCCGCCCTCGGTGTCGCAAATGTGCTGGAGGGCAGTGTGCGCAAAGCAGGCGAGCGCTTGCGCATCACCGCGCAGTTGGTGCGGACGTCCGATGGTTACCATCTCTGGTCGCAGGCCTACGATCGGAAGCTGGATGATGTCTTTGCGATTCAAGAAGAGATAGCGCGCGCGATCGCAGACGCTCTGTCGGTCCAACTAAAAATTAATGGCGAGGGTAAAAGTGTGCCTCCAACCCAGGACATGGCTGCTTATGGCAATTACCTGGAGGCGCGCGCTCTTATCACTCAGCGCAATCAGGAGAGCTTACGTCATGCCGCCGCGCTACTGGAAGCAGCGGTGCAGAAAGATCCCGCGTTCGGGAAAGCATGGGCAGCTTTGGCTCAGACGCGCGCTCTCGGGATGTATTATCAGGTAGCATCGATTAAAGAATCGCTCGATGGCGCTGAGAATGCGGCGCGGAAGGCGCTGGCGATCGACGACTCGATTGGACTGGCGCACTCAGCCTTGGCCGATGTTCTGCGCGATCGCCGCGAATGGATCGCCGCTGAAGCTGAATTCCGTCGCGCGCTCGAACTCAGCCCCAGCGAAGCCGAGACCCACAACCAATACGCACAAATGCTACTGAAGGTGGGACACCTGGATCGAGCCTTGGAGCACGCGGAGCGCGCGTGCGAGCTTGATCCGCTGGCGTGGGTACCTCCTTCCATCGCGGCGCTGATAAAACTATCGCAACGATCTTGAGCAAAGCAGGGCGTGGCTGGATCGGACCGAAAAAGTACGCGGTAAAACCGATGGGTTCGCGCTTCGCCTCGAACTCATTTATGCGCTTGCGCGACATGATTTAGCTCAGGCGCGGAGCGTTCTTGCGACGGCGCGATTATCTACCGCGCCGGAGTGGTCGTCTCCCGCAGACAAGAAATTTATCGATCTAATGGACGAGGCGTTGGCTTCCAGCGTTAACGCGGCGCCGTCACTCCCGGACTTCCGCCGTGCACTTCAGGAAGCAGCCGCGGTGGGTCAACCCGATCTACCTAACGAAATCGCCACCGTCTTTGCCTTTGTGAATCAACCGGAGATCGCGCTCGAGATCCTTTCGGCGGAAATGCGCGACCCCGGTGGTGACACTGCCTGGATTTGGACCCCGCCACTTAGCCCTCTGCGCAACAATCCCCGCTTTCTGCAGATGTTGCGCGCTCTGAAGTTACCCGAATACTGGCGCGCGGCCGGTTGGCCAGATTTTTGCCAACCGAAAGGCGACAAAGACTTCGAGTGCACCGCGAAATGAACCCGCGTAACTTTTTTGCCGAGCTGAAGCGGCGCAATGTTTACAAGGTCGCGGTCGCCTATGCGGTGGTGGCATGGCTGCTCATTCAGATTGCGACCCAAGTCTTTCCGTTTCTCCAGATTCCCGATTGGGCGATCCGGCTTATCATCATGCTGGTCGCACTCGGTTTCCCGATCGCCCTCGTCATCGCCTGGGCTTTTGAGCTCACGCCAGATGGAATCAAGCGGACTGAGGATGTGACGCCCTCGCAGCGTTCTGGACGTGAATGGCTCTGGATCGTTCTCATCGGCGCGCTGACCGCGGGCGGCTTGCTTTGGTTTCAAACCTCGACGCGCCCACAGCCCAAGTCGCAGGCCTCGACCGATGCGAAGTCGATCGCAGTGCTGCCGTTCGAAAACTTGAGCGAGAAGAAGGAGAACGCTTATTTCGTCGATGGGATGCAGGACGAAGTGATCACGCGCCTGGCCAAGATCGGCGAGCTGCGCGTCATCTCGCGTAGTTCCACGCAACGTTACAAGACGCGGCCATCGAATCTGAGCGAGATCGCGCGGGAGCTCGGCGTTGCGCATCTGGTCGAGGGCACGGTGCAACGGGTGGGCGACAGGGTGCGGATTAATGTGCAGCTCATCCGGGCCGCGAATGAAAGCCATCTCTGGGCCGAAATTTACGATCGCGACCTGACCGATATCTTCGCTGTGCAAAGCGAAGTAGCGATGAAGATCGCCGATTCCCTGCGCGCCAAACTCAGTGGGCACGAGCAAAAGATGATGGCGGAAAAACCGACGAGCAACATGGCCGCTTACGACGCCTATCTGCGCGGCATCCACTTCGATTCCCGCGCAGGGCAGACGGAGGAAGATCAGAAGAAAGCAATCGCCGCCTTCGAAGAAGCCGTGCGCCTTGATCCGCAATTTACGAAGGCATGGGCACGCATGGCTCGAGTGCATGCCAACCTCTACTTCCTGCAGATGGACGCGAGCGAAGCGCGCAAGGAGGCGGCCCGCGCCGCCGCCGAAACCGCCAGGCGCCTGGACCCGGTCGCGCCGGAAACATTGCTCGCCAACGCCTACTATCGGTATCACATCGAGCGCGATTACGCGGGCGCGCGCGAGTTGTTCGAACAAATCGCGCACGAGATGCCGAGCAGCAGCGAAGCGACGGAAGCTCTCGCGCGGATCGCGCGTCGACAAAGCCGTTGGAATGAAAGCCTCCAGTTATACGAGCAGGCCGCGAAATTAAATCCGCGTGACGCGCATCTCTTCATGGACCGCGCCTGGACATACTCGATGCTTCGCAGGCACGCGGAGACACTGGAGATGATTGATCGGGCCCTCGCGATCACGCCCGGCGATCCCGATGTCGTGGAAAACAAAGTGAAGGCGCTCCAATCAGTAGGGGATCTTACCGGCGCGCGCGCGGTTCTGGAAACGCGTCAGGGTCTGCCAGGCCGAGATCCGACGGCGCCCACTATTGAAGTGTCGCAGTTCCTGCTAGAGCGGAATTACCCGGAAGCCATTCGTCTGCTCGAAAGCAAATTGACGAAAACGGAGGTAACCCAAAAATTCGATAGGGGAGGCACACGCCAATTTCTCGGTTGGATTCGGGTCTTGGCCGGCGATTCGGCGGGCGCGAAGGAAGACTTCCTCGCGGCCAAGGCGGACCTGGAAATTGTTCAGCGCGAACAACCCGGCAATCCCTTTGTCGCCGATCCTCTGGCCATGGCCGAAGCGGGCCTCGGCAACAAAGAAGCCGCGCTCCGGCAGGCTGAAAATGCCACGCGGTTGCCCTCCGCCGTGAATGATCCGGTCTCCGGCCCTTTCACCGAAGAGAATCTAGCGGCCGTTGAAGTCATGGTCGGCGATCTGGATCGTGCCATCGGGCGAATCGAGCGCCTGCTGGTGACTCCCTACGGAGCGTTCCCCTTGACGCAGGCCGCGCTCCGCCTCGATCCGACCTGGGACCCGCTCCGTTCCCATCCGCGCTTCAAAGCGTTCGTGGAAGGCCCCGAACCGAAGACGAATTACCAATAGCCACGTGAGTTCGTCTAACTTTTTCGAGGGAATGAAAAGGCGCAGGGTTTAGAAGCGCACGGGGCTTGCTGCTCCGGCGCGCACGAAATCGCCCGCGCGAATTTGCGTCGCGGTGGTCGAATGTGATATTGCTCGTTGCGCAATTTCGTATTATCAAAAACAGTGACTACGATCACCTGCAAGATCCCGGACAAGATAAGTGCGCACTTGGAGGCCATGGCCCGGCAACGTCGCGTGCCGAAGTCGCAGATCGTGCGCGAGGCCTTGGCCGCGAGTTTTCGCAAGGTTAAGTCTCAGCTTTCAGCTTTTGATTTGATGAAGGACGCCTGCGGCATTGCCAAAGGTGGGCCGAGGGATTACGCCAGTCACCGCCGTCATCTGAAAGGGTTCGGCGAAGTGTGAGCGAGGTTCTGATCGATACCGGGCCGCTCGTGGCCATGATTTGCGCGGGCGATCGGGACCATGCCTGGACGGTCGAGCAGTTCCGCGCTCTTCCGCCGCCGTTCCTGACTTGTGAACCTGTGATCGCGGAAGCTTGTTTTTTGATCGAGCGCCGCGGTGTGAACGGTGCCGTCATTCTGGAAAGAATCGAGAATGGCTTGCTCCGCATCGCTTTGGAAATCGAGGACCACTGCGCCGCGCTCAAGAAGCTCATGACGCGCTACGCCAGCGTTCCGATGTCGCTGGCCGATTCCTGTCTCGTCCGCCTGTCTGAGATTTATCCCGAGAGCCACATCTTCACGCTCGACAGCGACTTTGGCGTCTATCGCCGCAACGGGCGACAGATGATCCCGACCATCACGCCGGAGCGCTAGCTCTCGTTAGGCAAGAAGGCCGAGATGGATTCGCCGAACTTCTTCGAGGAACTGAAAAGGCGCAGTGTTTACAAGGTCGCGGTTGCCTACGCGGTGGTGGCGTGGCTCCTCATCCAGGTCGCAACCCAGGTCTTCCCTTTTCTCCAAATTCCGGATTGGGCGATTCGCCTGGTCATCATGTTGCTCGCGCTTGGCTTTCCGATTGCACTTGTGATTGCATGGGCATTTGAGCTCACGCCGGGAGGATTGAAACGAACCGAGACGGCCGCGTCCTTGCCCGCACGGAAACGCGATCGCGCCTGGATTTACATTGTCGTTATCGGCCTCGCGCTTTCGCTCGGTTTGTTTTTCCTCGGCCGCTATTCGGGGACGCGGCAATCTTCCAGCGCGCCGGATAAGTCGATCGCAGTGCTGCCCTTCGAGTCGCTAAGCGAAGACAAGACGAACGCCTATTTCGCGAGCGGAATTCAGGACGAAATCCTGACTCGTCTGGCCAAGATCGGGGATTTAAAAGTGATCTCGCGCACCTCGACCGAGCAATACCAGAGCAAGCCGGGCAAGGTTGCCGTGATCGCGCGGGAGCTGGGGGTGGCGCACATCCTCGAAGGCAGTGTGCAAAAAGCCGGCGAGATGGTGCGCGTGAATGTGCAGTTGATCAAAGCCGATGGGGACACTCACCTTTGGGCCGATACCTACGACCGAAAGCTGACCGATATTTTTGCGGTCGAAACCGAAGTGGCACAGCGCATCGCCGCTTCCCTCGAGGCGCAACTGACCGGGGTCGAGCGGCGGCAGATCGCGGCGGTGCCAACGAAAAATCCGCAGGCCTACGACGCTTATTTGCGGGCGCTGGAATTGATCAAACGCCAGCCGTTTGAGGACGTGCGGAAAGGGCGCGCCTTCCTCCGGCAAGCGGTCGCGCTCGACCCTTCCTATGCGCAGGCCTGGGCACAGATCGCGATCGCGGAGTCGCAGCTTTATCACGGGGTGGAGCGCACCGAGATCTGCAAAGAGCGCGCGCGCGAAGCTGCGGAAACCGCGGTCCGGCTCCAGCCGGAATTGGGCGAAGCGCGTGCCGCACTTGGCGTTTATTATTATCTTTGTCTGCAGGATTACGATCGCGCCCTGGTCGAATTGCAGGAAGCGCTGAAGAATTCGCCTAACGAATCGACTCTGCTCTTTTACGTTGGCCTGGTGAAGCGTCGGCAGGGCCGTCTCGATGAATCCAACGAGTGGTTGCGCAAAGCCGCCATCTCCGACCCGCGCAATCAGGACATCTGGGTCAATCTCGGACGCAGCTACCGCGCAAAACGGGATTTCCCGGCGGCGCGCGAGATGTTCGAGCGCGCGTTCGTCCTCTCCCCTGATGAGGCGGACTTCATGGGCGACAAAGCAGAGACCTATTGCGCGGAGGGAAATCTGGAAGCGGCCGAAAAAGTCGTGCGAGATCCGAAGGTGGCGGGCAAAATTGGAACGCTGGGCGAGGTCGTTACTCTGCTGACCTTTCGACGTCAGGGTGAAGAAGCGCTCGCCGCCGCGGCGCGGGGGATCGCCGGCGCCGAGGACCGCACGCCCTTCGCGATCGCGGAAAATAATCTTTGGCTCGGTATTCTGAATTACTTCGCGGGCCATCAGGTCGAGGCCAGGTCGATCGTCGAGCAGGCCCAGCGCGAGCTGCTGGCCCTGGAAGGAGCGGGCGATACCAACCCGCGCGTGGCCGATGCGATCCTGACCGCCGCGGCTTCCCTGGGCGATGCAGCCGCGGTGGAAAAGCGGGCCGCGGCTCTCCTTGCCGCGACCAAGCACGATGCCTTTCGCCTGCCGGAATCGAAGGAAGTCGTCGCCACCGCCTACGCCATCCTGGGCGACGCCGATCACGCGGTCCCGCTAATCGAAAATTGTCTCGAGGCGGTCTACCGCCGTTCGATCACCCCCGCTCTGCTCCGGCTTGATCCGATCTGGGATCGGATTCGAACCGACCCGCGTTTTCAGAAACTGTCGCAGCGCGTGAATTGATTCGCTACCAGGTGCAACCGAACAGCCGTTTACCCGCAGGTTCCTATTCGGGAAACGGTGCCCGCAGCAACTAACGGCTTGCCGGAGATGGCCTGCTCGCACAGCCTGCGAGCCATGCATCCAACCGAGCCGGTCGAGGAAAGGCAGCTGATCCGCGCCCTTGGCGTCCCGAGCCTGGCGGCGAACATCGTCAACTCGACGGTGGGCGCAGGCATCTTTGCCCTTCCGGCCCTCGTCGCCGCCCAACTCGGAGCGGGTGCTCCCATCGCCTTCCTCATCTGCGCAGCGGCGATGGTGATTTTCGTCACCTCTTTTGCGCTCGCCGGGAGCCGCGTTTCCCTTACCGGCGGGCTTTACGCCTACGTCGAAAGCGCTTTCGGCCGCTACATCGGCTTCATGGCCGGCGTGCTTTACTTTCTGACCGCGATTCTCGCCTCGTCCGGGATCGTGGCGCTCTTCGCGGACACGATCGGAGCGATGGCGCGGACCTTCGCCCATGGTGGTCTGCATTTCCTCGTCGTCCTCCTCGTCTTCGGCTCGCTCGCGTGGGTAAACATCCGGGGAGTGAAATCCGGAGCTCGCGCGGTCTGGGTCGTGACGATTGCCAAGCTCGTCCCGCTCTTCATTTTCGTTTTCGTGGGAATCTTCTTCGTTAGGCAGGCCGACGCCCTAACGATCACCTGGCCGGGAACCCAGCCCCTCGGCCGCGGCGTGCTTCTTCTCCTTTTTGCCTTCGTCGGCATCGAAGTCGCGCTCATGCCGAGCGGCGAAGTGAAGGATCCGTCGCGTACTGTGCCGCGCGCGATTTATCTCGCCCTTGGCGTTACGACCGTCCTTTACCTCCTCATCCAATTAGTCGCGCAGGGTCTCCTCGGTGACACCCTCGGAAAATATTCCACCGCCCCCCTCGCCCAGGCTGCCTCCCATTTTCTCGGAGAACCGGGCCGCACTTTGATGCTGACCGGGGCCAGCATTTCCGCGTTTGGTTTTCTCGCGAGCGACGTTCTCAGCTCGCCGCGGGTTCTCTTTGCCTTCGGCCGCGATCGCTTTCTCCCAAAAATCTTCGCGCATGTGCATTCGCGTTTCCGGACGCCAGACGTGGCGATCCTGACGTATTGCGCGATCGCCGCCGTCCTTTCTCTCAGTTCTACGTTTCAGCAACTCGCCGTTCTCTCGAACGTAGCTGTCCTGTTACTCTATTTTCTCTCCTGTGGGGCGGCGCTTCGCATGATGTGGTGTGACACTCCTGCGACCGGCCGGCCGTTCCACTTTCCGGGTGCTTGGATATTCCCGGTGATGGGGATCGTGATCAGTCTCCTGATTCTCGCCCAGGCGACTCGACAGGAGCTAACCGTCACTGCTGTCGTCCTGGTAGCCGCATCGATCCTTTTCCTCCTCCAGCGAGCAATAAGAAAATCCCCGGCCTAACGTTGCGCATACCATATCTTGTGCCGGCCTGCCTCCCTGCCCCTTTGAATAGTGTTTATTTTGCTTGTCAGCTTCCGATCGTGGATGTATGCACGCCAGAGGTTCCAACATGCATCTCCAATCACTCGAACTCTTCGGGTTCAAATCGTTCGCCGATAAAACCGTCTTTAATTTCCACGAAGGCGTCACCGCAGTTGTCGGGCCTAACGGTTGCGGAAAATCCAATGTCCTCGACGCCGTCCGGTGGGTCCTCGGCGAACAATCGGCCAAGGCGCTGCGCGGCGGTGAAATGGCCGACGTGATTTTCAACGGCACCGATGCGCGCAAACCAGTCGGCTACGCGGAAGTCTCCCTAACGTTCACCGACTGCGCGAGCGAGTTGGGAGTCGATTGGCACGACGTGCGGGTCACCCGCCGGGTCTATCGCGACGGGGTCTCGGAGTATCTGCTCAACAAAACGGTCTGCCGTCTGAAAGACATCCAGGCTCTCTTCGCCGATACCGGCATCGGACGCAGCGCCTACTCGATGATGGAGCAGGGCCGAATCGATCAGATCCTTAGCTCGCGTCCGGAAGATCGGCGCGCGGTTTTCGAAGAGGCCGCCGGGATTACCAAATACAAAGGGCAAAAGCGCGAGGCGCTGCGCAAGCTCGAGGCGACCGAGGCCAACCTTTTGCGGCTCAGCGATATCATCAAGGAAGTGAAACGCCAGATCGGCTCGCTCCAGCGGCAAGCTGGCAAAGCCCGCCGCTATCAGACGCTGATGGCCGATTTGCACGTCCTCGACACCCATCATTCCCGTGCACAGCTCGATTTGCTCGAGGCGGAAATGGAGCGCTCGCGAACTGCCACGGCGCGTTTCGATGAAGACCAGCGCACAACCGAGAGCGCGATCGAGGAGCAGGAAAACGAAGTCGCCGCCCACCGCGGACGCCTCGAGGAGGTCGACACGCAGATCAACGCTGCACGCACCGAAGTGCAGCGCCTGCAGAACGAAATCGCTGCGCATCGGAACCGGATAGAATTCAACCGCGAACGGGCCCATGAATTGAGCACACTGATCGAACGCTACGAGCTCGATATAACGACAACCGAAGGCAAACTCGCGCACCAGGAAACGGAAATCCACGATACCGATCTGCTCCTTTCCGAAACCGAACGGCTTCTAGCCGCGAAACGGACCGAACTCGAGGAACTCAACGCCCGCGCCGCCGAAGTGCGCCGCGAGCGCGAGGAAAGCGAACGCGAATTGCAGACGATCGAGCTCGCGATTTCGAAGTCTGAGAACCGGCTGGCCGACCTGGAAGCGGAGATCGCAGGGACTAGTTCCCGCCGCTCCGCGACCGAGCCGCGCCTCGCGGAGCTGGCGGCGTCGTTAGGCGAAGCGTCCGGCGCGCGCGACCGGGTCGCGAATCAACTTTCCGCGAACAGGGCGAGCGCGGACGAACAACACAACGAGTTGCAAGACCTGGCGGCGCAAATCCCCGAGGCGGAAGAAGAACTTAGCCGGCAACAGCAGCAGCTGCGCGAAGCCGAAACGGCGCTCATGAGAAGCGATCGCGCGATCGCCGAGCGACAGTCCCGGCTCGATATTTTGCGGCAGCTCAATGCGGAGGGCGAAGGCCTGACCGAAGGTTCGCAGGCAATCCTGCGCGGCCTCGACGATCCTTCCCGCATCCTGCCCGCGCTCACCGGCGCGCTGGCTTCGCTCATTGAGGTCGAGGGGCAGTTCATCCCGGCCGTCGAGGCGGCCCTCGGACGCAACCTGCACGCGATCGTGCTGCAGAATTCCGAGCTCGCAAGCGAGATCATCGCCACCGTCTCGAGCCGCAAGCTTGGCCAAACCGCCCTTATCGTGCCCGAGTTGAGCGCCGACTCTCCTGCGATCGCCGGCAAACTCCCGCGGGGCGCGATTGCCTGGGCGACCGAAAAGGTCCACCCACCTGCTGGGCTCGAAGCGATCGTTAGGCATTTGTTAGGCGAAGTCGCCCTCGTGTCCGATCTCGACCAGGCGCAGAAATTGAAACGGGAATTTCCCGGCCTCGCCTTCGCCACCCTGGCGGGCGACCTGATTTCGGCCAAGGGGGTGATCTATGGCGGCCGGGTGAACGAGGAAAACAGTTCTCTTTTCGCGCGCAAAGTGCAGATCGCATCGCTCGCCGCCGGACATCGTGCCTTGCTCGACGACCGTCAGATCCTGCAAAGCCGCCGGGAGGAAATCGAACGCCGCCTAACGGAAAAGGCCGAACGCCAGGAGCAAATCCGCGAGCAGCATCAGGCGGCGCGTGGTGCGCATTCGGCGGCAGCGTTACAGATCACGGCGATCGAGCGGGAGCTGCATGAAGCCGCGCGCAAAGTGGACGCCCTCGAATGGGAGCGAACAACTCTCGACCAGCAACTGAACAGCTCCGCAGAACGCGTGCAGCAGTTTGAAGGCGAAGCGGCCACGCAACGTTCGTTCTTGGAAGAAGCGCGCCAGCGACAGGCTGCCTTGCAGTCGGCGACGGGGGCTGCTCGTTTGCGCGACGACGAGCTGGCCGAGCAACTCAACGAGTTGCGGCTCGCGGTTGCGACCGAACGTCAGCGCCATGAAGGGCTGCAAACCCAACGGCAGCCGATGACCGCGCGCCAGGCGGAACTGGCCGAGCTTATCGCATCGCGCCAGTCGGACATCGCGAGTTATCAGGCGCGTCGCGAACAGCAGACGGCGGAGACGCTGGCAGCCGAGCGCGCGATCGAGGAAAAAAGCGCCGAACTCGCCAACGCCGAATCGGCCGTGACAGAAATCGCAGCCCGGCGCGCCGAGCGCCTGGCGGAAGTGAACAACCTCGAATCGGATCTGCGCAATCGCCGCAAAGCCCTGAGCGAACTGCACGACGCGCGCGGCAAGGAAGAGGTTCGCCAAACCCAGATGCAACTAAAGATGGAGAACTTGGCCGAGCACGTCATGCGCCGCTACCAGGTCAACCTGCGCGAGTTTTCGCCCGATCGCTACGCCTTCACCAAGACCTACGGCGCGCAGTTCAAACAGCGTGGAAAATCAGAAACGGAAACGACCGGCAAGGAAGCCGCCGAGTTCGACGAAGCGCAACTCCGCGAAATCATCGAGCAACTCACTCGTCAGCTCGACGCGATGGGCCCGGTCAATCTCGATGCCGTGCACGAGTACGACGAGCTGGAGGAGCGCCATAATTTCCTCGAAACCCAAAACACTGACCTAACGAACTCGCGTTGCGAGTTACTCGACGTCATCGCTCGCATCAACCAGACGACGGAAAAACTCTTCGCAGACACGTTCGCGCAGGTGCGGAGCAACTTCCGCGAAATGTTCTCCGAGCTTTTCGGCGGCGGCCGCGCCGATCTCGCGCTCCTCGACGAGAACGATGCGCTCAACTGCGGCATCGACATCATCGCCAAACCGCCCGGCAAACAACTGCAAAGCGTCTCGCTCCTCTCCGGCGGCGAGCGTACGATGACGGCAGTCGCGCTCCTCTTCGCCATCTACATGGTACGGCCAAGCCCGTTCTGCATCCTCGACGAAATGGACGCGCCGCTCGACGAATCGAACATCAACCGCTTCATCAAGATGCTCGATCGCTTCATCGCGCAGAGCCAGTTCATCATCATCACCCATAACAAGCGGACGATCGCGAAGGCCGATATTCTTTACGGAGTGACCATGGAAGAGCGCGGCATCAGCCGGCTCGTTGGGATGCGCCTGACGGCCCCCAAGCCCGAGGGCGAAATCCTGCCCGCGAGCGAACAGGCGCCGACGCAACAGAAGCCGCTCGAGTTGGACGACGCCGCCACGGAAAACCTCGCCGCAAGTCGTTAGGCGAGATCAACCCTTGTCAAACGTGGGCGGGGCGGAGACACTGCCGGCCCGGCGGCATCCGCAGTTCCGTAAATTCTGGCCCTTTCATGTGATCGTTAGGCCAGCTTCATGAAGAAACTCTTTTTTTGCTCGCTCCTCTTGGCCCTGGCTTGGGCGCGACCGCTCCACGCCTACGGGCCGGACGGTCACAAGATCATCGGCGCGATCGCCGACCAAAAGCTCGCCGGCACGCCGGCCGGAGCGCGCGTCGCTGAGCTGCTCGACGGGTACACCCTGGAGGAGGCCTCGATTATTGCTGACACGATCAAGCAGTGGGACAAGCCCGGGATCGATGATCCCAAGGTGCAAAAATATTTTTCCTCGCATCCGAAAATCGCCGGGCAACTGCGCGAATTTTGGAAAGCGAATCCCCCCACGACCGACGATAAGTCGTCCATTCCGTCGCACCACTGGTTCCACTACACCGACGTGCCGCTCGTCGGTAACGCGAAATACGCCGACGGCAAGGTCGGGCGCAGCCCATGGGACATCGTCCACATGATGCGCTATTGCATCGCCGTTTTGCAGGGCCAGGAGCCCGCGGAGAACGCGCGCAAGATCACCAAGCCGATCGCGCTCCTCCTCCTCGCGCATTTCGTCGGCGACATTCACCAGCCGCTCCATGTCGGGGCGCAGTATTTCGACGCCAAGGGACAATCCGTCGATCCCGAGCGCGGAGGCGAAGTCTTCCCGGACGAGGGCGGAAATTCACTTCGCCTCAAGCTGACGCGCGACGTCGTCCCGCGGAGGAAGGACCCGAAGCTGCACGCTTTCTGGGACGGCGACACCGTCTTCGCGAATCTGCCGCAATTTCCCGACTCCATGCCGAAGGAGGAACGCCAGGTGAAAATGGATGCGGCCGAAAAAGAACTGAGCGGTCGCCTTGCGAAAGAGGAGCCGAAAAATTGGCGGCTCCCCGCGGCTCTGCCCGCGAGCGATTACCCGGAAGCATGGGCCAACGAAATCCTGCCCCTCGCGCGCCAAGTCCAAGCGCGGCTGCGCTATCAGAATGTGACGCCGAAACTCGACCGCGAAAAAATGGTGGGGGACGGCGAAGTCGTCGAAGGGCCGACCAAGGACGGTCTTTCCTACGCCAAATGGTCGGCCCGGATGGTTCTGCAGGAGATGCAGCTCGCCGGCTGGCGACTGGCCGCGCTCCTCGAAAAAGTCCTCCCGCCTAACGAGTCCGCTGCCACACCGGTCGCGAGCCCCACTCCGCTAGCATCCATTCCCAGCGCAACCTCTGTTCCGGCCGAAGAGCGCGAGTCCCCCTAACGAATCGCCCTCGCCTCCTCCTGCGCCCTGATCGCCTAACGAGAGGGCGCGCGGCCCGCGTCCCCCGCCGGCAGATTGGCCGCTTTCCAATCCATCGCCATCCGGATCCGGGCGCGACCGCTTGGATGATCAAAGAAAATCATCTCTTCCAGCGGGCTGGGATCGAGTTTGCGATACGTCCCCAGTTTTAAAGCTACTCTCGCGAAGCCATCGGCCTCGCGCGCGGTGTTGATCCCGAAAGCGTCCGCTTCCCGCTCGGTCACTCGCACTGCCGTATTCGCGAGCGGAGTGAGGAGGAAGAAATAAGCCGTGAAAAGTATAATGAGGATGGGCAGCCCAGCCGGATCAGCAATCCCACGCACGCCCCAACGCGGACCCCAGCGCCGGATCACCCGCTCGAAGAAGAGGAAAGAAAACGCGAACGCGCCGGCCACGAGAAGGGTGAAATAAAGGATCAGCTTGAAAGCGTGGTTGAGGACGTAATGCCCCATCTCGTGCGCCATCACCGCCCGAATCTCCGGGAGTGAGCATTGCTTAAGTAGATTATCGTTCAGCGAGATCCTGGTAGTGCCGAAAATCC
>JBPCLI010000115.1:0-7833 GCA_051003415.1 Chthoniobacterales bacterium | reverse complement strand
ATCGATCGTGATGATCGCGGCGCGCCGTGGGATCGCTTTCTCGCCGCGTTTCCAGGCGAGGAAATCCTGCATTCCGATGACCGAGATTTTCTGGTCCTGCAATTTTTTCATCTGCGCCTCAAAGGCTTCCGGAGTGATCTCGGTGTCAGGTCGCCGCACTTTTTTCTCGAAGCGATGATAGCCGAAAACGATCACCTCCGAAGTCTGGTCGATGGCCGGCTTGCGCGGGGTCGGCTGCGGCGTCGGCGCGGCGGGCACCGCGACGGCCGGGGCTGGCGTGGGAGTGGAGGCCTTGGCGTTGGCTGCCTTGTTCCCCTTCTTGCAGCCACCCAAGAGCAGCCCGCAAAGGAGCAAAATGATCGTAAAATAGTTGCGCATAACTCGGGGCTAGCCATTCGGTGAACACGCGAAAAACACAAGCGATTTTCGCTCGATGACCGGGAGTTCTCGCCCTTTCGCTTGGCCCGGCACGCGATTCGCTTTACATATTGGAATGAAGCGTTTGCCCAGCTCCATCGCCGCGTTTGCCCTCGCGGCCCCTTTCTTGCTCGGCGGCTGTGCCACAGTCGCGACCAACACCAGCCACACCTTTGATACCGTGGTGGTCGATGCCGGCCACGGCGGCAAAGACAGCGGCGCGTGGCGCCGACACGGCCCGCCCGAGAAAGTGGTCGCGCTCGATGTCGCATTGCGGGTGAACCAGAAATTGCGCGAGTCGCAACTGAACACTGTGATGACGCGCGCAAACGATATTTTCATTCCGCTCGACGACCGGGTCGCGCTCGGCAACCAGCAGAAGAATTCGATCTTCGTCAGCATTCATTTCAACGATTCGCGCCGGCGCGTGATCGAGGGAGTCGAGACCTATTACTATTCGCCCTACGCATTTGATCTCGCGTCGAAGATCGAGCGCAGTCTGCTCACTTTGCCGGGGACGGTGAATCGTGGAGTGCACACCGCCCGTTTCCGGGTGCTGCGCCATGCGCAGTATCCCAGCGTCCTCGTCGAATGCGGCTACCTGAGTAACCGATCGGAAGCCCGCGATGCCGCTGATGCCAGCTATCGCGAACAACTGTCCGACAAGATCGCGGAGGCGATTGTGGATTACCGCTATGGAGAAGGCGTTTATCGTCGCCAGCCGGCGGTCGTCGCCCGCGCGGGCAGCGGCGCTTCCTTCCTGCCGAGTTTTCGTTAGCCTCTTAAAACTCGATCCCGCGCTGTTCGCGCCCGATGGCAGCGAGCATGATCAGGGAAATGAAAACGGCCAGAGTTACGCAGGCCATCGTTAGGGCATAATCCGGCTGGCCGTTTGGCCGCACGAAATGCTCCGCCAGTTTCGCCTGGAGCATGGCGGCATTGGCGGAGAAGAAATTTCCCAGCTGATAGACCACGCCCGGAAACGTCCCGCGCCAGGCGGGCGGTGAGAGCTCATTCAGGTGCACCGGCACAACTCCCCACGCGCCTTGCACCATGAATTGCATGAAAAATCCGCCCGCAATCAACAGCGGAAGCGAAGGCGAGAAAATCCAGGCCGGGATGAGGAGAATGCCAAGGACCGCGGCGATGATGATGATGCGTCGCCGGCCCCAGCGTTGCGAATAGAATCCAAGAATCGTCCCGCCGCAGATCGCGCCGAGATTATAGATGATCGCGATCGGCGCCGTTTGATTGACGGACAAACCGCGCTGCTTTTGCAGGAAGGTCGGATAAAGATCCTGCGTGCCGTGCGACATGTAGTTGAAGGCCGTCATCAAAACGATGGCGTAGATGAGGAGGCGCCAGTTCTCCCGGATCATGCGGCCCATGCCTAACGACTCTTCCCTGGCGCTGGCGCGTTGCCGTTCCCAGACCGGCGACTCCGGAACGTGCGCCCGGATGTAGATGACGAGCAAAGCCGGAAGCGCCCCGACAATAAAGAGCGCGCGCCAGCCGAAGTGCGGGAAGACGATCCAGTAAACGACCGCGGCGATGAGGAATCCGAACGAGTAGCCCTGTTGCAAGACGCCTGAGGCCAGGCCGCGCGCTTTGGGCGGCAGGCTCTCCATGGCAAGCGAAGCGCCCAGGCCCCATTCGCCGCCCATTCCGATTCCGTAGAGCGCGCGGAAGATGAGGAAGACGGTGTAGTTAGGCGAGAACGCCGTCAGCAATTCCATCAGCGAATAAAATATGATGTCGACCATCAGCGGCACCCGCCGCCCAAAGCGATCGCCCAGCATTCCGAAAATAAGCGCGCCGAGCGGACGCATCATGAGGGTGAGTGTGATCGCAAAAACCACTTTCACGATCGAGACCGAGAATTCGGCCGCGACGTTCTTGACCACGAACGTGAGGAGGAAAAAGTCGAGCGCGTCGAGCGTCCAGCCGAGAAAACAGGCGAGGAAGGTTTTCCGCTGAAGCTCATTGAGTGACCGGTAAATGCGGATCGCTTCCACTGGCTGGAATTAAACCTGCACAGCAGACCGATGGAAAGCGCGCAATGTGGGAGGGGTCTTCGTGCCCGATCTGCTGCGAAGTGGGCACAAAGGCCCTTCTCCCATTGTCGTCAGTAACGCATTGACGCATCATGATACGTCAATTTGTTAGTTGCCGAGAACGGACGGCTGTCGTTAAGTAATGGCTTCGACGTGCACGCCGCTTCCGATCATCCACTCGCCGCACTCCTTCGCCAGCGCATCGTCATCCTCGACGGCGCGATGGGGACGATGGTGCAGCGCCATAAATTCTCGGAAGAACAATTCCGTGGCGATCGCTTCGCTCACCACCCGGCGAAGAGCCTGAAGGGCGACCTCGAGCTGCTCCAGCTTACCCACCCCGAAGCGATCGAGGAAATCCACACGCAGTATCTCGAAGCCGGCGCTGATGTGATCGAGACGAATACCTTCAGCGCGACCACGATCGGCCAGCACGATTTCCTTTTCGCCGGGGAATCGAAAAGCGGGCGCAAGGATGAGGCTTTCTTTGAGCGCGTAATCAACGACACCGATCTCGTCGCACTCGCCCACGAGATGAATGCCGTCGCCGCGAAAATTGCGCGAACAGCGGCGGATCGCGTCGCAAACGAAACCGGCTCGCCGCGCTTTGTCGCTGGCGCGCTCGGTCCCCTCCCGGTCACCGGCTCGCTCTCGCCGGATGTGAACGACCCGAGTTTCCGCGCCGTCACTTTCGACCAGATCCGCCGGGCTTATGGCGAACAGGCGCGCGCGCTCATTGAAGGCGGCGTCGATGTTCTCCTGGTCGAGACGATCTTCGATACTCTCAATGCCAAGGCCGCGATCTTCGCCATCTCGGAAGCGTTCGAGGAGTTGGGCAAAAAATTGCCGGTCCTTATTTCGGGCACGATCACCGATCTTTCCGGCCGCACGTTGACCGGGCAAACCGTGGGCGCATTTCTCACCTCGATCCTGCACGCCGACCCGCTCGTGGTCGGATTGAACTGCGCGCTCGGTCCGGCGGAAATGCGGCCGCACGTCGAGGAAATGGCGCGGCTCGCGCCCTGTTTCACGAGTGCCTATCCGAACGCCGGACTGCCGGATCCATTGTCGGAGACCGGTTTCCCCGAGACACCGGAATCGATGGCGCCGCAGTTGCGCGATTGGGGGCGCAGCGGCTGGCTCAATCTCGTCGGCGGCTGTTGCGGGACGACGCCGGATCACATCCGCGCGATCGCGGCGGCGGTGCGGGAGTTTCCGCCGCGGGTGCCGCCAACGTTGGAGGGGCCTTTGCGCCCTGATTCCTTCTACTCGCGCCCGCCGGAAGATCGGGGCACAAAGGCCCCTCCCACATTGCCTCTTTCCGGCACCTCGCCGGAAACAGCGTCCGCCCGGACAAGTTGACAGTGAGCCCGGACAAACCACGCACGGATGAAGAAGTTCGCGGCGAGGCGCCTCGAACCGCACGCGAGGCGCGTGCGCTCCCCGGAAATCTCGCGCTTCATCTCTCCGGCCTCGAGGCGCTCGATGTCACCCACGACTTCGGGTTCGTCGTCGTGGGCGAGCGAACCAACATCACCGGCTCGCCAAAGTTCTCGAAACTGGTCCTGGCGGGCGATTTCGAAGGGGCGCTCGTCGTCGCGCGGCAACAGGTCGAAGGCGGCGCCAACATTCTCGACGTCAACATGGACGAAGGGATGATCGATTCCGAAGCGGCCATGACACGCTTCCTTCGCCTCATCGGGAGCGAGCCCGACATCTCGCGCATCCCGATCATGATCGACTCCTCGAAATGGAGCGTGATCGAAGCCGGCCTGAAATGCGTTCAGGGCAAAGGCGTCGTCAATTCCATCTCGCTCAAGGCGGGCGAAGAGGAATTTCTCCGCCAGGCGCGGCTCGTTAGGCGTTACGGCGCCGCGGTCATCGTCATGGCGTTCGATGAAAAGGGGCAGGCCGACACGATGGAGCGCAAAACCGGGATCTGTGCCCGGGCTTTTCGCCTTCTCACGGAAGAGGTCGGCTTTCCGCCTAACGACATCATTTTTGACCCGAACATCCTGACGATCGCGACCGGGATCGAGGAGCATAACAATTACGCGATCGCCTTTATCGAAGCGACGCGCTGGATCAAGGCCAATCTGCCGGGCGCGCGCGTCAGCGGCGGGGTGAGCAATATTTCGTTCTCCTTCCGCGGCAATAACACCGTTCGCGAAGCGATGCACTCGGCCTTCCTCTATCAAGCCATCCGGGCTGGGCTCGACATGGCGATCGTGAATGCCGGACAACTCGCGGTTTACGAGGAGATCGAGCCGTCGCTGCGCGAGCTGGTGGAGGATGTGCTTTTCAATCGCCGGCCGGAAGCGACCGAAAGGCTGGTCGATTACGCCGAGCGGGTGAAATCAAAAGGGAAAGTTGCGCCTGACGAGGAAGCGTGGCGCAGCGCGCCGGTCGAGGAGCGACTCTCGCACGCGCTCGTTAAAGGCATCGTCGAACACATCGATGCTGATACCGAGGAGGCCCGGCAGAAAGCGGCGCGCCCGCTCGACGTGATCGAAGGTCCGCTCATGGCCGGCATGAGTGTGGTCGGTGATCTTTTCGGCTCGGGCAAAATGTTCCTGCCGCAAGTGGTGAAGAGCGCGCGGGTAATGAAAAAGGCGGTCGCCTATCTGATGCCCTTCATGGAAGCGGATAAACAGGCCGATTCCAAACCGCAGGGCCGGATCGTGATGGCGACCGTGAAAGGCGACGTGCACGACATCGGCAAAAACATCGTCGGCGTCGTCCTGCAATGTAACAACTACGACGTCATCGATCTCGGCGTGATGGTGCCGGCGGAGAAAATCCTCGAGACCGCGCGCGAGAAAAAGGCCGACATCATAGGCCTGAGCGGGCTGATTACGCCGTCGCTGGATGAAATGATACACGTCGCGCAGGAGATGGAACGGCAGCAGTTTTCTCTGCCGCTGTTGATCGGCGGCGCGACGACAAGTCGCGCGCACACCGCGGTCAAGATCGAGCAGCATTACAGCGAGAGCGTGGTCCACGTGCTCGACGCCTCGCGCGCGGTCGGGGTGGTAAGCGCGCTGCTCAATCCTGAGGCGAAGGCGAAGTTTGACGCGACCACCCGCGCAGATTACGAGCGGCTGCGCGGCGAGCATGCTAACAAAACGCGGGAAAAAAAGATGCTCCCCTTGGAACAGGCGCGGGCCAATCGCCTAACGATCGACTGGAGCAGCTACGAGCCACCGATTCCGGAGTTCCTGGGCGCGCGAGCTTTGGCGACAGCTCCCCAGATCTTTGACCACGCGGGGGTGCCTGCGAGCGCGGTGATCACGCTCGATAAGCTGATCGACTACATCGATTGGTCACCCTTTTTTCACACTTGGGAATTGCGCGGGCGTTATCCGGCCATTCTCGATGATGAGATCGTGGGGGAACAGGCGCGCGAGCTTTTCGCGGACGCGCAGCAGCTTCTTCAGCGAATCGTCTCAGAAAAACTCCTGACCGCGCGAGGCGTCTACGGCTTCTGGCCCGCTAACTCGTTAGGCGATGATGTCGAGATTTATCCTAACGAAAAGCGCGATGAGGTCGTGGCGCGGTTCCATTTCCTCCGCCAGCAAATGCAGAAACCGGCAGGGCAATTTAATTATTGCCTGGCTGACCTGGTGGCGCCGAAGAGTTCTGGCAAGCGCGATTATCTCGGCGGCTTCGCGGTCACGGCCGGGATCGGGGCGGACACGCTGGCGAAACAATTCCAGGCCGACCACGACGACTACAACGCCATCCTGACCAAGGCGCTGGCCGATCGCCTGGCCGAGGCTTTTGCCGAATACCTGCACGAAGAAGCGCGCAGGGCGTGGGGCTTCGGCCGCGAGGAAAGCCTGACGAAGGAAGATTTGGTCCGGGAACGCTACCGCGGGATCCGCCCGGCGCCGGGTTATCCCGCCTCGCCCGATCACGTTGAAAAACGAACGCTCTTCGACCTTCTCGCGGCCGAAGAGAAGACCGGGATCTCGCTGACCGAATCTTTCGCGATGGATCCGGGCGCAAGCGTGAGCGGACTTTATTTTTCGCACCCCGAGGCGCGCTATTTCGCGGTCGGGAAAATCCAGCCCGACCAGGCGCAGGATTACGCGCAGCGAAAAGGCGTTTCGTTAGGCGAGATCGAGAAATGGCTCGCGCCGAATCTGAATTACGAGCCGGGCACGGTCCCCTAATGTGGGAGGCCTCTGCGCCCCGATCCTGGAGCGTCGCGTCAGCTCATCGGGGCGCACAAGCCCCTTCCACATTGTTAATGCGTGCTGCGCACGGCGAGCGTCTCCTGCGCCCGCAGCAAGTCGTGCAGGGTAATGATGCCGGCCGCTTTATCGCCCGCCAAAAGGACGGCGAATCCGCCCGGCGCCTCGATCAGGATCCGCGCCACTTCGCCGATGGTGTGGCTGCGTTTGCAGACGGCCGCCTTCTCCAGCACTGGGACGCGACTTTCGGCGAGCGCAGCCTCCGCCTCCCCACGCGCGAGGCAGCCGGTGAGCAGCCCACCTTCGACTACCGGGAAACGTTTGAACTGGTTTTTCTCCAGGACGGATCGCAAATTTTCCGGAGCAAGATTGTCGATTACGACCGGGCGGAAATTGGCGATCGCGGAAACGGGATAAGCCTGCCAGCTGCGCAGATCACGCGGTGGGATGACGTGGACCAAAACGGTGCCGTCCTGCGCGAGGACTTCGTCGTAAAAATTGTGTGTCGTTAGGCCACGCGAGATCGCCTCGCTCACGAGCGCGCCGAGCATGAGGGCAGGCACGAGGGAAAATTGGTGCGTCATTTCAAAGACGATCAGGATGGAAGTAAATGGCGCCCTAACGACCGCGCTCAGACAGGCGCTCATCCCGATGATGGCGAGAAGCGTCTGGCCATCGTGGGTCAGCGGGAGCACGTATCCAAAAAGGCCGCCTATCGTTCCGCCAGCGGCGGCACCAAGAAAAAGAAGCGGCGCAAAAATACCGCCGCAACCGCCCCAACCGTAGCAGGCCACGGTCGAAATCCATTTGGCGAGAAGAAAGGCCGCGATCAGGAGCCACGGCAGTTCACCATGCAGCATCGCGGAGAGATCATCGTAGCCGAGCCCGAAGACGCCGAGATGGCCGGACCACATGAAAATTGCCACGCCAAACATCCAGACGGTCAGGCCGCCGAGAAGGGGATGAATCCAGCGTGGCAGCGCGGTCCACTTTTTCGAAAAGGCGCGCAGTCGAAGGGTGGCGCGCTGGAAACCGATCCCGACGAGCGATGCGAATGCGGAGGCGAGCGGCACCCCGATATACGCGCGCCAGGTCGCTCCCTCGATCTGCGGGAGAACGAAGGCCGGGTTCTTCCCGATAATCGCGTGAACCGTAAAGGCGCCGAG
>JBPCLI010000114.1:0-3192 GCA_051003415.1 Chthoniobacterales bacterium | reverse complement strand
ACTCCGTGTTCTCGGTCACAAACGAGGAGCCATGATTTCCCATCGAGTTTGGGATCGGGCCGAGAATTTCCTTCGTCTTGAAGTCGCGCAGATCGATCCGCGCGACGCGGTTATTGGCGTTGTCGTTTACGAAAAGCCAACGCCCGTCATACTCGCTGTCGGTTTGCGAGAGCCCGGGATGGTGGACATCACCCCAGGTGTACTCACCCATCATTTTCTTCGTGGCCAGATCGTAGCCATATCCGGTGCCGGAGGAGGGCGAGAAGACCGGGATGGTCATTATATGCCGCATCGAAGGGATTCCCGCGACAAAAACCTGACCGGAATGGCCGCCAGAATAGAAAAGATAATATTCATCCTTCTGTCCCGGCGGGACGTAAGAAGCCTGGGCATTTTTTGCATCGTCGCTGCTCAGCTTTGCCTTGTCGCCGCTCCCGCCTTTGTTGCAGGCGCTCGGCAAAAGCGCGAGCACGGCAAGGAAGGCGACCGATAATATCTTTGGGATCTTCATTTGGTTGGGTTTCTCCTTGGTTGTGAAATCAGGGTTTCACGGTCAGGATGCCCTTGGTGCCCTGCGCGTAGTGGCCGGGGAAGGAGCAGAGGTAGAGGTAATCGCCCGGAATCTGCGGGGCGTTGAACGTGACCGTGTCGGTCTCGCCGGGCCCGAGCAGCTTGCTGTGCGCGATTACCTCTTTGGCGCCTGGCGGAACATAATCGTGCGCGGCTTCCGTGGACGCTGCGTCGAGGAACTTCATCACGTTCTGTTCGTTGATGGTGCGATCAAGCATGACGAAATTGTGGCCCATGGAAAATTTCGGGGTCGTCCCGACATTCTTGAGCGTGACGACAAGTTGTTGCCCTGGCTTCGCCTCGATGGCGGTCACGTCGTACTTCATCTTGTCGTTGGCCTCGATCGCGACAGTCTTTGGCGGGATTTGCGGCGCCTTGGCACAGCCCGCGACGGAAATAAGAAGCGCGCTACAACCGAGCGCGATTCGGAAGATGGATCGACGGCGTGATGTTTTCATGGATTGACTTCTGTCCTGTTCAAAAACGAAGCCGTCCAATACCCCTCTGGCATGGCGGCCATAGGGTGCGGCTATTGCAGCTTTGGCGTTTGTCATATCTCTTCTGTAGCGACGCCGAAGACGGGCCGCCTTGATCCAGATCAAGATCATCGACGAATCTTGTGGAACGATTTTCGGCCGCGCCTCTAGTAGGGGCGTGAGAAGTCTCGCTCAGCGCCACACCGCCCTTGCGCTGGTTCTTGTCAGTGTCGTCGCCTGGTCAGGATGCGGCCGATCGGACCAGAACGAGGCCGGCGCGCAGCAATATGAGGCGCGCGGAATCGTACGCGGCTTCGCGCCGGATCACAGCACGGTGCATATCGAACACGAAGCCATTGCGGGCTTCATGCCGGCCATGACGATGCCTTTTGTCGTGCGCGACCAGAAAAAGGTTGCGAATGTGCAAGCAGGCGATGCGATTTCGTTTCGGTTGAACGTGACCAAGCGGGATTCATGGATCGACCGAGTCGCGAAAATCGATCCGGCCGAGGTCCAGTTGCCGGCACCCAAGCTCACGGATTCATCAAGCGCCATTAGCGCGACGCGTAATCGTTTACACGAGGGTGACGAGATGCCGGTCTTTTCACTGCGAGATCAGGATGCAAAGCCAGTCACGCTCGAAAGCTTCCGTGGCCACCCTTTTGTCGTGACCTTCATTTTCACTCGCTGCCCGATTCCGAATTTCTGTCCGCGGATGTCGGAGAATTTT
Source organism: Chthoniobacterales bacterium (assembly GCA_051003415.1). Lineage (GTDB taxonomy): Bacteria > Verrucomicrobiota > Verrucomicrobiia > Chthoniobacterales > UBA10450 > Palsa-1392. The sequence continues at coordinate 1,416 of JBPCLI010000114.1, read as the reverse complement.
GCCGAGCTGCAGAAAGCGATCCAAGCCTCCGCCGATTCGCTCGCGGGAACGCGCTTGCTCAGCATCAGCTTCGATCCGCAGTTCGATACCCCTGAGGTCCTGAAGCAATACGCGCAGAACGCTGGTGGGGACCCTGCCATCTGGACCTTCGCGACCGGAGAGCCCGCGGAAATTCAAAGCCTAACGAAAGCGTTTTCCGTCCTCGTCCAACCTGAGTCCGGCACCATTTCCCACAGTCTCGCGACGGCGTTGATCGACCGGAAGGGCAGGATCGTGAAAATCTGGCGCGGTAACGGCTGGACGCCGGCGGACGTATTGCCCGAAATCAGGTCGGAATAGTTCGTTAGACCTTTCGGTCACTCGTCCGCGCCGATCGGCGCATTGCGGGTCACGGTCGACGTGACATTCTTGGGCCGGCCTGAAAACGCGCCTTTGCCCAAAGAGACGCGCAAGGAGCATCTGGCCGCGAAAGGAATCTTCGAACTGCGCTTCAATTCGGATGACACCTTCTCGGCCCCACCCTCGCCTTTCGCCCGACCACCAGGGCGCGCTTCGATCTCTCGCCCCTCTTCGGTTACAGCGATCACACCCCGGCCGTTGAAGTCTTCGCGATTGTCTCCTTTTCCCTCGGCGGACCAGAAACCGGCGACACTGAAAAGCCCGCCTCGGCCCACTAATTCCGATGCGGCGGTTACTAATGCTTCGCTGTGGCATCGAACCTGAGATGATGGCTTCTCGGATTCGTCCCTGGAGATTTAGCGGTGTCCGTCCGTGATTCTCACTCTTGTTTGGTAATCACCCTCCGCAAGTCCTGGACCGGCCCGAGATTGCGCCGATTGCCTTTTTGGTTGGGCTTTACCATCCCTGTCCTGGCAGCCGGTGTGGCCGGGACTTTCCCGCGCCTCGCGTTGCAGTCTTTTTCCTAACTAGGACGAGATCGCGGTTCGCCTCTCACTTTTTCCGCCTCAGTTTCCGCTAGCCGCCACACTTTGGAATGGTTTGAAAAAACCTTGGTCGGCGGCGGACGAATCGAAATGTAGGTCGGGGTTCCGGTGAGATCAAAATCAACAAATTGATGTTTGGGAAATTTGCGGAACTCGCTTTCTGATTTGAGGTAATTGCGCGCAGCGGTTCTGGCCAGGCCGCCAGCCAATTTCACCTTTGCAGGTTCTGTTAACTTGGAAACTTTGAGGTGCTTTTTCCTCCCGCCGCATGCTACGCTACGTCGTCGATTTCGATGAGCAGGTTGGTGGTTGCCTGTGGGATTGCATGGGCTCGAGCGTCGGTGGCTAGGGCGATGTGAGCGAAGAAGCAGTGGGAATTCATAATCGGTGAGAAGGTCGGTAATCTGGTTGGCCGCGCTCGAATCTCACGTTCGCATCCATCACGCAGGTCGAATGTGTTATCGCCGATCGA
>JBPCLI010000113.1:0-18286 GCA_051003415.1 Chthoniobacterales bacterium | reverse complement strand
GCTTGGTCACACAGGAGAGTTTCCTTTTTAACGGCACGATTCGCGAAAACCTGCTCATGGGAAAACCGGATGCGAGCGACGAGGAAGTCCTGCGCGCCGCGGAAGCGGCCAATGCGCGCGGGTTTATCGATCGGTTGCCGAATGGCCTCGGTAGCGTGGTGGGAGAGCGTGGCGTGAAATTGAGCGTGGGCGAGAAGCAGCGCGTTTCGATCGCGCGCGCCCTGCTGAAGGATCCGCCCATCCTCATCCTGGACGAGGCGACGGCAAGCGTCGACACAACGACAGAGCGGTTGATTCAGGAAGCGCTGGAACATTTGATGGCGCATCGGACGTGCTTTGTCATCGCTCACCGGCTCTCGACTATTCTGCGGGCGAATCAGATCCTCGTTCTGGAGCGCGGCCGGATCATTGAACGGGGAACGCACGCCGAGCTGGTGGAGTTGGGCGGCAAGTACGCCCGGCTCTGGGAACAAAGTTTCCTCGACCCGGCGGAGGGGGAAATTGAACCGAGCGTGGAATTGAGCCTTTAGCGGCTACGCGCCGAACCGTGCTTCCAATTCGCGGCAGCGTTCTTCGCACTCCTCCAGAGCGCGTCGCTCCTCGAAGAGGCTCTGTGCCAGGTCGCTGATCCGGTCGCGAAGATTGATCGCCATCGTGCTGGTGGCGGGACCTTACTCGAATTCCCCGTCCACTTCGCTAGGCAACGGCAGCAAATTGCGCAATTCGCGGATCTGGCGACGCGAGCCATCACAGGAATTGATGATGAAAGTCTCGTCTCCGATCTCGCCGAGCCGGAGAAATTCCTGGACCGCGCCGAGCGTCGTCGGCCCGTACTAATGGTCGTTCGTCACCTCTACCAGCCAGTCCATTTCCAGCTCCGGAAACATCGGGGCCTTCAACCAGGTTTGCTGGTCGTGCGAAAGTTTATCGTGTGGCGCGACCTGCGCGGTCGCGGCCCAGCGGCGCACCTGGGAAAAGGGAAGCGGGCCAAAGACGCTGCCGTCCTCGTGTTTGCAGAGGAACCAATGCTGGTTTGCGGTCGACTCCATTATTCGTTAGGCACGGAGGCGCTTGGAGATGGAGAAACGGACGCGCCAGGTGCCGCGGCCGTCGCCGGCAGGATGAGCGTCTGACCGGGTTGAAGTTTTCGTGCGTCTTCGATGTGATTGAGTTTCTGCAACTCATCGATCGTAACTTTGTGCATTCGGGCGATGGAAGTGAGCGTCTCGCCGCGCGCCACGACGTGCGTGTTGGCGTCGACCGGGAGAGGTGAGGAGACGGCGGTCGCGGTCGGGATGGAGTGCTCGGCGCCGATCGCCTTCGGATGCTCGATCTCCTGCTGCAACCGCAGGATTTGTTGGGAAAGGAGATCTATCTTGAGATTTTGTTCGTCGATCTTTTTGCTCAGGTTGAGCAGAACTGACCCGTCGGAATTGGCGGCGGGCGGCGGGCTTTGCGCCTCCGCACGGACGAGAAGGGCGAGCCCAAAAAGGAGAAGCGCAAAAGTGCGGAGGCGGCGAGTCATGGCGCAACCTTGGCATTTTCGTTTGGGACTGGCAAGCTCGCTACGGTTTGCGTTTCGGGCGCATTCACGATAGCGTTTTTTTATGCCAGAACGGACGGAAAAACCGGTGGCGCCCATGCCATGGGGGCCGAAGCAAGGTGATGGGGGCGGACCCAAATCTCCCGACGTTTCCAAGCCGGACACGCGCGATCTTTTGAAGAAGATGCGCAAGGTGGACCCGAACCAATCAAAGCGCTACCGGCAGCGCACCGGCCAGTGACGAGCGACTCGTTAGGCGAAGGCGCGGCCGATTTTCCGGCGCTCTTGCGGCGGCAGGGGCTCATCGTTCCCATTAGTCCCACGGGAGGTATGGGATCAATGGGAGATAAGGCGTCGAAATTTACCCCGACGCAGGCGACAACGATACTCGCCTTCAAGTTCACCGGAGGTGTCTTGGTGGCGGGCGATCGGCGCGCGACGGCGGGGAACACGGTGGTTTACGATCGTGCGGACAAGGTGCTGGAGATAGACCGGCACTCGATCATGGCGATCGCGGGTGTGCCGGCGACGGCTTGGGAAATGGCGCGCGTCCTCGAACATTCGCTTCAATATTTTCGCCGCACTCAGCTCCAGGAAATGAGTGTGGACGGCAAGGTGCGCGCGCTCTCGAAATTGCTCCGCGATAATTTCGGCTTTGTCATGCAGGGGATCGGGGTGGTGGTGCCCATTTTTGCGACCTACGATTTTGCCGGCGACGGACAGGCGCGGCTCTATTTTTACGACGCGATGGGCGCGCAATTCGAGGTCGCGGAGTACGCGGCCACCGGTTCCGGCTCGCCCGCGGTCCGCGGAGTGTTGTTCTACGAAAATCGCTGGGGGAAAAAGCCGCTGCATAAGTTGCGAGAGCAGGACGCGGTGACCGTCGCGTTGCGCGCGCTCGATACCGCGGCCGAGGCGGACACGGCGACCGGCGGAGTGGATCGGAACGCGCGGATTTTTCCGCTGATCAAAATCATTTCGGGCGCAGGGATCAAAACGCTGCCGGAGAAACAGATCGCCGCGATTTTCAAAAACACCGTCGCATGATCGAAGAACCGTATCGGTGGGTCGAGGCGATCGCGAACCGGCGCGAGTACATCGAGACGCAGCTTGCCCCGGGAAGCCCGATCGCGGCTCTAAGTTATCGGGGCGGGATACTTTTCGTTACCGTCGGACGGGCGCGGCAGAAGCTTTTCGAAATTTACGACCGGATCGCGATGGGTGCGATCGGTCATCCCGGCGACATCGAGCGGCTGCGGATGGCGGCGATCGAGCTGGCGAGCACGGAAGGTTTTACCCGTTCGGCGGCCGATGTCTCGCTTCGGCGGCTGGCCTTTTATTCGTTGAGTCCGCTTCTAAAAACGGCTTTCGAGCAGGTTTACGGCGCGCCTTACCTGGCGCGGATGATTTTCGCGGAGGTCGGTGCGGCGCCGGCGGAGGATCTGTTTTTGCGCGTCGAATATGACGGCGCGATCTCGGCCCACGGACCGGCGGCGGATTCCAACCCGCCGCGTTTTAGCGCGATCGCCGGCACGTCGCGCGCGACGGGTTTGATGGAAGAACTGCTACGGCGCGATCACGATCCGGGTTGCACCCTGAACAGCGCGCTGAAACTGGCCCTTGATGCCTGGAGCGTCGGGAGCCTGCCGACGGCGGAGGAATCGGGGAACGCGATTCCCTCGCACGAGGCGCTGCGGCAGCATCGCGCGGAGGAATTGAAGAGCGCGACGGTCGAGGCCGGTGTGCTGGAACGAAGCGGACCGGTTGCGATCCGCTATCGCGCAATCGCGGGAGACGAACTAAAAGAGCTGACCGGGGCCTAACGATCGGCCTGCTTGCCCAGACCGCGATGCGTGGCTAAATGGGGAATATGCGGCGTGTCCTTGCCTGGGTCGGGTTGGTTTGCCTGGCGATTTGCTTCGTCTGGTTCGTTAGTCTGCCCGTGCCGATGCACTCCGTGACAGTGCCGGGCAAACTTTCTGCACGCGGCGAGTCGCTGCCGGTGGTGGTGCTGGATGCGGGCCATGGCGGGCAGGATTCGGGTGCGATGTGCGGGTCGGTAATGGAGAAGGATCTCACCCTCGACGTTGCGCAACGCGCCGAGCTGCTCCTGCGCACAGCTGGTTATGCGACGGTCCTGACCCGCGAGAGCGATCGCTACCTTTCCCTCGCCGAGCGGGCGGAGGTGGGAAATGAAGAGATCAATTCTCTCTTCATCAGCATTCATTTTAACGACGGCGAACGCGCGACGGCTTCGGGGGTGGAAACCTTCTATGCGCTGCGCGAGTCAGGCGGCGGGTTGCGCTTCCTGTCCTGGCTGCCCTTTTTGCAGCACGTCGACAACGGCGCGCTGACGAACAGGAGCGAGGACCTGGCCGGTTGCATCCAGGCGGCGCTGGTCGAACGGACGGGAGCGATAAATCGCGGGACAAAATCGGAGCGGTTTTACGTCATCGTCAACGTGAACCATCCCGCCGCTCTGGTGGAAGGTGGGTTTATCACCAACAAATCGGACGTCTCGAAGCTGGCCACGTCCGAATATCGGCAGCAGATTGCGCTCGCCATCAGCGACGGGGTGCAGCGTTACCGGGATAGGACCCGCGTCGGCAAGGCGACGCTGGCACTGGCTTCAGCTCAATCTGAATAAGCGGGAAAAACGAATCGTCGAATGCACTTATGAAGCGAACCTGGCTGGCGGTCGTGATTTTCCTCCTCGCCGGCAGCTGCGTGCTCCGGGCAGATCAGACCACTTCCACCGTGCAGCAGGCCCTGAAGGACCAGGGTTTCTATTACGGCGACATGACCGGGAAGAAAAATGCGGATACGACCGCGGCGATCCGTCGCTACCAAATTCGCAACGGGCTCCAAATCACGGGGGAGATCGACGCCGAGACGTTGCGATCGTTAGGCGTAGGTGCGAGTGCCGCTCGTTCTGGCGCGCAACCGAAGGCGGTCACGCCAAAGGTGGAAGAAGAGAACGATCGTGAGCCGAGCCAGTCGGCGGAGCTTCCGCCTCAGCAACCGCCGACCAATTATCCGGCGCGGCGCGTCCCTGGCGGTGGCTACGAACCTCGGACGGCGCAGGGCCCCGGCCAACCGTTGCCAGTAGTGAACGGCGTATTCGGCGGGACGCCCTACGAAATGGCGCCGCCTGATCTGCAACGTCACGTCATCGTAGGCGCCCAGGCACTCCTTGCCCGCTATGGATATTACCGGAGTGGGATCGACGGCGAATTCGGTCCGGGAACAGCAGCGGCGGTGCGCGGTTTTCAAGCGCGGACTGGGCTGGTGCCAGATGGGCGGCTCAACATGCCGACCCTCGCGGCGCTCGGTTTGCTCCCCGGGCAGCATGGACCCAGCGTGCGCTCGCAGCCGCGCCGGATTTTGCGTCGGCCGATCTATCGCGGCGAGGTCGTGCCCGAACTCTAGGCAGACGGCCTGAAGCTAGTGCGGAGAGCTCGGGAAACGAACCGACTGCAGTTCGGTGAAGACCTTGCCAACGAAGATGCTAGCCTCGATTCGCAACAACAGCCGATCGGGATCGTCCGAGATCCAGACGCTTGCGCGCCGGAATTTCTTGTGCGGTTCAAGCTCGTTTTTCTTTCCGACCTTCTTGAGTTGCACGTCGAGCTTGATCGCGGGATAGCTGCCGGCCGCGATCGTGATCGGCTCGCGCGCCGCGACCGTCAGGGTCACCAGGTATGGGCTGGTTGCGGGATAAACCAGGACGCGATAAACGTCGCCTTCGTGCAACGACTGGCTGCGCAGGTAGAGGAGCGCGGAATGCATATCGAAAACACCGCCAGCAAAGGAGAAGGTTTTTGGCTTGGGTATATTGTTCGCTTTCGTATCGGTCCGAACGCGCTCCAGCGAGTCGCCTTTAAACGTGATGTCGGTCGTAACGGTTTTGCTGCGGAGTTCATCCACCTCGTGCATCGAGATCGGGTGCAGGGTGGTTGCGTCGGCGAGGGCACGATGGTGGGTGTCGAATTTCCACAGCGCGCGGACCATTCCGACAGTCCCTCCCGTGCCTTGGAGTTGAAGCTGATCCCCGCTCTTGTCGAACCGGATCTCGGCTGTGGCCGCGACCACCTCGTTCCAGCCAAAGTTATAGGTCGCGACGAGGGGCCGGGGATTTGGAAAACTCCCCCGGGGAAGAGTGGTGACGGTTTTTTCCCAATCAGGGGCTCCTGCTCCGAGAACGGTCAGATGGAGGAATCCTGCGCCTAACAAAATTGCGGTCGTCCGTCCCAAGCCCACCGGATGAAGCTCCGCTCTCGGCTGTCTAGTTGCAACCTGCGGACGCTGCGCTCCGCGCAGGGCGATGAAGAAGTGCGACATGGAATTCCGTCCCGGCAAAAAAAAACGCACGCCAGCGGCGTGCGCTTTCTTGTTAAATTGGACCTTCGTTAGGGCTTCTTCGGGCTAGCCGCCGGTTTCGGCGCCGGCGTGGAAGCAGGAGCGTTTTTATTCAGCTGCGTCACCACTTCAGTCGTGAAGTCCATGTCGGGCCGGGCAAACATGACCATCGGAACGCCATTCAGGCTCACGCCGGAAACGTCGAAGACGAGGTCCATGTTCGACGTTTTTACCTTCGCCATCACGACGTCAGTGATTTCCTTCACGATCCCGTCGCGCATCCGCACGGCCTGTTCCTGGAGCTGCTTCTCGCGGGTCTGGCGGAACTCGTTGATCTCGCGTTCCATGTTCTTGATGCTGGCGATTTTTTCGTCGCGGTCTTTCGCTTTTTGCGTCTTGGCATCGTTGCTCAGGGCCGGGGCCTCGAGCTGCTGGTTGAGCTTGTTGATCTCGTCGAGAGCCTTCTTGTAGGAATCGGCGCGTTCGTCGTATTCCTTCTTGGCCGCGTTCTTGGCGTCGTTGATTTTGGTCTCGGCGTCCTTGGTCTTGTTGTATTCCTTGAAGGCGCGATTCATGTCGATTGTGCCGACTTTCATGCCTTGCGCAAAAGCTCCGGCTGGGAGCGCAAAGGCGGAAAGAACGGCCACGAGGATAAGCTTTTTCATAGATGTAGGGTCAGACTGGTAATTGGGAACGGTATAGACTGCAAGTGCAGCCTTTCGTTCAAAATTGGTAGCCGACGCTGAACTGGATCTTACCGCCGTTGGAGTTGTTATCCTTTTGCAGCGGAATGCCATAGTCGATCTTGAGTGGCCCAATCGGGAGGTCGAGGCGCAGACCGACGCCAACGTCCGAGACGAGGTGCTGGGTGCCAAAGTCGAAGGCGCCGGCGTTGACAAAGCCGGTGTCGTAAAAGACTGCGCCGCGGACACGAGGAATGATTGGAACCGTGACCTCAATGGTGGCGCGGGCGAGGGATTGGCCGCCGATCGGCTCGCCGTTTTCATCCTTCGGTCCGACGTCGCGGAAATTAAAGCCGCGCAAATCGTTCGCTCCGCCGAGGAAGAGGCGATCGAAGATCGGGACGCTGTCTCCATTTCCCCAGACGTCGATCGCGCCGACTTCACCGTTGAGGGTGAGAATGACGTCGAATGGGAAGAGAAAATACTGCGAGCCTTCGAGAAGGAAACCGTAGTTCTGCGTATTGCCGCCAAGGAAGCCGCCGGAAATCTGCGGGGTGAAGACGACGCGATGTCCGCGACGGGTGAGGAAGACGCTGTCCCGCGTGTCCCAAAGGACGGTCGTGCCGACCTGGCTTTTCAGGCGGTTTCCGGCTTCCGCCTGAATGAGCGGGGACGCCGTAAGGGCGACATTGAAGATGTCGATCTCCTCCAGGCGATAATCGAGGCTAACGGACAGAAACGGATTGATCGGCTTCCGAACGTCAATCGCGAAGCCGTAGTTGCGCTGGTCGTAGACGGAGCTGAGGAAGCTCGCCTCGCGGTAGAAAAGGTCACCGCCGACCGAGAGCACCCGGTCGAGAAAATAGGGCTCGGTCAAGGAGATGAGGTAATTCTGCTGCTGGGTGCCGATCTGGACGCGGGCGCGGAATTTCTGTCCACCACCGGTAAAGGTCGGGTAGTTCAGGAGATCGAAATTACCCTGGGTGAGCTCGACGAAACCAAGCAGGCTCTCGATCGTGCTGAAGCCGGCGCCGAAGTTGAGCGCGCCAGTGCGTTTCTCCTGCACCTGCACGAGCAGGTCCTTGCGCCCAGGAACGCCGGTGTCTTCGGGGTAGGTGTCGACTTTCTCGAAATAGCCAAGGTTCTCGAGTCGGGCCCGGCTGGTGTCGACGCGCACGGTGTTGAAAACGTCGCCGGGCAGGATCGAGATTTCGCGGCGAAGCACTTTGTCTTTTGTACGGGTGTTGCCCGCGATATTGACGCGCTCGACAAAGGAGCGGCTACCTTCCACGATCGCGTAGCTGAGATCCACCGTGCCCGGGCCGGCCGGCAGCCCCTGCGGCCGGATGTCGACATCGACAAAACCGCCGGCTCCGTAGCCGTCGCCCATGGCTTTCATGTCGTCCTTTAATCCCTTCGGAGTATAGACGCTGCCTTCCTTCATCTTGGTCAACGCCCGCAGACCGGCCTCCTTCGCGGCTTCCTCACCGGTGAAAGTGAGTTTGCCGACGTGATACTGCGCCCCTTCGTTCACGACGACCACGAGACGCACTCCTTTTCCGGTGCGTTCCTGGCGCACCTCCGGGATCGCAATGTCGATGTAGCCGTGGTTTTGGTAAAACTCACGAACGCTGTCGAGGTCCTGCTGTAACTGCGCCTGATCGAGGCGGCCAGATTTGTCGAAGAACGAGATCAGTGTCTTCGCCTTTGTCTTCATCTGATGGCGCAGGGTCCGATCGCTGAAATGCGTGTTTCCTTGGAAGATGATGGAGCGGATCGCGCCCTTCTCGCCTTCACGGACGGTGTAAACCGCCCGAGCTGTGCCGCGGCTTTCATCCGTCACCAATTGCATCTGCACGTCGACCCCGGTGAATCCCTTGCGCTGATAAAAATCGATGATGTTCTGGCGGCCTTCCTCGAGTTTCTCGGCATCGGCCGAGGAGGGCACCTTGAACTTGATTTGCCCGCGCAGCGTTTTGGCCTTGAAGGCTTGCGCGCCGTCGATCTCGATCTCCGTCACCAGCGCGCGCGTCGCGAGGATGACCTGCACCCGCACGCCGTTGCCCGCCGGTTCGCCAAAGATCCGGACGTTCTGAATCTTCCCCGTCGCGTAAAGCGTCCGGATGTCGTCCTCGACCGTGGTCTCGGAATAGGGCGTGCCGACTTTCGTCCGCATGTTGGCCAGGATACGATCCTTCGCGATGGTTTCCGGCCCGACGTAGCGCACGTCGATCGAGGTGATGGTTACGCCTTCCATGCCCTCGGCGTCGACGCCGGGCGGCAGGGCGAGAGCCCAGACTAACGAGAAGAATAACGCGCCGAGGCGGAGAAACGAGATGAGATTTTTCATAGGAAAGGAGCGGTCGCCAGAGAGCTGTCGATGGTGAACTGGCGTATTAGATGAGTATTGCGAGGAGCAACGTCAAGACAGGAATGGCGGATTTTGCGATATCGAGTAGTGGAATGCGGATGCCCGTTCGCTCTTGATTGACGAGCAATCAACCGTCAAAAACCAGAATTTCAGATTAACTCGTACCAGTTATTGCGCCGACGCGGCTCGTAGCCGGCCTCCCGGATCAGTCGTTCGATCTTCTCCGCATCGAGACGGAAACTGGTCCCGGCGCTGCTGACGACATTTTCCTCCATCATGACGGAGCCGAAATCGTTCGCCCCGTATTTCAGCGCGATCTGGCCGATCTCCGGGCCCTGCGTGACCCACGAGCTCTGAATGTTCGGGATGTTATCGAGAAAAATACGGGCCAGCGCTTGGGTCCGCAGATATTCCGCCGAACCGGTCGGATGCTCGACTTTCAAGACGGTGTTCTGCGGCTGGAAAGTCCAGCAAATGAAAGCGGTGAATCCTCCGCTTGCGTCCTGTTGGTCGCGCAACCGTTGCAGATGCTGAATGCGATCCTCGATCGTCTCGACGTGGCCGAACATCATCGTCGCGCTCGACTTCAGGCCGAGTTCGTGCGCGATCTGCATCACCTCCAGCCACTGATCACTTTTGCATTTGAGAGGCGCGATCCGTTGCCTAACGGAATCGACCAGGATCTCGCCCCCGCCGCCCGGGATCGAGCCCAGGCCCGCCTCCTTGAAGCGCGCGATCACTTCGCGCAGCGGCATCTCGAAGGTTTCGGCGAAATGCTGGAACTCCGGCGGGCTGAAACCGTGGATGTTGATGTGCGGATATTTCCCCCGGATGTGATGGAGCAGCTCGATATACCAATCGAACCCGAGCTTTGGATGATGCCCGCCTTGCATCAGAATTTGCACGCCGCCCGCGGCCGTTAATTCGTCGAGCTTTTGGTCGAACTGTTCACGCGTCAGGACGTAATGGTCGTCATCCTTTTCCGTCCGATAAAACGCGCAGAACTTGCAATAGACGTTGCAGACGTTCGTGTAGTTAATGTTGCGATCGATGATGTAAGTCACGATCTCGCGCCCGTGGTCATCGTAGCTTTTTCCTTTCGCGAGATTGCGCCGGGCATCGGCCAGCGCCCCCAGTTCGGCGAGCGGCCAGCGATAAATCTCCAGCGTTTCGGCCGCCGAGATCCGTTCACCGGCGAGGATTTTTTCCTGCAACGATTCAGGGTTGAGCGCCACCATGGGAGGGCAATCTAGGGCACCGGATTGGAAGTTGCGACCGCGATTCGACCGCACCTGCGTCTAGAGCCCGTCCTTTTTCAGGAACGCGAGTACGGTTTCGTTAAACTCGCGCGGCTTGTCGAGCATGAGGAAATTCGAGACGCCGTTGAAAGTTTCGGATTGCGTGTTGGGCGCGAGATGACGGACGAACATCTCGTAGTCGGCTATCCAAAAAGGCGATTTTGCGAGCACGACCAGCATAGGCACTTCGCAGCATCATGCTTTTCACTCCGAACTCCAGCCGTGGACGAAGAGGAACGCTTTCGCGCCTGTGCCGTAGTTGGTGTAATGGATCCCAACCTTATCGAGCGTGGCGAAATGCAACGCCGGCTCCGTTTCCGCCAAGGCCTACGCTGCGCCGAAGAGCAGCACGCCTAACGGCAACGCGAGGACTCGCGCTCCCAATCGACGCAGCCTTCTTAGTCGAGCGAGATGGCCTGGAACGAGCTGACGACGTCGTCCGGACCGCCGTCGGTAAAGAAGCATTCGTAGAAGCCCGGACCGAGATCCAAGTGATCGCCCTTGTAATACTCGTCGCGATAAAAGCGCCAAACGCCGCTGACCACGATCAGTGAGCTGATGCGATCGTTCCAAAAATCGCCGAGGAAATGAAAGCTCAGGTTGGTCCGGGCGTAGGCGCCCTTGAATCCGATATGGTCGTAAACGACGATCTCCGGAAGTCGAAAATTGCCTTCCGGTTTTTCATGACTCAGTCCTGCGGCGCAGGCGTGGTAGCTGAGCGGTCCGACTTTCCATTTCGTATCGATTATCGCGCCATTGTCTGGCGACAGCTCGGTCTTGGGTATTGGTCTCATAAGCGGGTTTTGTTTATCTGGATTTGATCAGGCCCTTTCGCGGTTGTCGAGTGCGAGATTAAAGAAAAGACGGGCGCAACAAAATCAGATCTGATGTTCCCGGTTGTCGGAGCGGAGTCGGATGGTTTTGGAATGCAGATCGTGCGAGGCGCGAATGAAGCGGACGGTTTTACTCTTCGCCCGCATCAGAACAGAATGGGTGATCGCATTGGAGCCCTGTGATTTCACGCCGCGCAAAAGGGCGCTGTCGCTGATGCCGGTCGCGCAGAAGATGATGTTTTTTCCTTTCGCCAAATCGTCCGCGAAAAAGACGCGATCGAGATCTTCGCCATGACCGTCCGCGACGAGCTGCTCGCGTTCCTCGCGATCCCGCGGCCACATCATGCATTGCATGTCGCCACCGAGACATTTGATCCCGGCTGCTGCGAGCACCGCTTCGGGCGCGCCACCGATCCCGACGTAAAGATCGATCCCGCTTTCCGGATAAGAGGGCGCCATGGCGGCCGCGATGTCTCCATCGCTGATCATGCGGAGCGAAGCGCCGGCGCGACGAATTTCCGCGACGATTTCCTGGTGCCGTGGACGGTCGAGCATCATCACGACGACGTCCTGCACGCGTTTCTGCAGCGCCCGCGCCAGGGTGATGAGGGTCTCTTCGAGCGGGCTCTCCAGTTTCAGGCTTTCGATCCCCTTCTTTTTCATGCTCCGGATGACTTCCGGCCCGTAGGCCAGCTTCATCATGTAGAAGGAAGGGATGTCGCGGAGAGCGACCTTGACATCCTTTTCTGGACTGGCCGCGGCGATGCAGGCGATCGAGTTCGGCGCCCCCTTGGCGATGTTGGTCGTGCCATCGATCGGGTCGAGCGCGATGTCGAACTGGGGCGCGCCCGGGAGCCACATCCCGAGTTGTTCGCCTTTGAAAATGCCCGGCGCGTCGTCCTTGATCCCTTCGCCGATGACGACTTCGCCGCAGATATTCATGAGATCGAACATGCCGCGGATCGCATCGCAGGCCGCGGCGTCGGCTTTCTCCTTTTCGCCCCGTCCGAGCCAGGAAAGAGCGTTCAGCGCCGCCGCTTCGGTTGCCCTAACGAAATCGAATTCGATGATCCGCTCGATGTCGTCGTAGTTCTGCTTTGGAATCCGCATCTCCTGAGGTTCGCAAAAGTAGGGCGGCGTGACAAGAGCGGGCTTCCGGGTCGCCCGCGCGTCGTTAGGGCTTTTTTTCTGCTGACGGTCTCGGTGTGGCCGAGGCCTGGTCTTTCGGCGCGACTTCGTATTCGGGTTTGGCCACGCCGAGCAGCCAGTGATCGAACCAGCCGACGATGTGCCGCAAACGCTCGACCCGATGCCACGGCTGTCCGGACCGCGAAAGCTCGTGGGTTTCACCGGGAAATTTCACCATCACGGTCGGGATCTTGCGGAACTTTAAGGCGCGGAACATCTGCTCGCCGCCGGCCCCGGGCGGAGTGCGCGTATCGTCCTCCCCGAGCACGAGCATGAGCGGCGTCTTGACGTTGTTGACATAGGTAATGGGCGAGCGCGCCTTGAAGTCGCCTTCTTCGTCCTTGAAAGGTGGAGTTTTGAACCACGTGGGTTGGAAGAGCGTGAAATCAGCGGTGTACCACCAGTTCGCCCAATCGGCGATATCGCGCTGCGCGACGCCAGCCGCGAAACGATCGGTGTGCCCGACAACCCAGTTCGTCAAAAGGCCGCCGCCGCTTCCGCCAGTCACGCCCATCTTTTTCTCGTCGATCGCGCCGCGCCTGACGAGTTCGTCGACCCCTGCCATCAGGTCTTTGAAATCGTCGCCCGGATATTTGTATTGGATGATGTTCCCAAAAGCCTGGCCGTAGCTCGTGCTTCCGCGCGGGTTTGGGTAGAGCACGACGTAACCTTTCGCGGCCATCCACTGGAACTCGTGCTCGAAGATGTAGCCGTAGGCGGCGTGCGGTCCGCCGTGAATGTCGAGGATAAGCGGATATTTTTTCGTCGGCTCAAACCCCGGCGGCTTTTGCACCCAGGCCTGGATTCGTTTGCCGTCGAAGCTCTCGTACCAAATTTCCTCCGGCTCCGTCAGGTTGAGCTGGCTGAAGAGTGCGTCGTTCGAATGGGTCAACTGGCGCGGGGCCGCGCCCGGTTGATCGATGCAGAAGAGATCGTTGATCCGAGTGGGGGTGGAAACCAGATAGACAAGTTTTTTCCCGTCGGCGCTGGCCGAGAAACGTGTCACTGCCTGGTTGCCTTGGGTAAGGTCAGTCGCGCTGCCGTGAATGGTCTCGAAGGAAGCCAGTTGGGTGCGACCTTCCTTCGCGTAAATCTCGATGATGCTGTTTCCGTCGGCCGACCAGACCGGTGTGTTTTCGCCGGCTCCGCGTGGCGCGGCGTTGTCGCCGAAAACGCTGTCACCCGCGTCGAAATCGAAATTGCTCGTTAGGTTAATGGGCTGGGCTTTCTCCGTCAGGTCCAGCGTCCAGAGATCGGGCTGGGTGTAGGAATTTACCGGTTCAGTGACCGAAGCGATAAACGCGACGCGTTTGCCATCCGGATTCAGCGCGAGTCTGCGCACACCCAGCGGGATGGTGGTGAGGAGATTGGCGCTGCCGCCTTTTGCCGGAACAACATAGAACTCTGTCTTCGGCAACTCGTAGTAGGGCTCGTTCACGTGCCAGGAAGTGAAATAAATCTGCCCGCCATCTTTCGACCAGAGGGCGTTGCCTTCGTTGAAGCGGCCGTTCGTGAGCTGGCGGGGCTCGACTTTTTCATTCGCGCTGCGCGGCGCCGGCACGACCCAAAGATGAGCGGGCCGTTTCGGATCCAGGTAACCTTCCTCGTCGTCCCGATAAACCGCCTGGGTGATGACATGCACGTCGCTCTCATGTTCGTCTTCCGCCACTTCTCCTGGGTTTTTCTTCTCGTTAGGCGAGGGCGAACCGTCTGCCTGCGCCATTTTTTTTAATTCCTCTTCCTTCCTTTTTTGCCGGGCCTGCTTCGCCAGATCGTCCGGGTTTGAGCTGCTCGTGAAGACGATCGATTTTCCATCCGGGGACCACTTCGGATCGTCCGCGCCTTTTGGGAGATTGGTAAAGACGAACGCGTCGCCGCCAGCCATCGGGAGAAGGCAAAGTTGGGGCGGTTGTTTCTTCCCGTCCTTCTCGGAAGCCCGGGTGAAGAGGAGCCATTTTCCATCTGGCGACCAGCTTGGGCTGGTGTCGCGCGGACTACTCGTCAGCTGACGCGGCGCCTCATCCGCCGCGCTCGGGACCATCCAAATGGAGGCATCGTAGCCGTCTTTCTTTTCGTTTACCGTCACCCGCACGTAAGCTACGCGGGTGCCGTCGGGCGAGATCTGCGGGCTGCCGATCCAGACGAAAGCGAAGAGATCCTTTTCCGTGATCGCGCGTTTGGCCGGGGCGGCGTGGACGAGCGGCGAGATCGTTAGGCAAACAAAGATGAAACAGGCGACACGGAAAATTCGCTTCGGCATGCGCCTAAGCTGGCACCGCTAGCGCGACGCGCAATCCGCGCGCCGGCATAGCTCTCTTATTTGCGCAAGCGATGGTGAAACCCGCTGGATTGAAAGGTGGGGTCGAGACAAAGGCCGGTGGTGCGAGACTCCGTCGAGCTCGGAGGAGGACACTTTCCGGCAGCCGTGCGCCATCCCGGTTAGACGGAGTCTCGTACCACCAAGGGAGGAGCTTCGCTGGTCGCCCAATCTTTTTGTTGCGCCTTCACGCGCACGACCCTTAATCTTCCGGCGCATGTTTCGTTTTCGGCTTTCTCCGCTCGCGGCCCTGGCCGGTTTGCTCATCGTTTTTACCTCCTGTGAACGGCATCACGTCGGGGAATTGCCTGAGCTGCAGAAGGAGCATCTCCATCCGCTCGAGGCGGCTGCCGAGGAGCCGATCCACGCCGTCCCGACTCCGCCGCTGGTTTCTCCCACGCCCGCGAACTTTTTTCCGAAGCAGCAGCCCTAACGAGCGAGACGCGGTCGCCTAACGAAAAGCAGCGCCATGGCCAAACAGCAATACGCGCGGACGCCGCCGAACATCAGCACCATGCCGCCGGGCGTCCCCTACATCATCGGGAACGAGGCGGCGGAGCGCTTTTCGTTCTACGGGATGCGCTCGATCCTGATCATTTTCATGACCCAGTATCTGGTCACGAGCAGCGGCGCGAGCGATCACATGGGCGACGCCGAGGCACGGCAGTATTTCGCGCTTTTTGTCGCGGCAGTTTATTTCCTCCCCATCTTCGGAGCCATCCTGGCCGAGGGTTTTATTGGCAAATACCAGACAATTTTCTGGCTCTCGATCGTGTATTGCTTTGGCCATTTTGCCCTCGCGCTCAATGACACCCGGCTCGGCTTGCTCCTCGGCCTGGGGCTGATCTCGTTCGGTGCCGGCGGTATCAAACCGTGCGTTTCAGCCAACGTGGGCGACCAGTTTGGCGAATCGAACAAGCACCTTCTCTCCAAGGTTTTTGGCTGGTTTTATTTTTCGATTAACGCCGGCTCGTTCATCTCGACGATTGCCTGTCCCTTTCTTCTGCACGATCCGCGTTTCGGTCCGCGGTGGGCCTTCGGCATCCCGGGTGTTTTTATGGTGCTTGCCACGATTTCATTCTGGCTTGGCCGCAAGAAATTCGTTCACATCCCGCCCGCCGGAATCGGATTTCTCAAGCAAACTTTCAGCCGTGAAGGACTCGGCGCGCTCGGGCGGCTCGCGGTTGTTTATGTCTTCGTTGCGGTCTTCTGGTCGCTCTGGGATCAAAGCAGCGGTGGCTCCTGGACTCTGCAAGCGCAGCACATGGATTTGAATTGGTTCGGCATGCATCTGCTCCCGTCGCAGGTCCAGACGGCGAATCCGATCCTGATCCTGATCTTTATCCCGATCGTGAATTACCTGCTCTATCCGATGATGGACAAGTTTTTTCCCCTCACGCCGCTGCGCAAAATAGGCATTGGCCTTTTCCTGACGGCGGGCAGTTACGTCGTCATCTGGTACATCCAGCAGATGATCGATGCGGGTGGAAAACCGAGCGTGAACTGGCAATTCCTCGCCTATGTCATCCTGACCTTAGGCGAGACGATGGTCTCGATCACCGGCTTGGAATTTTCCTACACGCAGGCGCCGAACAAGATGAAAAGCGCGGTCATGGCGCTCTGGCTCTTCACCGTTTCGATGGGCAACCTTTTCACTGCGGCGGTCAATTATTTCATCCGCAACGCCGACGGCACGGTGAAGATGAACGACCAGCAATATTTCCTCTTCTTTGCCGTGCTCATGTTTGTCGCCGCGGCCACGTTCGTGGTCTTCGCGATGTTCTATCGCGGCAAAACTTACCTGCAGTCGCAGCTGACCGAGGATGAGATCGCGACCGAACCGATGCTCTCGAGCGGTTCGCCGACCTAGGCGCGATACTTCGGACTTTTCTTTTCGCTGCGCGGCGACGATCTTCCTTCGCGCATGCCGCCGCCGAATGAAGAATACGTTCTCGATCTTCTCTGGGACGTTGGCTTGCTGACGCGCAAGCAAATCGAGGATGCCCGCAGCGAGCTTAACGGCTCGAAGAGCGTCGTCGAGCGTCTCGTTAGGGAAGGGCTCGTCACGGCGGACGCCATCTCTCGCACCGTCGCAGCCCAGGCGCAGATGCACTGGGTCGACCTCGCCGACATGGTTGTGCCGCAGGAAGTGATCGACGAGATCAGGCCACAGGACGCGCGCCGTTTCAAAATGATCCCGATCGCGTGCAACGAGCACGGGCTCGTCGTCGCGACCGGCGACCCGCTCGATTTCGACAGCATCGACAGCCTTAGCTTTCTGTTGAAACGCGAGATCGAGCTTGTCTGCACGACGCCGGAAAAAATTCGCCAGGCGTTGATTAAATATTACGGAAGCGCGGAAGAGGCGGTTGATGTTCTGCGCCAGAAAATCGGCGACGCCGCGATCGAGGAACTCGACATTGCCGAAGGCGCCGAGCTGCCCGAGGGAGAAGGAGGCGACGCCCCGATCGTGCGCATGGTTTCGCTCCTCCTGCTCGAGGCGCACAAGCTCGGGGCGAGCGATATCCACCTTGAACCGCTCGAGAAAAGTTTCCGCGTCCGCTTCCGGATCGATGGCGTCCTCCAGGAAATGCAATCGCCGCCAAAGAAGTTGCAATCCGCCATCATCAGCCGGCTCAAGATCATGACTGGCTCGATGAGCATCGCGGAAAAGCGCCTCCCGCAGGACGGCCGCATCCAGGTGAAGATGGGAAAAAAGTCGATCGACCTCCGCGTCTCGACCGTCCCGACGAACCACGGCGAAAGCATGGTCATGCGTTTGCTCGACAAGACAAGCCTCCTTCTTGGCCTGCCGGAGCTTGGGTTTCTGAGCGATGACCAGGAAGTCTTCGAGCGTCTCCTGCACGCGCCCGACGGCATTCTGCTCGTGACCGGCCCGACCGGTTCGGGCAAGACAAGCACGCTCTACGCCTGCCTCAATTACATCAACAAACCCGACCGCAAAATCATCACGGTCGAGGAGCCGGTCGAGTATCAGATGAACGGGATCAACCAGGTGCAGGTAAATTCCGAGATCGGGATGACCTTTCCGGCGGCGCTGCGTTCCATTCTGCGGCAGGCGCCGAACATCATCATGATCGGTGAAATTCGCGACCTTGAAACGGCCGCTATCGCGACCAACGCCAGCCTGACAGGTCACCTCGTGTTCAGCACTCTGCACACAAATGACGCGCCCTCCGCGATCGCGCGCCTGATCGATATCGGAGTGCAGCCGTTTCTGGTAGCGACTTCGATCCGCGCGATCATGGCGCAGCGACTCGTTAGGCGGCTTTGCGCGAAGTGCAAGGAGCCCGGTCATCTCTCCGAGACCGAGCTGCGTGGGCTCCACATCGAGGTTTCCCAGCTCGGTGAGGCGAACGTCATGCGGCCGGTCGGTTGTGAGTTCTGCCGGCAGACCGGTTACAAGGGGCGGATTGGTATTTTTGAGCTTTTTGAAGTCGACGACGAAGTGCGCCACATGGTGAACAATCGGACTTCGACGATGGATCTTCGTCGGCGTGCCCGCGAGCTTGGCATGCGCACTCTGCGCGAGGATGGCGTGCGCAAGGTGCTGGCGGGATTGACGAGCGCCGAGGAAGTCATTTCGATCACCATCGGAGACGCCAATTAATGACGAGCGAACCTTTCGCCGGTTCCGGAAGTCAGGCTGCCAGCCTGACTCGGCAGGCAGGCA
>JBPCLI010000112.1:0-10948 GCA_051003415.1 Chthoniobacterales bacterium | reverse complement strand
CAGCCAGCCGACCGCGGCATAGGCGGCGGCCACCTTGTAGACATTGCGCCGCTTTAGTTCGGCCAGGAAATTTTTCATGGCTGCGCCTCGGCGGGCGAAAGAATGGCCGAGTGCGCGACTCTGTCCTTCAGCGCGGCGAAGGCCAAGTCGTTTTCTCCCAGCACCCCATCGATCGCGGCGATGTGAATCTGGTCGAAGCAAGGGCGTTGCGCGAGAGTCTTGGAGTCAAGGAAAATGCGGCGCGCCACTTCTTCCCGGTCGAGGTGAGTGTCGCAGATCGCGAGTTGAAAGTTTAGCTTGTTCATGATTTCCGCGGGCAACGATTCATAACGCCGGGTCGCTTCTTTCCACTGACCCTCGGGCGCATGAACGCTCGCGATCGCGTCGACATTATAGAAAAAGCGTAAATCGATTTCCATCACGCACTGGGAGAGTTGAATTGCGGGCTCATATTTTCCACACGCGATGTCGATGAAGCATCCAAACATGGGCGGTCAGGTGTAGAACGGATCGAGGACGCGCGCTTTCTCCAGTTCGGCGCGGCCACCGTCGAAATCGCGTTCCACCCGCGCCAAATACCTATCGAGCCAGCGATGTGCGTCGGAAGAATTCGGGCCGAGCGCGACGGCCCGTTCCAGTTCGCGGCGGGCGAGGGGGAAATTGCGATCGTAGAGTAGGCGTTGCTCTCCGCCAGCTTGGTCAGAATGATGTCCTGCATGCCGCTGACGAAATCTTCGTTTTCCCTCTCGGAATTCAGATTCGCAAACGGCAGCATAGCGATCAATTTGGCAGACGCATCAGTCGGAGACGACGCGCTCCGCGAGCGGAGCAACTGCCAGCCGAGCAGAGCGGCCGCGATCAAGCCAACGACGAGGAAAAAGGCGATAAAATTCCGCCGGCTCCGTTGCGGTATATGCTCGTCAGGCAAAATATTTTCTGTTCTCTTCCGCCGCCACCTTTGTAAACGTTGCGCCATTGCAGCTGTGGAAAAAAATTTCCCAGGTTCATCCTAAACGGCGACTCTTTCTTCGGGCCATTTCACTGGCGCGAGCGGACCGGTCAGCAACACCCAAGAGATGCCGCCTAAGACCATAAAACTGGCCGCCAGGACGAAGGCCCACCAGAAGTGCCCGGTGCGGTCGACCACCAAGCCGGTCAAGGGTCCGACCACGAGGCCAACCAGATTGCCTAACGTATTCTGCAGTCCGGTCCATCGACCGGCCACCGCCGGTCCGGCCAGGGTTTGCGCGAAAATAAGGAGGTTTGGCCCAACGAAACCGTACCCGGCAGCCATGAGAATGAGCCACCCGATGGTGGTTCCGGCGCTGGCCGCCGCGAGACCCAACACGCCGAACACCACGACAAAGTGTCCAATAACCATGGAGGACTTGCGAACGACATTTGCACTCGCCCCCCGGCGGATGAAGGAATCGGCGACCCATGCGATGAGAGGAGCGCCCGCCGCATAGACAATAAAAAAGGTGGCGGTTTCCCGGGCCATCTGCGTCATCGAAAGATGGTGCTCGCTCACCAGATAAAAGGGCAGCCACAGGATCAAGAGATAGAACGGATACTGACTGCAAAACTGACCAATGCCAGTTCCCCAAAAGGCGCGCCTACCAAGAATATCTCTAAACGACGCCGGGCAAACAATCCGCTCTGAGGTTTTTGGCGCTCGCGGCATCCAGCGCAACCAGGGCACGAGCCAAAGCAGGCTGCCAACTCCGAGAACGATAAAGGCCGGGCGCCAGCCATAGGTCGCCATAAGACTTCCGCAGATCAAAGTGCCGACGGCTGGGCCCAGACTCATCCCGGTGATGATCATGGCATTGGCGACCCCGCGATGTTCCTCCGCGACGTGCTGCGCCAGGATCTTGCCATAGGCTGGAAAGGCCACCGCCTCTCCCGCCCCGAGTAACATCCGAAAAGCAAGTAGCCCTATAAATCCGCTCACCAAACCGGTCGCGATCGTCGCCAGCGACCAGACGACCAGTCCGGCTGCCAGGAGCCAGCCGACGTGGAAGCGGTCCACCATCCAGCCGGTGAAGACCATCATCGCGGTATAAGTCAGAAAGAAAGCGCCGAGCAGATTTCCCAGCTGAGCAGCCGTCAGGTGTAACTCACCTTTAAGAATCGGGGCGGCGACCGAAAGACTGCCGCGATCGACGTAGTTGATGAAGGCTGAGAGCGCGAGGAGAAAGCAGAGGCCAAGAGTCCTTCCACCGATCGGCTGACGATTGGTCAATGTCTTCATCTTAATTGATGATTGCGCCTGGCCAGAGAACCCTGGATTTCGATCGCACTTTGAGCCGCCTCCAGCGCGCTGCCGAACTCTCCCAGAAAGGCGTCGCCAATGGTCTTACTCTCAATCTCTTTGAACAGCTCAAAGATGCCGCGCAACATGTTGGCGCTCATGCCAGGACTTGGGTCACGAACTCCTGCCAAGGCCATGCCTGCACTCCCGCAGCCAGCGCCCGCGAGTCAACTCCCGCTCGCGCCGGGCGATGCACGAGCATTTGTTCGACCCGTGCCTTCGTGCCGGGCCGTTTCTTCCAGGCCGTCGCGAGCCGTTGCATGGGCGCTGCGTCGCCGGGTGAAACCGTGCGCGCCGCTTTCGCTTCGACGAGGCGCAGCCCGCCGCCTTTACCGGGCACCACGAAATCCACTTCCAAGCCCTGCTGATCGCGAAAGTAGTAAAGTTCGCGCCGCCGGCCGGCGTTCAACTGCGCCTTTACGATTTCACCCGCGATGAAACCCTCGAACAGCGCGCCCAGGAACGGCGATTTCTCCAACTCGGCGGCCGTTTCGATGCCCAGCAAGTGACAAGCAAGGCCGGAATCGGCGACATAGATCTTGGGCGACTTGATGAGCCGCTTGCCGAGGTTTTCGAAATACGGAGGCACAAGAAGTATCTGAGCGGTAGCTTCGAGAATGTCGAGCCAACGGCCAATCCCCGGCACGCTCATGCCCAGCGGAGCGGCCAGGTCGGATTTGTTGAGCACCTGTCCATGGCGGCTGGCGACGAGCGCGAAGAAGCGTCGAAACATGGCTGGCTCCTGCACCGCGCTGATCGATCGCACATCGCGCTCCAGGTAAGTCTGGAGGTAGGAACTAAACCACAATGACGCGGCCGCCGGACGCGCCAGCACTTCCGGGAATCCGCCGCGCAGAAGGCTCACCTTCGCCGTCTCGCGCACGGACATCGGCAACAACTGCAAGACGGCGGCGCGCCCCGCCATCGACTCGGTCACGTTGCGCATCAGGCCCGCCTCCTGCGAACCTGTCAGAAACCATTGACCGGTACGGCGCGGGGCGCGGTCAATCCGTGTGCGGACGAAGTTGAAGACCTCCGGCACATTCTGAATCTCGTCGAGGATGGCCGGGAGGCGCACGCCATCGAGAAAGCCCTGAGGGTCGTGACGAAACCGGCCCACCAGATCCGGATCCTCGAACAGGTAATAGCTCGCCTTGGGAAAGAGGTGGCGGAGCAAAAAGGTTTTCCCGGCGCGACGCGGGCCGGTCAGCACGATGGCGGGAAAACTCCGCGCCGCCTTGCCGGCGTGCGCTTCCAGTTCCCGGTGGAGGTAACGCATGATTTGAGTTATTTAAGCTATCAGTTTAAATAACTCAAACAACCTCAGGCATTGTTCTGCTCCGACCATCGCGCGCGATCGCTCTCATTAGTCGAGACGCGGCTTTTTCGCCAGCACCTGGAAGCACGGCTCTTTCCGCACGATGTCGATGAAGAAAACGCAGGGATTTCGAGCGCGATTCCTTTCCTAACTTCGGCGGACGTGCGCATCTTAAGTTTCGGCGTTGGCCGCAGCGAACGCCTGCATCATTATTTCGGCGCGAGGGAGGCGACGATTTGCTCGAAGCGCGGATCGCCGCGGAGCGGATCCCAGTAGGGGAAGAGCTTCAAGGCGCCGTAACTCGCAACGATGGATCCGCCCGTTGATTTGGCGTTCGCCTCCAAGTACTGCAAAGCAGTCTCCTTTTCGCCGGCCCAGGCAGCGATCATGGCAAAATAGACCAGCAATTGACTGCCTTGGATTGAGTCTTTCTCCACGGGAAGAAGTTCGATAGCTCGCCGCCCTTCCCGCAACGCCTCTTCTTTTCGTCCCAGAGCGCGTCCATTAGACCGAGCACGCTAAGCGGGGGTCCATTGTCTGGCTGCGCTTGCACGAGCTTCTCCTGTTCGAACCGGGCCTTGGTAAAGGCGGCGTGTGCCTGCGCTTCGTTCTTCATCATCCGCGCCAATAACCTTCGCCAAAGCTGCGGCTTAAAGTCACTGAGCTGCCGCTCAAACAAGGATGAGACAACCGCGCTTTCCTATTACCAGGAATTGCTCAAGGTCGCGGATCACGGTATCCGCCAGCCCGCCATGCAGGAGGCCCGAAGTTTTCTGGCGGAACGCCCCTGGCGTTAGCGATATTAGTCATCGTTAGGCGGGAGGAGATGGCCAAGGAGGCGGCCCGCCATGAGAAAGATAACGCTGGCCGTTCCCGCCAGCCCCGGATAGCGACACTCCCAAAAAAATAAAGCTTGCCTGTGTCGTAGTGTTGTAGTTAACTACAACACTAATGAGGAACTGCGGTCACGCCGAGAATGGATACTGAATGGAACGCCAGTCAGCCGATTTATCGCCAGCTCCGCGACCGGGTCGTGCACATGATCCTCGACGGCCTGCTCAACGAGGGCGACCCGCTGCCCTCGGTTCGCACGGTCGCGGCGGAATACCGGATCAACCCCCTGACGGTGCTCAAGGCCTACCAGCAACTGGTGGGGGAAGAGTTGGTCGAAACGCGGCGCGGCCTCGGAATGTTCGTCAAACCGGGCGCACGCAAGCTTTTACTCAGAGGCGAACGCGAGAAATTCCTGGCCGAACACTGGCCGCGAATACACGCCACCATTCAGCGGCTCGGCCTAACGCCGGAAGAACTATTGAAAGCGGCCAGGCAAAGCCCTTCATCAAAAACCGGGAAGGAGAAGCGATAACCTCATGGCCTGTATAGAAGCACGCGGCCTCCGCAAAACCTTTGGCACGAGCGCCGCCCTCGATGGCGTCGATCTGCGCGTCGAGGAGGGGCGCATTCTGGGACTCATCGGCCCGAACGGCGCGGGCAAGACGACCGCGCTCAACGCCATCCTTGGTCTCACTCCGTACGAAGGCGAATTGAAAGTGCTGGGGCGCGATCCGTGGTCGGCGCGCGACCAGCTCATGCGCGACGTTTCCTTTATCGCCGATGTCGCCGTGCTGCCGCGCTGGCTCCGCGTTTCGCAGGCCATTGATTACGTCGCCGGCGTGCATCCGCGTTTCGATCGGGCAAAGGCAGAACGTTTTCTGGCCCGGACGAACATCCAGCGCAGGAGTAGGGTGCGCGAATTGTCCAAAGGGATGGTCGCCCAACTGCACCTCGCTCTCGTGATGGCGATCAACGCGAAGTTGCTCGTGCTCGATGAGCCGACGCTCGGGCTCGACATTCTTTATCGGAAGCAATTCTACGATTCGCTCCTGAATGATTATTTCGATGGCAGTCGCACGATCGTCATCACGACGCATCAGGTGGAGGAACTCCAGCATGTCCTGACCGATCTGATGTTCATCGATCGCGGCCGAATCGTTCTCGATTGCAGCATGGAAGATTTCGAGACGCGTTACGCGGAGTTGATCGCGCTTCCCGAGCACGCTGCGGCGGCGCGCGTGCTCCGGCCGCTGCAGGAACGACATTCGTTAGGCCGAAGCGTTTTCATTTTCGGGCAGGTCGATCGCGCGGAACTCGCCGCGCTCGGCGAAGTGCGCACACCCAGCATCGCCGATTTGTTCGTGGCGGTGGTGGGAAACAAGACAGCCGAACGGGAAGGATCAGCTCGATGAAAACGGAAGCGAATGCTGGGCTTGGAGAGTCTCCGGCCAGGGTCAGCGCCCCCGGCGACAACACGCCGCGGCCGTTTTACTGGTCGATCCGGCGCGAACTTTGGGAGAACCGCTCGATCTATCTGGCGCCGCTCATCGCCGGTGGAGTCGTCCTGTTCGGTTTCGGCATCACCGCATTCAGTCTGCCGCGGCTCCGGCACAACGCTCTGTTGCTCGAGTCCACGCGTCAGCGCGCGGCCATCGAAGCACCCTACGACATCGCGGCAATGATGATCATGTTCACCGCGTTCATCGTCGGGGTGTTCTACTGTCTCGATGCGCTTCATGGCGAACGTCGCGATCGCAGCATCCTGTTTTGGAAATCGCTGCCCGTTTCGGATCTCACCAGCGTGCTCTCGAAGGCGATCGTTCCCTTGGCGATCCTGCCCCTGCTCACCTTCGTTGTCGTCCTCGCTACGCAGTTCATCATGTTGCTGCTTAGCACTGCCGTTCTGCTTCCCAGCGGTCTGGCGGGGACGACGTGGCAACTGCTGCCCTGGCCCCGGCTCTTGTTGATCCTCCTCTACGGTCTCGTGACAAGCGCCCTTTGGGAGGCGCCCGTCTTCGGCTGGCTGCTTCTGGTCTCCAGCTGGGCCAGGCGCGCGACGTTCCTCTGGGCGGTGCTGCCGTGGCTCGCAATCAGCGCGATTGAGAAACTCGCGTTCGATACTACCTCTTTCATTCGCATGATCGTCAGCCGTTTGACGGGCGGTTTCGAGGAGGGATTCGTCGTCGTGAAATATGCGAAAGACGCGCACGTGCCCGTGGTCTATCGACTCACGCAATTCGACCCACTGAAATTCCTGAGCAGCCCTGGCCTTTGGATCGGCCTGGTCATCGCGGCGGGCTTCCTGATTGCCGCCGGCCGCCTCCGGCGTTCTCGCGGACCGCTGTGATTCCACGAACCCAAAATCGTGAATATCAACCAGCCGATTGTCGTCATCGCAGCGTCCACGACATGAGCTGCAATCTCATTCTCTTTCACGCTGCTCACGTTGCACGCTCATCTCCCGAAAACGAAATCTTTGCGCCTTGGCGCCTTTGCGTGACACCTCGCGGATTAATTATTTCACGCAAAGGCGCGGTCGCTAAAATCTATCCGCTCAGGGAAACCGCCGCCGCCGACAACTACCTCGAAACCGGCCACGCCCGCGGCAAGCTCGTCAATACCATCGACTAAAAACCCATATGAAACGTATCCTGAAACGAATCCTGAAGTGGACCGGCATCGCCATTCTCCTCTTAATCCTCGGCCTGGCCGCATTCCTCTTTATCTCCTACTGGCGATCGACGAATGATTGCGAGCAGCTCGCGGCCGCGCCGGGCGAGAAGATGAAAGCCATCGTCTACTGCGGTTACGGGCAAGCCGACGTCCTCAAGTTGATGGACATCGCCAGACCCGTTCCAAACGACAACCAAGTGCTCGTTCGCGTCCGCGCCGCCTCGATTAATCCCTACGACTGGCACTTCATCCGCGGCACGCCCTACCTCATGCGCCTCGGCATCGGCCTACGAAAACCGAAGTCATCGCGGCTCGGGGTCGACTTTGCCGGAACCGTCGAAGCCATCGGCAAAAACGTGACGCAGTTCAAACCCGGCGACGAGGTCTACGGCGGAAAGACGGGCGCCTTCGCGCAGTATCTCTGCATCACCGAGAAAGGCATCGTGACCAAGCCCGCCAACATCACCTTCGAGCAAGCCGGCTCGGTGCAGATCGCCGGGATGACCGCGCTCCAGGCGCTGCGCAACTTCGGCCACATCCAGCCCGGCCAGCGGGTCCTGATCAACGGCGCCTCCGGCGGCGTCGGCACCTTTGCGGTCCAAATCGCGAAGACCCTCGGCGCGCATGTCACTGGCGTTTGCAGCACGCGCAACCTCGAGATGGTGCGCTCGCTCGGCGCCGACGAAGTGGTCGATTACACGAAAAAAGATTTCGCCGCGCAGGGAAAACAGTACGACCTCATCATCGACAACGTGCCCAACCACTCGTTAGCCGACTGTCGTCGCTCGCTCACGCCGACGGGTAAGTATCTCATGATCGGCGGCGGCGGCCCGAACGATGGCGATTGGATCGGACCCTTCGGGCGCGTGATCGAGATCATGTTCCTGCAACCCTTCATTCGCCAGGAGATGAAGATGATGATGTCCGACCCGGACAAGAACGACATGACTTACCTGCGCGATCTGATGCAGGCGGGCAAAGTGATTCCGGTGATCGACCGCACCTACAAGCTGGCAGAAGTGCCGGACGCGGTCCGTTATGTCGAAAAGGGTCACGCGCGCGGCAAAGTCGCGATCGCGGTGGATTGAAGCCGGCGCGCTTTCCTCGCCGTCCCCACCGCACTGAAAGCTCATCCGTCGCGTGGTTGACGTTCGGCCTAACGAGTGGGGAGCGCTCTGGCTCGCCTCGGTCTTTAACTTCGCCATCCTCGCCGGCTACTCCATCCTCCGGCCGGTCCGCGAGGAAACGGCGCCACCAGCGGCGTCGAGAACCTGCGCTGGATTTAGGCCTACCTCACACCGGCCCGGGCCGAATCCTTTTGACGCCACGCGGCCGCCGCCGGAAATACAGGAATGCTGGAAGAGCGCATGCGAAAAATCGAGTCGCGAATCGCGGAGTCGCCGGGTTTGCCAGAGGCCGAGCGCACGCAACTCCTGCAATTGATCGCGACTCTGCGCGAGGAAGTCGACGCGCTGGCGCGCGGCCGGGCGGAAGACGCGGACAGCATTGCTCACTTTCTCGAGGCCTCGGCCCACGAAGCGAGCCGGAGCGAAAAGCAACCGAAGCTGCTCGAGGCCGCCCAGAAGGGATTAACCGCCTCGGTCGAGAATCTCGAGAGCTCGCATCCGAAACTTTTCGCGACGGTGAACCAGGCGGCGGTGATCCTGGCCAACATGGGTCTTTAAGGGTAGAGAGTTTTTGAGTTCTGCTCCAAAGAAGGCGCCTCTGGCAATGGAGGCCGGGTTTGCAACTCGGCCTCGCTCGGCGTGGCGACGCAAGGCCGGCAATAACTCCCGTCGCGGGCATCTTTTAAGTCGTCTTTAGCGCTAGGCGCGGGCAACCTGTCGCCATGTCGATCACCGGCGACTGCTACTGCGGAGCCATCCGTTTTGCGCGGAAGGCCCTCCGATGCACCAGGCAAATTGCCATTGCGCGAATTGCCGGCGGGCTGTCGGCGCGCAGGCGGTGGCGTGGATCACGGTCGCGAGTTCGGGTTTCCTTTGGGAACAAGGAACGCCGCAACGATATCGCACCGACACCGGGGCCTGGCGGACTTTCTGTGGCGCGTGTGGCACTTCCCTGAGCTACGAAAACGATTCCCGGCCTAACGAGATCGATCTCACGACCGGCAGTCTCGACCGAGCGGAAGATTTTCCGCCGAACCGTGACGTTTTTCCGGAAGAGAAACTGAGCTGGGTTAATCTGGTCAAGCCATCCGACGGCGACGGGCGGCCTTGATTCGTGAATGGCATCCAGATGGCGAAGCTGACATCACCGAAAACGCCTGAGATTTGCCCGGTCTGCGGCGAGGAAGTGCCACGGGGCGCTGTGGCTTGCTCGGAGTGCGGAGCGGATCACAATTCCGGCTGGCGGGAAGGAGCGGCGAGTGACGATGCGCTCGGAGCGCGGGGGGACGATTTTGATTACGACGAATTTGTCGAGCATGAGTTTGGATCGTCGCCCAGACCGGCGGGCATCAAACCGGTCTGGTGGATGACCGCGATCATCCTCTTCCTTCTCCTGGCCGCGATCTATTTTTGGGCCTAACGATAAACTGTCGCCGGCTCCGGCCCGGCGAGCAGGGCCTGGAAGCGCGGATCGTTGCGCAGCGGATCCCATTGCCAGCCGAGGCGGAGACGGGCCAGGGAAATGTCGTCGGCCCCCGGCGTGGTGAGGAGCCGGCTGAGTAAAGTGACGGCCTCCTCCACTTCACCGGTCTGCGCGTAGACAAAAGCCAGGCGCGATTGGTAGAGCGGGCCGGCGATGGCGTCTCTGGTCTCTGGGCAAAGCTCCACCGCCCGGCGCGCCTCGCGGATCGCATCCTCTTTCTGCCCGAGCAGGGCGTAGAGCTTGCCTAACAACGAGTGAAAAAGAGGATCGTCGGGCTGGTCGCGCGCCTTGCTTTCGTAGAGCGGTTTGATTTCCTCGAGCGAGGAACGCGCCTCTTCCCGAGCGCCTTGCGCCAGGGCTAGACAGGCCCGGAACCAGGCCGCTGGTTCAACTGCGGGAAATTCCTCCGGCGCTCGATCCGGAATGACCTCGTTTGCGGCTCTGAAATCACGCTCCATCATGGCGTAATCCCAGCGCATACTTGCGACTCCGGGCTTGCTCTTGAGCGTATCTGACAGCCTGTCCAGGGTGGCCCTGGCGGTCTCAGGCTTTCCGCTCCCTCCAAACTCGGCGTCCGCGAGGCCGACCCAACCATCGACCTGCTGCGGTTCAAGCTGTAGTCCCTCTTCGAAGCCTTTTCTGGCGGCGCCCCAATTTCGCAGGCTCAGTTCAGTCGCGGGCGCCCCGTCGAAATGAGCCCAGCGCGGATCGAGTTCCTTGGCCCGGGCGAAGAGGGCGAGGGCCTCCTGCCAGCGGCCCTGGCGTCGATAAACATAGCCGGAGAAATCCAGCACTTCGGCATCGTTAGGCAGGGCGGCTCCGGCGAGGGCCAGCTCTTTCAAGGCGGCGGCGTAGTCCTGTTCAATCCGGTAATAGCAGAGCCCGAGCGCCAAATGTCCTTCGCCCAACTGCGGGGTGCGGAGGAGCGCTTCCTCGGCGAGGGTGCGGGCTCTCTCCTTGCGAACGGGATCGCGCCCAATCGAATACATCAAACTGTTGAGCATGGAAGCGCGGGCGCGCGCGAGGGTAAACTCCGGATCGAGAGCGATGGCTTGGACGTAGAGCTTGTCCGCCTGCACCGCTTCCTCTTTCGAAGCCGCGACCCGCAGCAGCTCATTCGCCTGCAGATAAAGCAGGTAAGCTTCCGGATTCTCCGTCGGCTTGGTTGTGATCCGCGTCTTTTCTTCCGGCGCCAATTT
>JBPCLI010000111.1:0-60621 GCA_051003415.1 Chthoniobacterales bacterium | reverse complement strand
CTCGACGCCTTCGGCGAGTTTCACTTTCTTGGAATGGACGCGCAGGATTTCTTCGCGGCCTTTCACATCGGGCAGGTTGACCGTGATCTGGCGATCGAAACGGCCGGGGCGAAGCAGAGCGGGGTCGGGCACATCGGGACGATTCGTTGCCGCGATAATAATGACGCCTTCCTGGGTATCGAAACCATCCATCTCGACGAGGAGCGCATTGAGCGTCTGCTCACGTTCGTCGTGGCCGCCGCCGACACCGTGTCCGCGATGGCGGCCGACCGCGTCAATTTCATCGATGAAAATAATGCAGGGCGCGGATTTCTTGCCCTGTTCAAACATGTCGCGCACCCGGCTCGCGCCGACGCCGACAAACATCTCCACGAAATCGGAGCCACTGATGGAGAAGAACGGGACATCCGCTTCGCCCGCAATGGCCCGTGCCAGCAGCGTTTTTCCGGTTCCCGGAGGACCGACGAGGAGAACCCCTTTGGGAATGCGGCCGCCAAGTTTTTGAAATTTCTTCGGGTCGCGGAGAAACTCAACCAGTTCCTGGACTTCGTCCTTTGCTTCCTCGACACCGGCGACGTCCTTGAAGGTGATCTTGTTCTTGTCCCGCGCCAGCATGCGCGCTTTCGATTTGCCGAAATTAAGCGCGCCTTTACCCGCCATTCGGATCTGTTGCCGGAAGAGGAAGTAAAGAATGAGCAGGAAAAGCGCGATCGGCACGAAGCCGATAACAGCCTGGGCGAGGACGTTGGATTCGGTCCGGATGGCAATCGGCATCCCGGCCTTATCCAGCTTCTCCTGCAGATCGGTCGTAAAATTCAGGTAGATCGTAGTTCGAAACGGGACCTGCTGGGCGGGGGCATTGCCGACACCGGGACGGGAAAAGACGCCGCGGATAGTCTGAGTCGGGCGGCCTTCCTCAACCACGAGGCGGAGCGGAGATTTCGGATCGTTAACGATCTGCTTATGCTCGAGCAGCTCGAGGAAGCGATTGTAAGGGACATCTTCCTCGGTCCCGTAGCCGGTTCCTCCCCGAAACAAAACGGCCAACCCAATGAGGGCGAAGGCGATCGCAAAGAGGATGACGCCGCGCCAGTTAAAGTTCGGGTCACCACCGCGTTTGCTGTCTTTTTGGGAATTGGGATCGGGCTGAGCCATAGAAAATGCTACGCTAGGAGAGGCGTGAGCGGGAAAATTACCATAAAGCCTCTGGCATTGCAAAAGCAGGACCCGCGTTTCATTGCGCCATTCGTGGCTCAGACTTACCTTGGCCGCTAATCAGCATGTCGGAACCGGTGCCTAGTTTTGCGGATAAAATCGATCGCGCGGTTCAGCTCGTCACTCCTCTCGCCTACCGATGGCGGCGCCGAGGACGCCGCTGGATGCGGCGCGCAATGCGCAAACCGCGCAGTGTCGCGGAGGGGCCGAACCTGCTTCCCCTCCTGATCCAGGTGCTGGCCAGTTTCTCAAAGGCGGACGGCGTTTTGCTCGAGGAAGAGATCGACTCCAGCCTTGGCTTCCTGCGTTACGACTACCCGGAAGCGGTTTATTCAGAGCTGCGGATGCTTTTCCGGCAGGCGCTCTACGAGCAGCAGGATCTTTCCGCAATGGCGCAAAAACTCGCCGCTTCCCTCAGTGCCGACCGCAAGATCATGCTCGGGGTTCAACTCTATGATCTGATTTCCCAGGCCGGCCTGAAGCAAGACCAGGTCGTCGCTTTTTACTCGTTCATGTCCCAGCTCGGGATGGCGGCCCAGGCGATCGACATCGTTTACCAGCTGAACGCCTCGGAAGATTCCGACCAACAGATCTACCAGCGCGGTGCCTCGCCGCTCGAGGCGATTTCGTTCGGGGCGAACGGTGCGGCCGACATCACGATCAAGAGCCTGAGCGGCACTGATCGGCTGCTTGCCTTTCGTTATCACGACCTCATTCTGCTCAAGAACTACAGCTCGCAGGCCGTGTCCGTCCGCGGCCGGCCGCTGGCGCGCGGGGGATTTTGCCGGATCTATCCCGGCCAGCGCATTTTGATCGGCGATTACGTTCTCTCATTCCAGGACCTCGCGACCTATTTTAACGCGAAGAAAAACGTCTCACTCCCGCAGATTTTCGTGCGGGTGAACAAGGACTCGGACGAGGTCGAACTGGAGCGGTCGCGGACGCGCGAAAGTTCCCTCGAGGTGACCTTCGGTCTCAAGGTGCAGGTGAAAGCGCTGCGCGATGTCCGCGCAAAACTCAACGGCGTGCGGCTCCAAGCCAACACACAGGTCGAGGCGTCGCTCGATGACCGGATCATTTTTTATAACGACACCGAGATGGACCTGTTCGACCTGCGGCGCCGGGCGCGAGCACTCGGCGGACGTTTCCAGCTCAAGGCCTCGAAATCGGAATACCTCGTCTCGAACAACCCAAGCCTGCTCGAGGAAGACGACATCCTTCTTTCGCCCGGCACAGCGGGCGATGTGCTCCTCAAAATCTCCTGCGACTACGATAAACGCGTCGGCCTTCTCGAGGTGCTGGAAGCCGATCGCCCGATCATGGTCGGCGATGTCGCGGTCCGAACGACAGCACCGTTAGTCGACGGCGACACCATTCGGATCGACGTGGGACAATTTCTGCGCTGCGATTTCTCCGAGCGGATCATTGAGGAAGAGCGCAACATCATCCGCAGTCTCGAGGTGGTGGATGTCAACCACCGCTTTAGCAACAGCGATGTCGCACTCGAGGGCATCAGCTTCGCCCTGAATCGAGGCGAACTGGTCTGCGTGATGGGCGCGAGCGGTTGCGGCAAGAGCACACTCATGCGGGTTCTCGGCGGCCAATTGCAACCAAGCCGCGGCGAGATTCTGCTCAATGGCCAGCCGCTCTACGACAACCTCGACGCGCTCAAACGTTACGTCAGCTACATCCCGCAGGACGACGCTTTCGATGAGCACCTGACGATTGGCGAGAACCTCCAGTTCGCCGCCGCCATCCGCTCGCCGCACCTTTCCCGGCGCGATCGCACGCGGCGGCTCGAGGGAAAGCTGATCGAACTCGGCTTGAGCGAGCGACGCGACAGCATCGTCGGCAGCCCGGTCAAAAAGACGCTCAGTGGCGGCGAGCGGAAACGTCTCAACATCGGCCTCGATATGATTGGCTCGGCCGACGTTTACCTCTTCGATGAGCCGACCTCGGGTTTGTCCTCCAAGGATTCCGAACACGTCATCGAGATCATCCGCGGGATGGCGCACAACAAGATCATCGTGGTTACCATTCACCAGCCGAGCTCGAAAATTTTCCAGATGTTTCACAAGGCGATCCTGCTCGACAAGGGCGGACGCCTCGTCTTTTTCGGCACGCCGACCGACATGCTGCGCTATTTCGCGGAGGCGGAACATCAGCATCAATTCGGCGCCGACCTCGGCGCCTGCGCGGCCTGCGGCACGACCCGACCGGAATTCATTTTCGATGTGCTGGAGACACCGCTGCGCGACCTGAGCGGTGACATCATTTACGAGGAGAACAATCGCGGCCAGCTCATGCCGGCGCGGCGTTACTCGCCGGAATTCTGGCGTGATAAATACGAGGCTTTCCGTCTCATCCAGGACGTCAAACAGATCCCGCTCCGGCGCGACCCGGTCCTGCCACTCCCGCCCGCCCCGCCGCAAAGAGTGCGCGAGCCGATCCGTTGGCACGACGAGTGGACGCAGTTGCGCACCCTCTTGCGACGCGCGTTCACGAGCAAGTTGCGTAACCGGGCCAACCTCGTGATTACGATCGGCGTAGCGCCCTTTCTTGCGCTTCTCATCGCCACCATCCTGCGCTATTCCGACAGCGGAAAATACGATTTCGCCTCGGCTTATCACATCCCGACCTTCCTCTTCCTCACCCTGATCGTAGCCATGTTTCTCGGACTCACGAACAGCGCGGACGACATCATCCGGGACCGGGCCGTTCTCCAACGGGAACGCAACCTCAATGTCCGCCTGACCTATTACGTTTTTGCCAAGACGATCTCGTTAGGCGTATTCGCGCTCGTACAGTGCATCCTTTTTGTCCTGATCGGCAATTACCTGCTCGAGATCCGCGGCATGTTCTGGGCCGATCTCGCGATCGTCTTCATGACCGCGATGAGCGGAGTGTCGTTAGGCCTGGTTATTTCCGCCCTCGTGGCCGACCCGAAAACGGCCGCCAACATTGTTCCGCTCGTCCTCATTCCGCAGATCATCATGGGCGGCGCGATGATCAAATACGAGGACATGAACCGGAACCTCGGTCTCGTTTACACCTTCTCGCGCTGGTTCCACGAGCACCCGAACAGCGACGAAACCACCAAGATGGACAGCCGCCTCCAGGTTCCATTTATCTGCGAGTTCGTTGCCATGCGCTGGTCCTACGAGGAGCTCGTCGTGGCGCAGGCGAAATTAAATCCCCTCACGAAACGGCAGGACGAAGCGCAGACACAGATCGATACGATCGTGGCCCGGCACGAATCAACTCCCGGCGATCCGCATCGACTCGACGACCTGAAAGAAACACTCGCCGTTCTCTCCGGCCTGGAGGCGCAAAACGTGCACGATCTGAAGCGCTACCTGGACATCATCGATCGCGTCCTGAGCGACAAAATATCTTTCCATCGGGCGGCCTTTAAGAACGCGAACGGCCCGATCACCGCCGAGCAGCTTTTCGTGAACCAGAAAATTTCCGACCTGATCGCGAACGCCGAAATGGAACAAAACGATTATCGGCGCGGCGGAAAACCGAACGTCTTTTTTGGCGTGCAGAAACGTTACTTCGGCGCCGCCAAGCCTGGGACTCCGTCGGGCACCTTTCTGACCGTCAGCGTCTTCGCTTTCAACACCGCGATCCTGGTCGGCTCGAGCCTGCTGCTTCTCTGGCTTCTGCACTGGATCTTGCGCCGGCAGTTGGTCGTGCGAAGGAGTTAAGATAGCGCAAGCTTCCAGCTGGCAGTCTTGAACCGCGCAAGCTGAAAGCTCACGCTACCTTGGACTGGATCATCCCGGTCAACGACCGTCGAATGATCCGCGCCGATCTATCAAAAACCCGAGTTATGAAAAAACAAAACAATAAAACCCGCCTCATCGTGGCCGCGAGCGAGACCGATGCGGACATGCTTTACGCGACCCGCTTCTTCGCCCCCGATC
This sequence comes from Chthoniobacterales bacterium, assembly GCA_051003415.1. Taxonomy (GTDB): domain Bacteria; phylum Verrucomicrobiota; class Verrucomicrobiia; order Chthoniobacterales; family UBA10450; genus Palsa-1392. The sequence goes on along the minus strand of JBPCLI010000111.1, from coordinate 55,477 downwards.
CTTTTATCTTCCTCGAGCAAAATGGAAAGCGGACCCTGGTTCTGAGCGATCTCGAGATCGATCGCGGCCGCAAACAGGCGGAGGCGGACGAGTTCGTGCCTTACAGCGCTTTCGAAAAAGAAGTGCAGGGCAACAGCAGCAAGGCGCCCGCTTACGAGAAAGTGCTGGCCCATTTCCTGGCGAGAAGAAAAGTCCGCTCGGCGGTCGTGCCGGCGAATTTTCCACTCGGTTACGCTCGTGAACTCGAGTCGAAAAACATCCGACTGCAACCGACTAACGACCTCTTCTGGCCGGCGCGCGAAGCGAAGAGCGAACCGGAGTTGCGTCTCATGCGCAAGGCGCTCGAAATCACAGAAGCCGGGATGGCGCGGGGCATCGAAGTGCTCAAGCGCTCAAAGCCCGGAAAGGGGCAAAAGCTGGAATGGTCGGGCAAAGTCCTGACCTCTGAATTGCTCCGCGCCGAGATCGACACTGCCGTTTTACGAGCGGGCGGTTTGCCGGCAAACACCATCGTGGCTGGCGGCGACCAGGCCTGCGATCCGCACGAGCGCGGACATGGGCCGTTGAAAGCAAATAGCCTCATCATCATGGATATTTTTCCGCGCGCGGGAGCGAGCGGCTACTACGGCGACCTGACGAGAACGGTCGTGCGCGGCCGGGCGAGTGACGAGCAGCGCCGCCTTTGGGAAACGGTCAACGCCGGTCAGGCGTTGGCGTTGAAGAAAATGAAACCAGGCGTGGACGGCCTCAAATTGCACAAGGAAGTAAAGCAATTCTTCGCCGACCAGGGTTACCCGACCGAGCTGCGCGATGGACTGCAGACCGGCTTTTTCCACGGTACCGGTCACGGACTCGGATTGGAAATTCACGAACACCCGCGTTTTCAGAAAACCGTTTTCAAAGTCGGCCAGGTATTGACGGTTGAACCGGGACTTTATTATCCCGGGCTCGGTGGAGTCCGCACCGAAGACGTGGCCGCAATTACCAAGAGCGGCATTCGTATGCTCTCGCGCTTCGAACACCGCCTCGAGATCTAGTTCGACAGGATTGTTGGAAGAGCGGCCTCGCCGGGCGCAAGTGGAGCGGCGATTTGCCTCGTGGAGATGTGCGGAAATGAACATCGCGCGCCTTCAGGCGTCTAAACCGGGGACTCACTTTATCCATCGAAATGTACGCACCTCAACTTTATGGTGGCGGGATGTTCACATCCAACTACCTCTTCCTCGTCGGAATTCCGTTGCTCATTGCGATGTGGGCGCAATTCCGCGTGAGCGGCGCGTTTAAGAAATGGGGCGCGGTCCGCGCGAGCTCCAATATCACCGGCGCGGAAGCGGCCCGGGAGATCTTGCAGGCGGCCAACATCAACGATGTCGAGGTGCTCGAGATCAACGATTACCTCGGTGACCATTACGACCCGACGCAGAAACGGCTCTGCCTTTCAAGCAACGTCTACAATACGCCCTCGGTCGCGGCCCTCGGGATCGCCGCGCACGAGACCGGCCACGCCATTCAACACGCCAAGGCTTATGCGCCGCTCAAGGCGCGCATGGCGATCGTGCCGGTGACCTCCATCGCCTCGCGCATTCTGCCTTTCGCCATCATCGGCGGCATCTTTTTTCACATCACGGGGCTGATCACGATCGGCATCTATTGCTACCTGGCGCTGCTCGTTTTCCAGTTGATCACCCTCCCGGTCGAGTTCGACGCCTCGCGCCGGGCCAAAATCATCCTCGGGCAGATGGGCATCATCCAGCCGGGCAACGAAGCGGTCGGCGTGAACAAGGTCCTGAACGCCGCGGCCTGGACCTATGTGGCTGCTTTCATCGCCACGCTCGGCAACCTGCTCTGGCTCCTTTCGGTGCGTGATCGCCGCTAAACGATGACGCCCGCTGTCGCGCTCCCGGCCCCCCGTCGCCTAACCGATTTGCTATCGTCGGGTGTTCCCGCGCGTGCTAAACGTAGTCGGGAGCCCATGGATCAACCGCGAATCGACGAAGACCAACCGCTCGTCGCGCGCGCTCAGGCGGGCGAGGCGGCGGCGTTCGATGATTTGGTCGTGAAATATTCCCCGCGCCTCTACGGCCTCGTCTACAACATGACCTCGAACCACGAGGACACGAACGACATGCTCCAGGATGTCTTCGCCAAGGCCTACCGCGCGATCAACGGTTTTCGCGGCAAATCGTCCTTTTACACCTGGATCCACACCATCGCGGTCAACATGACGCTCAACTTCCTGAAGAAGCGCGGCCGCCGTTATCACCTCAGCCTGGACGACGTCGATGCCAGCATCCAGAACGACAAAGAATTCATCGAGCTCACTTCGACCACCAGTCCGGTGCGGGAAGCGGACCTCGGTGAGCTCCAGCAAAGATTGAACGAGGCGATGATGAAGCTGTCAGATGAACACAGGGCGGTCGTCACCATGTTTCATATTCAAGGAATGCCACACGCCGAGATCAGTAAAATTCTTGGCGTTTCCGAGGGAACAGTGCGATCAAGGCTCTTCTACGCGAATCGCCAACTGCAAAATTATCTGGACGAATTCCGCAAAAACCCCGTTGGTTAAAACTCGCAGCACGCATGGACAACTTTGACGAAAACGATATCGGTAAATTGCTTCGCTTGAAAAAGTATGAGCAACCGCCGCCCGGTTACTTCGAAAATTTTCTCCATGAATTCCATCGCCGCCAACGCGATGAGCTCCTCCGCCAGCCGGTCTGGAGTGTGCTCTGGCAGCGCCTTTCCGATTCTCTTTTCCGCCTGAACATCCCGTCGCTTACCTCCTACCCGGCGGCCCTCGCGGCTGTTCTGGTCTGCGCCGCGGTGGTGTCGCTCAAGGTTTATCAGGCCCCACCCTCTTCCGACATCGCGACGGCGGATATTGCTTCCGCGCCCCCCTCCCACCAAAGTGTGATCGATCAGATGTCGACCGACCGAGTGGCAGATGTCTTCACTCTCAGTTCGCCACTCTCGTCCCGCAGCCTCGGGCCCGATCTCTCCCGTCAAGTGAATGACAGCGCCTATACTCACCGAGCCTCGACGCCGCCGCGTTATGTGCTTGATCGGTTGCCCGTGAGTTATGAGCCGTCTTTCAAGTTTTAGCGGGTCCCGGCGATCGTTCTGCCCACGCGGGCGCATAGCGGGATTCGTTAGTCTGCTCGCCCTCGTTAGTCTGCCGGTCCTTTACGCCCAGGAGGACACCGCCGGCGCCATCAGCCGCGAGGTCAAAGCCATTTTCGAGCGCTGCGGCCATGCCGTGGTCAAGATCCACGCCGTCGACGAGCACAGCGAACTTTCCGGGACCGGCTTCTTTGTCGATCCGACCGGTACGATCTACACCTCTTATTCCGTCGGCGGCGAGGCGGACCATTTTACCGTCCAGTTCCAGGGGAAAAAATACCACGCCACGCAGTTGATGGCCGATCTGCGCAGCGGAATCGCAATTCTCAAAGTCGATGCGGCCACGCCCTTTCTTCCCATTGGCAAATCATCCGAGCTCGGCCTGGCCACGCCGGTCGTGGCGATCGGTTACCCGCTCGACCTGCCCGAATCGCCGAGCTTCGGCATGATCGCGGGATTCGATCGGAAATATTTGGGCCGCTATTTTTCAACCACCCATCTCCGGGTCAACCTCGCGACCCAGCGCGGTGAAGCCGGTGCGCCCCTTCTGAATTTCAAGGGTGAAGTCGTTGGCATTCTCGTGAGTAGTGTTGATAGCGGGTCCGCCTGCTATGCCCTTCCGATCGATGCCGCGGAGAAAATCCGGCGCGATTATGTCCGCTTCGGCGACGCACGCCACGGCTGGATCGGGATCGATGTGCAGGAGGCACAGAATCCGGTCGAAGGCTCAAGCGCGGAGATGACGCAGATCCGGGAAAACACTCCAGCATCCGGTTCCGGATTACAGCCCGGCGATATCCTCCTTCAGGTCGGCAAAGTGACGGTCCATCAACCGGAAGACGTGATCGACGCTTCGTTCTTTATCAGCGCTGGCGACTCCGTTCCGATCACTGTCGTGCGTGGCAACGAGAAGCTGACCGTTAACGTCCAGGCTGCTTCAAGCAAGCCGGAAGCGATGGCGTTAGGCCCGAGCAAAAAATCGGTCGTTCCGCTCCGCCTCGACACGCGGCCCAAGTAGCGCGGCGCTCAAAGCAACTTCCGAAACTCGGCTTCGCTCAGGATGCGAATGCCCAGTTTCCTGGCCTTCTCCAGCTTGCTCCCGGCTTCCTCGCCCGCCAGGACGTAACTCGTCTTTTTGCTGACGCTCCCACTCACCTTCCCACCCTGTCCCACGATCTGTTCGGCGATCTGCTCCCGCGGTTCGCTCAGGGTTCCGGTGATCACCCAGGTCGCTCCCCCGATCTTGGAGTCGCCTGGCGCAGCCTTCTTCGGCTGGCTCGTTAGGCACAATCCGGCGGCGCGCAGTTTCTCTATCACTTCGCGGTTACCCGGCTCGCGAAAAAACTGGGCGATGCTCGCCCCCACCACTTCACCGACATCCGGGATGCGCTGCAATTCCTCCCCAGGCGCTTCCATGAGGGCGTCCAGGTGCGGAAAATGATCGACCAGAGCCCGCGCCGCGCTCACTCCGACATGCAGGATCCCGATGCCGAAGAGCAGTCTCCAGAGCGGCTGTTTCTTGCTTCGCTCGATCGCAGCGAGCAGGTTCGACACGCTCTTTTCCCCCATCCGCTCGAGACCGGCCAATTGTTCGTTCGTTAGGCGATAAATGTCGCTAACCTCTCGCACCAGTTCCTTGCCCACGAGCTGTTCGACCATCGCTTCGCCCAGCCCCTCGATATCCATCGCTCCGCGCGAGGCAAAATGTTCGATCCGCCGCTTCAACTGCGCCGGGCACTGCGCATTGACGCAGCGGACCGCGACCTGCCCTTCGTCTTTCACCACCTTGCTCCCGCACACCGGGCATTTCGCCGGCATCCGGAACTTCTTCTCCGAGCCGTCGCGCAAATCGGTCCGCACGCTCACCACGGCAGGAATGACTTCGCCGGCCTTCTCGATCACCACCGTATCGCCAATCCGAATGTCCTTCCGCTCAATCTCATCTTCATTATGCAGGGTCGCGCGCGCCACCGTGCTGCCGCTGACGAATACCGGCTCAAGTGCGGCGACCGGGGTGAGGACGCCGGTTCGGCCGACCTGGATAAGAATGTCCTGCAACTTCGTTTCCACCTGCTCGGCCTCGTACTTGAAGGCCATCGCCCAGCGCGGCGACTTGGCGGTCATGCCTAACGACTCGCGCTGCGCGAAAGAATCGACTTTCACAACGGCACCGTCAGTTTCGTAGACGAAACCGTGACGCACTTTGTCCAGTTCGCGGATCCGGCTCAGAATTTCCTCGAGCGATTCCGCCTGCCACCAGACCTTGCTGCAAGGAAGACCAAATTTTTCGAGGAGGGAAAACAACTGCGAATGATGCGTAAGGTCGATCCCCTCGACCGCGCCGGTGCCGTAAAAAATCACGCCTAACGGCCGCTGGGCGGTGATCGCGGGATCGAGTTGCTTGAGCGAGCCGGCGGCGGAGTTACGCGGATTCGCAAAAACCGGCAGACCGGCCTCGCTCCGCTCAGCATTTAGTTTCGCAAATCCTTCCTTCGTCATGAAGACCTCGCCGCGCACCTCGAAGATCTCCGGGGCTGCGCCCTCCAACTCCTCCGGCACGGTCGGGATGGTGCGGATATTTTGCGTGATATCGTCGCCCGCTGTGCCGTCACCGCGGGTGGCGGCATATCTCAGCCGGCCCTTTGCGTAAAGAAGCGAGACGGCCACTCCGTCGACCTTCGGTTCCACTACGACCGGAATCTTTTCGTTAGGCAAAAGCTTTTCCATTCGCCGGTAAAAGGCGCCGACCTCTTCCTCCGAGTAGGTGTTGTCGAGGCTCAGCATCGGCGCGCGATGCGTGACCTGGGCAAAAGCCTTGAGCGGCGCGCCGCCCACCCGTCGGGTCGGCGAATCAGCCGCGGCGAATTGCGGATGGCGCTGCTCGAGGTCGGCTAGTACGCGGTAGAGACGATCGTAATCGCGATCCGAAATGGTCGGCGCCGCTTCCTCGTAATAGCGACGGTTATGTTCCTCGATCTCCGTCCGCAAGGCCGCGATGCGCCTGGCCGCTGAAGCTTTCGTTTCCGCCATGAGCGATCATACAAATCGCCACGCAATCGGCAATCTCCGGTGGCCGGCGGCGGAGAGCAGCGGCAGGTTCTCCGCGTTCCATGGCAGATGCAAAGGAAAGAGTCCTGGGGATCGAAGGAGGCGGCACCCGCACTTCCTGGGCGCTGTTCGAGACAAATGCCGGCTCGCTCCAGCTCCTCGAGGAAGGTCAGCTGCCGCCGACTAATTTTCGCCTAACGAGCCGGGGGCGAATCCTCGACCTGTGGCGCGAAATGCCTCGGCCGGTGAAGCGAGTTGGCGCATTCCTCGCGGGCTGCGGTACGTCGGCGGATCGCGCCGAACTGGCAAGGCTCGGCGCCGAAGTCTGGCCCGAGGCCATCATTGTCGCTGGCAGCGATAGGGAGTCTGGGTTTGCCGCGGCCTTCGGATCAGATAACGGCATTGCGGTCAATGCCGGGACCGGATCTTCCGTCACCGGGAGATACAACGATCGGGTCGAACGGGCCGGCGGCTGGGGACATATCCTTGGCGATGCCGGCGGCGGATATTATTTGTCGGTTCAAACTCTGCGCGCCGTCCTGCGGGAATACGATCTTCATCGCCGGGGCGGCGAACTGGCGACCGAAATTCTGCGCGCTCTGTGCCTGAACGACCTGACCGAGCTCGTTCGCTGGGCGCAGACGGCCGGCAAGATGGAAATTGCCGCGCTCACACCGGTGGTCTTTTCCGTCGCCGCCGCCGGGCATGAACAGGTAAAGGACATCCTGCGCTCCGGGGCGCGCGTCCTCGCGAAATACACCGCCGCGGTCGCGCAGCGCCTGGGCTACTCCTCCCCGCCCATCGCACTCCTTGGCGGGCTGTTTCGCGGTCATTCCATTTATGTCGACACGTTTGAACGGGAGTTAGCGGAGGTCTTGCTGACCTCCCGTGTTTTCGTCGAGGAAAAGTCGTCCGCCGTGGGCGCAGCCTGGTTGGCGCTCGGGCGCAACCCGGCGTGTGCGCCGCCTTACGAGCGACCAACCGTCGAAATTCCTTTCGCGTCGACCGAACAAGCCAATCCGCATTCCCTTGATCTCGATCGCCTAACGATTCGAAAATTTGTCGATCTCTTCGTCGAAGAAGAGCAATTCGGGCACGAAGCGCTGCGCGCGGCCGCGCCGCAATTGGCCGCAGCGATCGAATTGATCGCAACCAGGCTGAAAAATAACGGCCGGCTTTTCTATGTCGGCGCGGGGACGAGCGGACGATTGGGTGTGCTCGACGCGAGCGAAATCCCACCCACCTTCGGCGCGCCGCCGGAATTGGTGCAAGGGATCATGGCCGGCGGCGCGAGCGCGTTGCATCGCAGCGCGGAAGGCGCGGAGGACGACGCCGCGGCCGGCGTCAGGGCAATCAGCGAGCGCGGAGTAAGCGCCGCCGATGTGGTTTGCGGGATTTCGGCCAGTGGCCGGACGCCTTTCGTTCGCGGCGCGCTCCAGCGAGCCCGGAAGGTCGGCGCGCGCATCATTTTACTGACCTGCCAGGCGTCGACAGTTCGCTTGCCTAACGATTACGATCTGAGGATCGATCTGCCAGTGGGAGCGGAGCTGATCGCCGGTTCGACTCGCTTGAAAGCGGGCACGGCGACGAAAGTCGCCCTCAATATTCTCTCGACCGGCGCGCTTGTGCAGCTCGGACGGGTGCACGGCAACCTGATGATCGATCTCCACCCGACGAACGACAAATTGCGTGATCGCGCGGCGCGGATGTTGGCCCAACTGGCCGGCTGCGGTTATGCGCGGGCGCGCCAGCGGCTGGAGCGGCATCGCTGGAATGTGCGGGCGGCGCTGGCCGAATCCGAAGCGGCGAGCTAGAAGCCGTCTCGGGAAGCATTTCGCGCGGAAAATTCTAACTCGCCAGGCGATTCCTAAGCTCAAGTTTCCCCTCCAGGACATTGGCTAACGAAGGAGATTTTGGCCGCGCCACCTCGACCGCAGACTTCGCCGTGGCCGCGGCTGCGATTCGGGCCTGCCTGACTGCCCCGGCAGTGGCATATTTTTCGAATTGGATGCGCGACTGCCGATGCAAATTTGACCCTCAACGAGCCGAAAATTAGCGATAGACGTAAAATCCCAAAAAAAACCTTATGGAAAATAAGCGCGCTTTCGCGCTCACGCACGAAGGAAGAGAAACCTAAACCGGAGGAAAATTATGTTGTGGACTGTATTCGTTATTCTGTTGGTGCTGTGGCTGCTCGGATGGTTGGGCGGTTTTGCATTTGGAGGACTCATTCACATCCTTCTCGTGCTTGCTGTCATCGTGCTGATCATCAATTTGGTCTCCGGCCGGCGCGGAATCTAGACGTCGATCAATGAATTCCAGCGGCGTGTTCGCGCTCATCCTCGTTGTTCTTGGAGTCATCCTGCTGGCCTACGGAGGCTACACAAGCTTCACGACGAAAGAGAATGTGGCCAAGCTCGGGCCCCTGGAGATCAACAAACAGCAGGAGCATCCGGTCCCGATCGGGTTGATCGCCGGGGGCCTCTGCCTAGTGGGCGGCATTATCGTCTTCGTTAGTAGCAAGAAAGCCTAACGAAGGCGCGCCTGCCCGGGCGTTAGAGATGAATGGCGTGGCCGAAAGCCTGCCCAGCCGCCTCGTGCACCGATTCGCTTAGCGTCGGGTGCGCGTGAATCGTTGCCTCGATCTCTTCGTAGGTGGCCTCGAGGGTGATCGCGAGTCCGAGTTCAGCGATCATCTCCGTCGCCTCCGGACCGATAATATGCGCGCCCAGAATTTCGCCGTGCGGTTCACCGATAATGAGTTTGACGAAGCCGTCCGTTTCCCCGATGGCTCGCGCCTTGCCGCTGGCACTGAAGGGGAATTTTCCCACCCGGAATTTTTTGCCCGCTTCCTTCGCGGCGCGTTCCGTTAGGCCAATGCTCGCGACCTGCGGCTGACAATAGGTGCAGCCGGGAAATTCCCGAACCTTGCGCGGCTCGATTTTCTCGAACATGCCTTCGACGGCCTGGATCGCTTCCCAGCGGGCGACAGGCGCCAGCCAAGGCGGCCCTATGATATCGCCCGCGGCATACACGTCCTTGGCATTCGTTTCGTAGCGATCATTTGTTTTAATATAGCCGCGCTCGGTCAGATCGAGCTTCAGCTCTCCGCCCGGAAGAAGCGGCACGACACCAATCGCGACGAGGCAGACATCGGCCTCGATCGTTTCCGATGATTTCCCTTCCACCATCACGCTCACGCCCTGCTTGGTTTTCTCGGTTTTTGTCGTCTTCGTATTGGTCAGGATCTTGATCCCCTGTTTCGTGAGCACTTTCTCCAGGGTCTGCGAGACTTCCGTGTCCTCGACCGGCAAGACGTTAGGCAACATTTCAATCAACGTCACCTTGGTCCCAAAAGCGTTATAGAAATAGGCAAACTCCACCCCGATCGCGCCTGCCCCGATAATGACCATGCTTTTCGGCTGCGGTTCCAGGATCATCGCCTCGCGGCTCCCGATAACAGTCTTGCCGTTGAAGGGAAGAGCCGGCAGCGGTCGCGAGACGACACCGGTTGAGACCAAGATCTTTTTTGCGGTGTGCTTCTCACTTTTCCCGTCGGCCAGTTTGACTTCGACTTCACCGGTCTTCTCCATCGAGGCTTCACCGAGGATGTAATCGACCTTGTTTTTCTTGAAGAGGAACTCGATCCCGGTCGCGTTTTTGTCCGAGACATCCCGTGAACGCTTGATCACCTTGCTCCAGTCGTAGGAGAGGCCCTCGAACTTGAAGCCGAAGTCACCCGCCCGATGCTTCATCAGATGGAAAAGCTCGGCATTGCGCAAAAGCGATTTTGTCGGGATGCAGCCCCAGTTCAGGCAGGTGCCGCCGGCTCGCTCCTTCTCGACGCAGGCGACGCGCTTCCCTAGTTGCGCGGCGCGAATGGCTCCGACATATCCGGCTGGTCCGCCGCCGATCACGATCAGGTCGTATCTCATCTCGCTTGGAATGTAGCCCGACTCGCACCCGTCGCGAGTCGTTAGGCCGAACGGCCTCAGCGGCGCGAATCGTATTTTGCCAGCAGTTGCTGAAAATCCGGATCGCTCCGCAGGCCATCCCATACCGGATCCAGTTTGAGCAACCACAGGGTGAGATTACCGGGACGGCTGAGCAAACCATCGAGAAGAGCGATCGCTTGCGCATTCCCACCCGTCAATGCGTAAACCCGCGCCAGCGCCTCCGTGTAGTCGGGGCCTTCAAACGCGTCCACGGATTCGGGCCGCAACTCGATCGCGCGTTTGGCTTCGGTGATGGCTTCTTCCTTGTCGCCCAAATGGGCCAGCGCGTCGGCCAGCGCGGCGTGCCGAGAGGGTTCGTTAGGGCCATCCCGCAGGGACGATTCGGCGGCGCTCTTGGCCGCGGTAAAGGCAGCCCGGGCCTCGGTTGTCTGCCCCAGTTTTTCGTGCGCGATACCTTCGAAGAGCCGCGCCCCGATATAAACGTGAGGCTTACTCGTCAGCTTCTCGTTCGGCAACTCTGCAACCGCCTCAAGCACTTCGTGATACTTGCGCTGAAACAGGAAGAGGTTGGCCCGGGCCTCCGCGGCCTTGGCCAGCAATTCCGGGTCTCTAACGGCGGTTGCGGCGCCCGAGCGCACACCCTCCTTTAATTCCGCCAAGCCCTTTTCCGCAATGCTGAGGTCGCCGCGCTGGACAACGGCGTTTTGTGCCTTGAACGACCAAAAACTGAACGACTTCGGATCGAGCGCCAAACCCCGTTCGATTACTCGATTGGCCGCGTCAAAGTCGCGCTGCATCTGGTAATTGAAGTACAAATTCTGCAGCGGCCAGGTGTCGTTAGGGTTGAGCGCGACCGCTTTTTCAAGGTTGAGGGTCGATTCTTTCCACTTCCCCTGCCGCCGCTGGATCGCGCCGATGACAAGATAGACCTGAGAGTCGTTAGGCAAACCATTTTGCGCAATGGCGAACTCCTGCAGCGCACGCTCGTAGTCGAGTTTGCCATAGTAATAGTAATAGCCGAGAGCGAGATGCGCTTCCGGCGCGTGCGGCTGCAGCTCGAGGGCGCCTTCCGCATAGCGTTTGGCTGCCTCGCGCTCGGCCGAGTCCGGTTCGAAAAAGTGCAAGATCCAGCTGTGCAGAATCGAGAGATTGGCCATTGCGAGGAAGAACTTGGGGTCGAGCTCGAGAGCGCGCTCGTAGCGCTGCACCGCCTGTTTTAATTTTCCCACGTCCTCCAGCGACGACTGCAAACTGCGGGCCTCCATAAAAGCGAAGTAGGCTTCGTCGTTATCGGTCGGCTTGCGCATCACGTGCTCCTTTTCGCTCGGAGAAAGATGGGCGTTTAATTCTTTGGCGATCTTCTGTGCGAGATCGGTCTGAAGGGCGAAGACGTCGGTCAGTTCACGATCGTAGTCCTCCGCCCAGATATGATGGTCGTTCTCGGCGTTGATGAGCTGCACGCTAATTCGGACCCGGTTGTCGATCTTGCGGACGCTGCCTTCCAAGATCGCCGAAACTCCCAGCGCCTTGCCGATTTCCCGGACGCTGGCTGGCTTGTTGCGATAGGCCATGACAGAAGTGCGTGAGATCACCTTCAGGTCTCCGATCTTGGCCAAATTCGTCAGGATATCGTCCTGGATGCCGTCCGCGAAAAAGGCGTTGTCTTTGTCTTCGCTGAGATTCTCAAAGGGCAGAACCGCGATCGACTTTTCCATCTTCGTGGCGTCGGCCCTGGGCAGGAGGAAAAGACCCGCGATCGCGGAAGCGAGCACGCCCGATCCCACCAGTAACACGATATTGCGACGGCGATGACCCTGTCCGACCGCGGCATCCGGATTGATCGGCAGCGTGGGCGTGGTCCGGATTCCTTGCGGAGTAACGTCAAAAGCCCAGGCCAGCACAAGGGCGAGCGGGAATCCAATGAGCAGCAGAACCACCGTCAAGCGAAGGGCCCAATTCGGCAATTCCCAAGCCGGAAAAACGGCGGATGCGAGTTGAATAATTCCGCCGGCGGCGATGATGTAGGCCACTGCCACCCGGTAAACTTTTCGTCTCTTTAATTCTTCGAAAAACGAACTCATCGACGTCCTAGTCTCGTTGCATGAATGACTTGGACGCAAGTTCTCCTGCCGGCGTTCAACCGCGTTTGCCGTTCTTCGTGATAGGCCGCTGAAATTGCGGATCGCTGCGTAACGGATCCCATGTCGGGTCGTGGCGGAGCTCAGCCAAGGTGATGCCAGCTTTGATTTGCAGCGAACGCGCGAGCCGGGAGAGCGCGCTGGCGTGGTCGCCACGCCTGACGGCGATTCGCGCCCGGCTGACCGCGAGAATCGGACCATCGAAAACGTCCTTCGATTCGGGCAGCAATTCGACCGCGCATTTTCCTTCGGCGCTCGCTTCGTCGCAGCGCCCGAGACCGGCGTAGATCAAGCTGAGATCTCCAGCGCGAGATAACTCTCAATGGCGAAAACATCCGCCAGCTCGCGACCGAAGAAACCGCTCCACAAATGCGCGTCATTCGATGCGTAGATCATCCGCACGTTTACCCTTACCCGTTTGCCCTCGCGACGCACGCTTTCCTTCCGAAATGGTCAGAACGACGTACCCGGTCGCGACGCGATAAACCTTGCGCCGCCGCAACTTACACAAAACCGTAAAGCCGTGAAGAAGTAAAATTTTGCACCTGTTTCCTCGACCGACTCGTTTAACGCCAAGAAGCCATTTTGACCGAATTCTCAAAAAATGGCTCGACAAATTGATCGCATGCGTCATAACCAAGTTAAAAACCAACCAGAAACGAGGTGAATCATGGCGAAAACTAAAAGTGCACCAAAACCGAAGATACCCGCAACGCTAGTCCGCGGCACGGATGGGAAGCTTTATTTCCTAATTACAAGGGGCAATAAGCCACTCCAACTTAAGGCAAACCTATACGAAGAAGCCGACACGATTGTAACTAAAGCAGAAGCATTGCTATCGGATTTAGTCTCAAAACACGATCTCGAGCGCGACGCGAAGGGTCAGACACATAATGTCCATTTCTACCTCCCACGAGTAGTGCCAGATTAGCAGTGCCACCCCCTCTAGGCGGCGAAAGTTCGGATTCGGCCGGACCTACTCCAAAGGCTTGGCGAATCGGGACGCACCGATCCCAGTCCTTGGAGCAGACCGTGAAGCGGGTGATGCGCCTGGCCCCGGTGATGGGTATCACACGCGTCGCCAACGTCACCGGGTTGGACAACATCGGAATTCCGGTCGTGATGGTATGCCGGCCCAATTCAAGGTCATTGGCAGTATCTCAGGGGAAAGGAGTCGATCTGATGAGTGCCCGCGCCTCCGGCCTGATGGAGGCGACTGAGTTGTATCATGCGGAGACGATCACCCTTCCACTCCGGCTCGCCACTTATGAAGAACTGCGTTACCAACACAAGCTCGCGGAGCCACGGAAGCTTGCGCGCATGGTTGACTCGCGCTTTCACCCGAACCTGCGCCTTCTCTGGGCGGAAGGTCGTAACCTTTTGAACGACGAGACGGTGTTGGTTCCATACGAAACCGTTCATACCAATTTCACGATTCCGTCACCCGAGGGTCATGGCTGCTTTAATGCGACTTCGAATGGGCTGGCCTCAGGCAATCATCTGCTTGAAGCAATCACGCACGGCCTTTGCGAGCTCGTCGAACGTGACGCCACGACCTTGTGGAAGTTTCGTGGGGAGGAACGACTGACAATAGGCCGCGTTGATTTGAGCAGTATCACTGACCCAACCTGTCAGGAGCTCCTGTCGAAGTTCGAAGTCGCCAACACTAAAGTAGGAATCTGGAATGTCACGACTGAAATCAATTTGCCGGTATTCGTCTGCTATTTGCTGGAGGGTGAAGGGAATGAGTCTTGGTATTCGGCTAAGGTCGCAGCCGGCTTTGGCTGCCATCCCTCTCGCGCGGTCGCCCTGACGCGAGACTTGACTGAGGCGGCGCAATCGCGACTAACTATCGTCTCAGGCTCGCGCGATGACTTCGGTAATGAGGCCTACGATCCATGTTCGGATCAGTCACTCCTGGAGGCGATAGCCACGGCCGCCGATGCGCAAGTCCACACAAACTTCCACGACGTTCCGAATTTTGAGGGGGACACATTGGAAGCAGACTTGGAGTGGGAACTCCGATGCGTGAAAAACGCAGGTTTCGACCAGGTAATCGTAGTGGACCTTTCCAGGAAAGAGTTTGGCATACCGGTTGTTCGGGTCATCGTGCCGGGGCTCGAAGCCATGATCGTGCCCGGCTATGTTCCCGGACAACGCGGACAGGCAATCCTCGAGGTGCCAACATGACTGCGTGTGTCTTCACCGGCCCAACTATCTCTCCGACTGAGGCTCGTCGGCATCTGGATGCTTTGTATTTGCCGCCAGCGGCGGAAGGTGACGTCTATCGCGCGGCTCTGAAGGAACCGCGCGCAATCGGGATTATCGACGGCTACTTCCACTTTACTCCTGCTGTCCGTCACAAGGAAATCCTCTGGGCTATGAGTCGCGGGATACACGTGTTTGGCAGCGCAAGTATGGGAGCGCTGCGTGCAGCTGAGTTGCTTGCCTTCGGAATGGAAGGTGTGGGAACCATTTTCGAGATGTATCGTGACAACATCCTTGAAGATGACGATGAGGTCGCCTTGGTCCACGCGCCCGCGGAGATGGACTTCCGCGCCGGATCCGAAGCGATGGTTAACATCCGTCAAACACTCGAGAAAGCGAAGCGCCTTGGCGTTATCTCACCTGGTGCGCAGATGAAGTTAGAACAACTCGCCAAAAACACTTTTTACCCAGAGCGCACTTATTCCTTACTCCTTAGTCAGGCTCGGAGAAGCGGCCTATCTGATAAAGATGCAACGGCGCTCGAACAATGGCTTCCCGCCGGACAAGTGAACCAAAAGCGTGAAGACGCCATCACCATGCTGCAACTCATGCGGAATCGGTTGGCTGCCGGGCTTGAGCCAAAGAAAGTGATATATCATTTTGAATGCACCGCGATGTGGGAGGCGGCTCGACAGCGATCCGGCGATTCGCAGAGCGCTGCGACGACCGAGGGATAACACTTGCGCTTGTTCCGACTCGACTCACTTGGCCCGATCGGAGAAGGCCAAGCTTTTAAATCGCTCGTCGGCACGGAGTGAGTCGAACATTGGATCTAACCGGAGAAGGGCCGGCGTCAGCGGAACGCTTAAACCCAGGGCTCCATCATAAGGCAACGAGAGCAACTTCTGCAGGGCTGCAATGGAACGATCCGGATCTCCCGTACGTGCCGTGACCCGCGCCATGATTTCAATTGGAATTGGGCCGCTAACCGCGTCCTTTTGGGCTGAGATGACGACGGCGGCCCGCTTGGCGGCTGCCATGGCCTCCGCTCTATTTTCAAGACCCAGATTAGTCAGCGCCAGATCGCCAAGCAACATCAGGTTGTGGGGTTGGTTATCGAGGAAGGTATGGAGCTCATCTCGCGCCTCTTGCCAGGTCGCCCGGGCGTCGGCGTGGTCGCCTCCCACATCTTGCATCCAGCCAAGCCAAAATCTCAGTTCGCCGTTGATGTAACCCAAGGCCGGATCCGGTTTCGCCAGAACCTCCTTCAGTCTGGCAATCATCGGCGCAGGTCGACGTTCCAAGATGGCCTGGTAGGCTTTGGTTTCCAAGGCGCCAGAGTGATCAGCCGTTGGATCAAGCGGGGCGAGGAGCGAGGCGGCTCGCGCCAGATCTCCCTTTGCTTGCGCAATCGCCCCCTTCAGCGCCACGATGTCGACATCGTCCGGCGTAATATCAAGGACCTGATCAAGCTTGCGAACTGCATCTTCAAAACGGCGCAGGTGAATGAAGGAGAGTGCCTGCTGCGTCAGCAGGCTGGCATTGCGCGGGTCGAGACGCTGCGCCTCGTTGAAATACAAATTGCTTTGTTCCCATCGGCTTTGTCTGCGGGTGACGTAGGCTAGGGCCTCAGGCACCCGGCTGTTGTTCGGAGATACTCGTTTTGCTTTCTCAAAAAACCGGGTGGCATTGTCATAATCTTTCAGACACGCAAAGTAATAATAGCCGTTGGCGAGAAGCGCCTCGCCCAGATCAGGCTGAAGAGCGAGCGCAGTTTCCGCGGCGTGCCGCGTCTCGTCGATCAAATCGGAGGTCGATTGAAAATTAAAGGTATAGAGACTGAGGGCATCGACATAGGAAAGGAGCGCCCAAGCGCCAGCGAATCTAGGGTCCAACCTAACTGCTTCCCTCAAATACTTCTGCGCGCCGATGGTGCTCGCGGGACTTGTGGCGGCCTTCGAGGTATAGGCTAGGCCGCGGAGATAGGCATCGTAAGCCAGCGGGTTGTCGGTTGGTTTGGCCGCGACCAGTTCCTTTTCATGACCAGTAAGTTGCGCCCGGAGTTGTTCAGCGATGGCCGTCGCAATGTCGCTCTCAACCCGAAAGATATCATTCAGCTGGCGATCGTAGCTTTCCGCCCAAATGTGCGCGTCTGTCGCTGCTCTAATCAGCTGCACATTGACGCGAACCGCGTCCCCGCTCTTCTGCACGCTGCCTTCGAGAATATGGGCAACCCCAAGTTCCCGCGCGACGCGGGGCAAATTTTCTGGCGTGCTTTTGTAATGCTCTGTCGAGGTTCGCGAGATTACCTTTAACGTGCCGATTTTGGCGAGGCGGGTCAAAATTTCGTCCTGAATCCCGTCGGTAAAATAGCCGTTGGCTTTTTCCTCGCTCCGATTTTCGAATGGAAGCACAGCGATACTTTTCTCAGGAATCGAGCTGGGCGTTGGCTCGCTCGGGAGGGACAACGAGCCCTGGAAAGAAATCCAAAGACTGAAAACAAGCGCGATTCCCGAAAACAGGAGGGCGATGGCGATCAAAGTTTTCGGCCAGCGCGGAGCGCCGACAGGCCCGACGGGCGCCGATGCGGGGTTTTTCCAGCGTTTTGAACGACGCAGCTTTTCCGGGATGGCGGCGTTACCCAAATCACCTTTGTGCAGATTCACCAAGTGAAGCCTCACTCCGTGTTTGACCTCGCATTCTCCGAGATCGTCGAGATACGGCTGCCAGTTACGATATTGAGCCAAATCTTCCGCTATATGCTTGGAGAGCAGGATGTGGCCTGCGTCGCCGCAATCCATCACGCGCTGACCAATGTTGATCCCGGCTCCAGCCATATTGATTTGGTCATTAACGTCGATCACTTGATTAACCGGCCCGCTATGAATCCCCATCCGCAATTGGATCTGAACCTCGTCGCGGAGCGCCTCGCTAATCTGGAGCGCGCATTTTGCGGGCTGTTCGGGACTATGGAAGAAGAGCAGTACCATCCCGTCGCCGGTCGGCAGACGCATCAGCTTCCCACTTGCTTCAGCCTCGCGAAAACAGTCGGTGCTGCGAACGACCCGGTTCAGCTGCTGCATCAATTCGATCTGCTCGTTGACCAGCAGCTTCGAGTAGCCGACCACGTCGATGAACAAGAGGTGCGCGATCTCGAGAACGAGATCCGTCTTTTCGCGAGCCTCAATTCGTTGCTCTTGCACGGGGGTCTTCCTTCCGATCCTCTAAGGTCTCATCTCTCTGCCGCGGGTCGAGCCAAATCACGCAGGCGGCAGCGGGGCCCTCTCCGCCACCGATACCTTACTTCACGCCCGTGGCGAAGACGGTTTGAAAATGCGGGCTCTCCTTCTCCCGCGCAACCACTGTCACTTCGATCTCGCCAAAGCCCGCTTCCTCAAGCCATTGGTGCAACTGCACCTCGCTGAAGCCCAGCCAGTGATCGGCATACAGATCTCTCGCCTTTTCAAAGCGATGGCTCAGCAGGTCGAGCACAACGACGCGCCCTCCCTTTCTTAAGATGCGATGCGCACCCGCGATGGCCCGCTCCGGGTGGATCGCGTGATGCAGCGCCTGGCTGAAAATCGCGAGGTCGACCGACCCCTTGTCGATCGGCGGATCCTCGATGTCGCCGAGACGATATTCTAGATTCTTAAAACCGTGCTTTTTCGCCAACTCAGACCCGAACTCGACCATCTTCGGCGCGTTATCGACCGCGATGACTTTGCGCGCGGTTTTAGCGAGCAATTGCGAAAGCGTCCCCTCACCTGCGCCGAGATCGGCGACGGTGAGCGGTGGGAGCAGCGCGATCATGGTGTGGGCGAGCGCCTGCCAGGAACGGCCGGGGCAATAGCTGCGGCCAAAGCGGCCCGCGAGCTGATCGAAATATTCGCGCGCTTTGTCCTGGCGCTTGCGGAGGACGACTTTGAGCGCGGTCCGGTCGCGCTGGGTTTCCGGCATCTCGCGGGCGAGGGCGCGGGTTAATTCGCTCACCTTGGCGCGCTGCGGATCAAGTTTCCGGGCGTTCGTTAGGCCGTAATAGACGTTTTTCCCGGCGCGGCGATCTTCCACCACCCCGGCGCGCTTCAATTGCGCGAGATGACTCGAGATTCGCGACTGGCCCATCCCGAGGACGTCCTGCAACTCCGCGACCGAGAGCTCCTCTTCTTCAAGAAGCAAAATCAGCCGGAGCCGGGTCGGGTCGGCCAGGAGACGAAGGAAATTTATGGTTGACGCCATCGAATCCAAACACGATATATCGACGTATCATGATTGGTCAATATGTCTGATCAGACGTTTGCCACTTCCTAACCATAGCCAACCTCTCTTTTTCTCATGCTTCGTCGTTTCATTTTTGCTTCCGAATCCGTCGGTGAAGGTCACCCGGATAAAGTCTGCGACACCATTTCCGATGCGGTCCTCGACGCCTGTCTCGAACAGGACCCGAAAAGCCGGGTCGCCTGCGAGACTTTCGTCAAGAGTCACACCGTCATCGTTGGCGGCGAGATCACGATCCCGAATCTGCCGGAAAATAAATCGCTCGAATCCGTCGTTCCGATCGATTCGATCGTGCGCAATGCGGTGCGCGAGATCGGTTACGTGAATGACGATGATGTTTTTCACGCGGATAAGATCGACATTCAAAACATCATCACTCGCCAGAGCCCGGACATCGCGCAGGGCGTGAACGCGAGCGATGCCGAAGGCAAGGGCCACGCCGAGCAGGGCGCGGGCGACCAGGGCTTGATGTTTGGTTTTGCCTGCGACGAGACGCCGGAATTGATGCCGGCGCCGATCATGTTTGCGCATCGCCTCGGTCGCGAGCTCACCCGCATCCGCAAGAGCGGCAAAGCGCGTTGGCTTCGGCCGGATGCGAAATCGCAGGTCTCCGTGATTTACGAAGGCGGCGTCCCGGTTGGGATTTCGAACGTAGTCATCTCAACCCAGCATGCGAAAGACGTCAAACAATCCGAGATCCGCAGCTTCATCGAGGAGGAAGTGATCCGAAAAATTTTGCCGAAAGAAATGTTGAACGACGAGACGCAATTTCTGATCAACCCGACCGGCAGCTTTGTCACCGGTGGACCAGAAGGCGACACCGGCCTGACGGGTCGCAAGATCATCGTCGACAGCTACGGCGGTTGGGGCCGTCATGGCGGCGGCGCTTTCTCCGGCAAAGATCCGAGCAAAGTGGATCGGAGCGCGGCTTACATGGCGCGCTGGGTGGCGAAGAACGTGGTCGCTTCTGGCCTGGCTAAGCGCTGCGAAATCCAGTTCGCCTACGCTATCGGCTACCCGAACCCCGTCAGCATGAACATCAATACTTTCGACACCAACGCGGTGCCGGAAGAGGCGATCGAGAGTGCGGTGAACAAGATTTTTTCCTTCAAACCGGCCGACATCGTGCAGCAGCTCGACCTGCTCCGCCCGATCTATGGCAAGACGACCAATTACGGTCACTTCGGCAAGGATGATCCCGATATCACCTGGGAAAAAACCGATAAAGCTGCCGAACTCAAGAAAGTCGCCAAGTAATTTTTAATTTAAAAAAATGAGCACAAAAACCGCTACTAAAACGCAGACTAACGACTACAAGATCGCCGACATCAGCCTCGCTGATTGGGGTCGCAAAGAAATCTCGATCGCCGAGAAGGAAATGCCCGTCCTGATGTCGATCCGAGAAAAATACGCCGCCGGCAAACCGCTCCAGGACGTGCGCGTTACCGGTTCGTTGCACATGACGATCCAGACCGCGGTCCTGATTGAAACGCTGATCGATCTCGGCGCCGATGTGCGCTGGGCGAGCTGCAATATTTTCTCTACCCAGGATCACGCCGCGGCCGCGATCGCGCAGGTGGGCGTCCCGGTTTTCGCTTGGAAGGGCGAAAGCCTCGAGGAATACTGGTGGTGCACCAACCAAGCCATCTCGTTCCCAGACGGCAAAGGTCCACAACTCGTGGTCGACGACGGCGGCGACGTCACCCTTTTGATTCACAAAGGCTACCAACTCGAAGAAGGCAGCGACTGGGCGAAATCACCCGGCGCGAGCAAGGAAGAACAGTGCATCAAGGATCTTCTCCTCGAAGTGAATCGCGAGAACCCGTTCCGCTGGCATGAGATGGTCAAGGAATGGCGCGGCGTCTCGGAAGAGACCACGACCGGCGTGCATCGCCTTTACAAAATGCAGCAGCAAAACCAGCTGCTCGTTCCCGCGATCAACGTCAACGACTCGGTTACGAAATCGAAGTTCGATAATCTTTACGGCTGCCGTCACTCGTTAGTCGACGGGCTCAACCGCGCGCTCGATGTCATGATCGCAGGCAAGGTCGCGGTCATTTGCGGCTACGGCGACGTCGGCAAAGGCTGCGCGCAATCGCTCCGCGGTCAGGGCGCTCGCGTCGTTATCACCGAGATCGATCCGATTAACGCGTTGCAGGCGGCGATGGAAGGCTACGAAGTCACCACGATCGAGGAAACGTTAGGCTGGGGCGACATTTACGTCACTACCACCGGAAACGTCGATGTCATCACCCTCGTTCATATGGAAGGGATGAAAGACCAGGCGATCGTTGCCAACATCGGCCACTTCGACAACGAAATTCAGGTTGAGCCGCTGAACGATCGCAAGGACATCAAGCGGACCAACATCAAGCCGCAGGTCGACAAGTACACTTTCCCGGACGGGCATGAGATTTTTATGCTCGCGGAAGGCCGCCTCGTAAATCTCGGCTGCGCCACCGGCCACCCGAGCTTCGTGATGTCCAACTCCTTCTCCAATCAGGTGCTCGCGCAGCTCGATCTCTGGAAAAACAAAGACACTTATAAGGTCGGCGTTTACGTCCTGAGCAAAGAACTCGACGAAGAGGTCGCGCGCCTGCATTTGCAGAAGATCGGCGTCAAGCTAACCACGCTGACCGCGAAGCAGGCCGAGTATCTCGGCGTGGCGGTGCAGGGACCCTACAAGTCCGAGCACTACCGCTACTAAGAACCAATTTCATAAATACGCCGGCGCTCTAGCCACGGCGCTTCGTCGCCGGTTTTGCGCCCCGAGGCAGCGGGGCGGCTACAGCGTCTTGCGCGAGTGCCTTGTAGTTGTAGACGTTGCGCTCTGCGAAACGCGGTGGCCGATTTGGCTGTGGACGCAGGTTGCGGCGGCCTCCCCCACGCCTCCCACAGGGAGGAACTAAATTGGCGGCATTGGTTTCTTCGCCGCGTCGTGCTCGTCTTCAGACGGGCGAGCTTTCGGTTCGATAAAACCTTCCTGCGGCTCGCTCGTGACCGCTTTGGTCGGATGCTTTTCTCCCTCGGGCTGATCAGATTCTTCCATGCTCTAAGAACGTGCCCCGCCTCCAGTCCGGCCGTTTTCTAAAGCGGGTGAAGCGCGGGGAGATAAAAGAAGAGCATGGCAATGACGATGTAGACCGAGAGCAGTTGGACGCCCTCGAGCCAGTTGCTTTCGCCATCGCCGCTAATCTGACCGACGATCCATACCGAGAGGACAATCGAAGCGATTTCCGGAAGCGAGAACTCGAGCGTCATCGGCGCGCCATAGGCGTAGGAGGCGAAGACCAGGAGCGGCGTCACGAACAGTGCCATCTGCAGGCTGGAGCCGGTCGCGATGCTCAGACTCAGATCCATCTTGTTTTTCCAAGCGGCATAAACGGCGGTCGAATGTTCGGCCGCGTTGCCGACGAGCGCGACCACCACGACGCCCACAAACACTTCGGTTAGGCCAAGCGAATGCCGGGCGGATTCGATCGAGCCGACGAGAAATTCGCTCAACCAGCCGATAAATGCCGTCGCGACCGCGAGCGCGGTAATCGATTGCCAGAGCGGCCAATGTCCCTCGTCCGTATTCTCTTCTTCCAACGGCCCGGTGAAAAGATCGCGATGGGTCACCAGGTGAAAGAAGAGCGAAAAGAAATAAGTCAGGAACAAGACGACAACGATCGCGAGCGACAACTTCTGCTCGGCCTCGGCCGTCCAGCCGCCCGGACGCGAGGAGGCGGCGAGATGAAAAACCGTCGGAATAAGGAGCGCGATCGCACCCAGGCCTAACGACGTCACGGAGATTCGCGCTGCCGTCTGGTTGAAGGTTTGTTTGCGGTAGCGGACCCCGCCGACGAGAATGGAGACGCCGAGCACGAGCAGGAGATTGCCGATAATCGAACCGGTGATCGAAGCCTTAACCACCCCGGTCAGGCCTTTGCTCAGTGCCACCAGCGCGATGATCAATTCTGCCGCATTGCCAAACGTCGCATTGAGAAAGCCGCCAATCCCGGAGCCCGAGCGGGCCGCGAGCTGTTCGGTCGCACGTCCCATCCAGCCAGCCAGGGGCACGATCGCAATTGAGGAAACAATGAAGAGAACCGGGCCGCTCCCCCATCCTGGTAGATACCTGAGCGCAATCGCCACCGGCACGGCGAGCAAAAAAATGTCGAGATACGAGAGCGACCAACGGATTTGTTTGGCGCGCGCCATCCTGCAAAGGAGCCCCGGCGGGGCTTTCGCTCAAGCAACTTTGTCGCTCTCGTTAGCGCCGCTATTCTCATGACCGCGCTCCTTATTTTTTCCGTCGCTCTTTTTCTTGCGCTCCTCGTTTCCGACCTGGCCGACCGTAGTGTGCTCTCGACCGCCGTCCTCTTCTTGGCCGCCGGATTCCTGGTCGGGCCGGGAATGTTGGATTTTCTGCCCCTGACGCATGATAGTCCGATCGTTAGTCATCTGGCTGAGCTGGCGCTTTTCAGCGTCCTCTTCACGGACGGAATGCGGGCTGGGATTCGCGACCTGGTCAACGCCTGGCACCTGCCGGGGCGCGCGCTTCTTCTCGGCATGCCGCTCACTCTTCTCGCCACTGCGCTGCTCGCTTATTTTCTCGCCGGCGTCTCCTGGATCGAGGCTCTTCTGATCGGCGCGATCCTCAGCCCGACCGACCCGGTTTTCGCCGCCGCCATTATCGGGCGAAAAGAAATTCCTGGCCGCCTGAAACATCTCCTGAACGTCGAGAGCGGCGTCAACGACGGTCTCGCCCTCCCGTTCGTGCTCATTTGCCTGAGCGTGATCGGGCATTACGAGGCCGGGTATGCCGGGCTTGCGCTCGAACTGCTTCTCGGCATCGCCATCGGAGTGGTCGTGCCCTGGATCGCCTGCTGGCTGCGCACCTCGCGCTTCTTCGGCGTTTCGAAACCATTCGAACCTCTCTTCGCAGTCGCGATCGGCCTCCTTGTGCTTGCGACCGCCTCCCTCACCCATGCCAACATTTACCTCGCCGCCTTCGCCGCCGGAGTCACGGTTGCGAGCACGCGGCCATCCTTGCGTGAGGAGTTCCACCGCTTCGGCGAATTGATTACCGAACTTCTCAAGCTTGCCACTCTGCTCGTGTTCGGGGCGCTCATGTCGCCAGATCTCTTCGCCCAACTTCACCCCGGCGATTACCTTTTCGCCCTGCTCGCGCTTTTCCTCGCCCGCCCGGCCGCGATGCTCCTCTCCCTCTGGCGCAGCGAACTCGACTGGCGCGAACGCCTAACGGCCGGCTGGTTTGGCCCGAAGGGTTTTGCCTCCGTGGTTTACGGTCTTCTCCTCTTTCAACGCGACATTCCAAACGCCGACCGGCTTTTTCATCTCATCGCGCTCGTCATCGCCGGCTCGATCATCGCGCATTCTTCGACCGACGTTCCGCTGGCGCGCTGGTTTCATTGCGACCGCGAACTCCCGCCTGAAGAATCTCCAGGACCGGATTAGCTACGGAGTAACCTTGTAGATCGTGCCGTCGCCGTTATCGCCGCCGTGGACGGTGGCGCCGAAGAAACTCCCGGAGCCATCCCCGACCATTCCGGCATACGGGAATGCTCCGTCCGGCGAGCCCTGGAAGCTGTGCGGGATACTTTCGGTCCACGTTTCGTTAGGGCCGGGACTGAGTTTGAAGATGGTTCCGCTGCCCAATCCACCTTCGCTGGTTGTTCCATAAAGATTTCCGGCCGCGTCGAAAACAAGATTACTGATCGAACTGTTGCCATCGTTTCCATTTTGGAAGCTGTAAAGCACCGTCTCGTTCCATTCGCCGGATGTCGTCGGAGAAAGTTTGTAAACCGCGCCAATTCCGTTCGTCCCGCCGTAATAGGTCGTCCCGTAGATGTTACCGGCCGAATCAAACAACACCGCGCCATACGGAAAGACGCCGTCCGGCGCGCCTTGGAACGAGTACAAGGTCTTGAAGTCCCACTCGCCCGTTTGCGTCGGTGTCAGTTGGAAAATGGCTCCTGCGCTGTGATTCTCTCCCGCCGTAGCCGCTCCGAAAACGCGTCCGCCGCGAAAGACCATTTTGCCCGCGGAACCCGATGAACCATCCGCTCCACCGGTAAAGGTGTGGATGACTCGAAACGACCAGCCACCGCCCGATTTCGGACGAATAAGATAGATGACTCCCAAGCCATTCGCCCCGCCCGTGGGCGTCATTCCATAAAGGTTGCCGCGTTTATCCACCGCCACGCGCGCGCCCGGACCCGAACCGTCCGCTCCGCCGGTGAACGCATGGATGACTCGCTGCGTCCAGGTATCACCCGATTTGGTCAATTGGTAGGTCACCCCGCATCCGCCCTCGCAACTCCCCGAGCCACCGGTCACCGCCGTCCCATAGAGATTGCCCGCGCCATCCAGCGTCACGCCCTTGTACGGCTCGCCACCGTCTGCGCCCCCGGTGAAATTGTAGAGCACGGTATGCACCCAGCCGCCACCGACCGCCGACAATTGCCAGACCGTGCCGCCACCGAATGCGCCGCCCAGCACCGAAGTGCCGTAAAGGTTGCCCGATGCGTCAACCGCGATATCGGTGTCGGTGTATTCGCCGTCGTCCTCTCCGGCAAAGGAGTAAATAACTTCCGTCGTCGCCCCTTTGCTCGTCGTTCCCCCGCCCCAAAACGCCGCGAGCGCGAAAGCGACCGCCGCCCAACGAACCAACCTCCTTGCCCGCCTAACAAATAAATTCGTCAGGCTCAGTTTCTCCGCCGTTCCAGTCGCAGTTTTCCCACGACCCAGTTGTTGCGCCGCAGTCATGACCTCGGCTGTAACAAAAGAAAGAGCCGGTGCCCAGCAAAAAAAAGTGACAGTCTCGGGCCCTGCGGCAGGCCTCAGTAGATGGAAGGCTCGGAAAGCTGAACGATCAATCCCATGCTGAAGCGCGCCGTCCCGTTTTCTCCATTCTCGCGGCTCTGTCAACTCCGCCTGATCTCCGGCACGGCGCAAGCAGCCACTCCGCAAAGCACGATGGGTTCCCGGCGTGGATCATCGCGCCCATATCTGCGGGCAAAATTCGCGGCGCAAATTTTTTTCCTTGACACGAATTGGACCTCCTTCTAAACCGAAGCCAGATGTGCGCTCGCCCCAGATAAAGGTCCGATCTTTTCTGAGCGCGAACGTGCCTGTAAATCAGAGTAGATTCGGAAATCAGAGATATCGCATCAACTTCGGAGGAAATATGACCTTGCAAGATAAAGAAACAGTCGGGAAGCAATTCGATTCATCGTCGGCCAGAGTCAGCTCGTGTGCAGCGGTGCCGTGGGTGATTCCGGCGCTGATGGGTTTAGCACTCTTCGCCACGTCGGCCGTGGCAACGACATTGCTCGATCCCGACCCGGAAGACTCGAGCACACAATTTGCACGCGCTATCGCCGAAATCGGCGACGTCGATAAGGACGGCGTGCCTGATCTGGCAGTGGGCGCGCCATTTCAGGATGGGGATTTCGGTAATACCGATGTCGGCTTCGGCCCGCCGCAGAATGTCGGAAAGATCTTCATCCTCAGCGGCGCCACTCGGGCAGTCATCACTCAGCTGAACGACCCGGAATTTCAGCTGGTTCAGGCGCAGAAATTCGGTGGCCAGCTCGGCAGTTCGGTCGCTCCGGCGGGCGATGTGAATGGAGACGGGATTCCAGACGTAATCGTAGGCACTCCACACCACGTCGTTGACCCAGCAGGTTCACCGATGTTTAGCGTCGGCAGGACTTTCGTTTTCAGTGGCGCAACGGATACCGTGCTGCTTACGCTGGACAATCCGACCCCGGAGGAGAACGCGCGAGCCGGCACGTCCGTGGTTAGCTTGGGCGATGTCAATTCCGATGGAGTGCCCGATATCCTCGCTGGCGCTCCGGGCCAGAATATAGGTGACCTAACCGATGTCGGGGTTGCTTATCTCTATAGCGGTGCAAATGGCAGCTTAATCCGGACATTAAACCATCCCGATCAAGGCGGCTCAGAGGTGAACGCCCGATTCGGGTCAGCCGTCGCCAACGCGGGTGACATCAATGGGGACGGTGTGGCTGATGCTCTCATCGGCGCGCCTGGCCGAGGTGAAGCGTTCGTCTTTAGCGGGAAGACTGGCGCTCTTCTTTTCACCATCCTGAGCCCCACGGCTGAGAAACTACCTTCCTTTGGCTCCGCGGTTGCTGGAGGGAAGGATCTGGACGGCGATGGCATTCCTGATTTCGCGGTCGGCGCGCCTCTCCTCAAGAGTTCTCAAGGGGGAGTCTTCTTGTTTCGGGGGAGCGACGGCACCTTCATACGGAAGTTGCGCCCGCCGACACCGCAACGATCTTCCAGGTTTGGCGCCTCGATAAGTCTCATTGATGATTTCACCGGCGATGGACGGCCGGACGTGTTCGTGGGTGCACCTGATCAGGATGTGAGTGGCCTGATTAATGCGGGGGAAGCTTTTATCTATAACGGCGCCCGCGGAAGTTTTTTTCAGAGCTTTACCAGCGAAACGCCACAGGCCTTTGCCGGATTTGGCCTGGCTGCCACAGCAGTAGACTTCGATGGCGACGGAACTCCCTCGCCCGTCTTCGGCGTGCCTTTTCAAAACGCAGATCTGATTAACCCAGATACCGGCGATCTGGAGACTCATCTCCAGATCGGCCAAATAGAAATTCAATAGATTAAAACCAATGAAAATAAATCAATTCTCGACCTTCGCTTGCCTCCTTCTCTGTGGCGCGTTTCTACCCTCGGCATTCGCTAATCATCGCACCGGCACCCTGATCCTACCCGAAGTGCTCGCGGCCGGCGATCTGAACGGGGACGGCAACCTGGACATCGCAGTGAATGCCACCGGTTTTGATAATGTGGCTATCTTCCTGGGCGATGGCCATGGGCAGTTTACTTTGATTGGACATGTCGCCTCCGATACCCTCCCCAAAGGACTGGCGATTGGCGACATGAACCGTGATGGACATCTCGATTTGGTGCAGTGCAACAACTGGGGTTACAATGCTGTGGTTCATTTGGGCGATGGTCTGGGCGGGTTCGGTGAGCGCGACGTAGTCGTGAATGCCGAAGGTGGACCCAATCGCGTGGTCTTAGCGGACTTTAACAACGACCGGAACCTTGACATGGCTGTGGCGGGGCCGGATGAGGGTGTTATCCTCATCTACCTTGGCGATGGCAAGGGGGGCTTCGCTCTACCCGCGGAAGAAATCGGGGGCCTTAAGAACAATCGCGAACTCATCGCGGCCGATTTCAACGGCGATGGTAAAGTGGACATCGCGACCGCGACTGCTCCCAATGTCCAGGTCTTCCTGGGAGATGGCACAGGATCATTTGCTTTGAGCGCCGTGCTAAATAGCGTTGACGCAGCTAATTTGGGGGCGAGCGACCTGAACAAGGACGGGAAGCTGGACTTGGTCGTGGGCGGAACAGGACCCGGCAGTAAAACCAAGAACTACATTTCGACCTATCTCGGTGATGGCACTGGCTCTTTCGTTCTTAAACAAACTGTTAACTTGGGCAAAGGGGACGTGAGAGGCGAACTGGCCGTGGCCGACTTTAACGAGGACGGAAACCCCGACGTTGCATTCCCTCTCGTTAACGTTCTCATCTACTCAGGTGATGGGACTGGAAACCTGGTCGCGGCGCCGCCTTTGAAGGCGGGAGACCAACCTCACAGCGTCGTTGCCGCCGACTTTAATAACGATGGCCATCAGGATCTGGCTGACACCAATCGGGGCGTCGGCACAGTTTCCGTTTTCCTAGGTGATGGGAGGGGCAAGTTTACCCTCTCCACAACGGTTTCGGTGCTCTGTCCAACCTGTTTGGAATAAAATAAGCGCTTATCAAAGCAGCGAAACGCAGGCGCGCATGAAAATAACCATAGTTACGTCCGTCGTATTACTGGCTGTAGCTCTCAGCGTCACAAGTCTTACTCCAGTCGAAGCTCAGACAATCCGCGCTCAAACGCGCAAGGAGAGATTCACTCCTCGAGAGCGGGCGGCGCCGGAAGGTCGGGCGCAATATTTCTACATCGAAGGTATTACTAGGGCGGTGGAAGTCCCGACTCAAACACACGAAGCGCGCACCGGCTTTGACAACAGAACCAACGGCTTCGCTCCGCAGGGACCTGACTTTGAAACAATCAACGAAGACAACGTAAATCCCCTCGCTTCTTTCAACGATGCCCGCTTCGTTTTTGAAGAGGTAGAAACCTATGATAATGGTCTTGGACCTATCTATAACGCTCAAAGCTGCCGCGAGTGCCACCAGAACGTTGTCACGGGGGGCGCGAGCCAGGTAGCCGAACATCGCACCGGCCACACCGAAAATGACGGGTTCTTCGAATCGATGGGCGGCTCGCTCGTTCAATCGCGGGCCACAGCTCCCGAGATTGTCGAGCATGTCGTTGATACCGACGAAACCCGAACTTTTCGCATGTCGAGCAATACTTTGGGCGAGGGCTACGTCGAATGCATTTCCGATAGCACCCTCACAGCGATCCGGGACGCACAGCCGGAAGAAATGCGCGGCCTGGCTCCAGAGGTTCCTGTCCTGGAAGGCGATGGCAGGGCGCGAATTGGGCGCTTTGGATGGAAATCTCAGCACGCCAGTCTCGTCTCCTTTGCCGCCGATGCTTACGTGAATGAAGTGGGCATCACCAGCCCGCTATTCCCCGACGAAAATACTTCCAGCGGCGTCTTTGTCGGATTCGGCACGGGTTATGACCCTCTCCCAGAACCCGACAACGATGGGACAGATGTCGAAGCCTTCGCTCTCTTCATGCGATCAACAAAGGCGCCGGCACGAGGACCTATTACAAATGACGTGCGGCTGGGCCAAAAACAATTTGACCAGATTGGCTGCTCCGTTTGTCACGTTTCCCCGATTGTAACGGCAGCGCCTGGCACATTGGTAAATGGAGGAGCTTTCAAAGTTCCCGCCGCGCTCGGCAACAAGATCGTGCGACCTTTTAGTGACTTCCTCCTGCACGATATCGGGACCGGCGATGGGATACCGATCCAGGCCGTGCCGGAATTCGCCGCGACCGCCAATAAAATGCGGACGGCGCCCCTCTGGGGACTTCGGACGCGCAACCGGCTCATGCACGACGGTCTCTCCTTTACCAAGGACGAGGCGATTCAGCGTCATGCCGGACAAGCCGCGGCGGTGAGAGACGCATATAACGCACTGGATAACACCGCGAAAGCTCAGCTCCTGAGCTTTCTCGATTCGCTCTAGGTTTTCTGAGTCGGAGCCAGAACTTTGCACCAACAACTGCTGGCTTGACAAAGATGATCGCACTTTGTTCTACTGGCTCATCGCTCAGATCTTGGCTGAAAGCAGACGCCGCCGACCGCCTTTTGGTAAACGCCTATTCCCAGACAGCACTCCCAACGAATTGAATTGATAAAACCTTATGAAAACATTGTCTTCCCTGATGGCCGGTTTTTCGCCGGCTCTGTCAATCCTTCCATTTCGGGTCGCCTTTCCGCTGCTCTGTCTCGGGGCGAGCCTGACGCTCGGGCAGCACGGCGTATGCGCTGGCCTTACTTTTTCGGAAACAGGCAGCCTCGGCACGGCACGCGCCTATCATACCGCGACGTTACTGACCGACGGCCGAGTATTGGTCGCCGCTGGCTCCGATGGCACGCGGAGTTTAACGAGTGCTGAACTCTACGATCCGGCGACCGGCACTTGGATTGAAACCGGCAGCCTCGCCGTCGCGCGCTATCGTCACTCGGCTACGCTCTTGCCCAATGGCCAGGTGCTGGTCGCCGGTGGTCTCGGCAACGACCGGAACGCCTCGGTCGCCAGCGCGGAACTCTATGATCCAGCGACCGGCGTCTGGACCGAGACCGGCAGTCTCGCCGACCCGCGTAGCGCGCACACGGCGACTTTGCTCTCAGATGGCAGAGTGCTCGTAACAGGAGGAGGGAGCACCAACGGCGGCGGCGTTCTCACGACCGCGGAGATCTATGACCCAGTAACCAGGACATGGACTGCGACCGGCAGTCTCGCCGAAGCACGCTTTCGCCACTCGGCGACCTTGCTGCTCAACGGTTTGGTCCTCGTTGAGGGAGGCAAAAATGTGGGCGGGACGGCGATCGCCAGTGCGGAACTTTACGATCCGGCGAGCGGACACTGGATGGCCACCGGCAGCATGGCCACGCCGCGCTTTCGTCAAACGGCGACCTTGTTGCCTGACGGCAAGGTACTTGTGACAGGAGGCTACGGCCTTGACCTGATCATTCTTGCCAACGCGGAACTCTACGATCCGGCAACCGGGATATGGACTTTCACCGGGAGCATGACAAGCCACCGGGCTGAGTTCACCGCTACGTTGATCAGCGGCAGGGTGTTCGTCGCCGGAGGACAGGCTGGCCCGAAAGCCAGCACGGAGTTCTACGTTCCGGCGCGCGGTATGTGGTCTTCGACCGGCGACCTCGTCCATGCGCGCTCGGGCCACTCGGCGACATTGCTGCCCGAGGCGGTAACACTCATCGTCGGAGGTTTCGGCATCGAACCACCCGCGGGGTCCCCTATCTCCATCGATCACAAAGCGATCGCGAGCGCAGAGCTCGGGACCCGTTAGACGCAGTGATGATCCTCAACTTTGCCGACAACGCACCAGGCTGATTCCGTCCCCGGATAAGCGCTGTCCCGCCCGCTCGAGCCATTCGCGAAAATACTCGATCGTGCGCGTGATCTCTTCCTCGAATCCCACCTTCGGGTTCCCAACCGAGGATTTTTTCGCGCGCGAAATGTCCGGCTGGCGCACCTTCGGGTCGTCCACCGGCAACGGCCCGTATTCGATGCCCGATTTCTTTGGTGATGCGGATGATCTCCTCCGCGGACTGTTTGATCGTTATCTCGCGCGGATTGCCGATGTTGACCGGCCCGTGGAGGGCCGGTGTAGGTGCGGGGATTGCAGATCTGAACAGGCCAAGTTGCGGCACGACAGCGCGCCCACACTTTTCTCTCGTCAAAAAGGCACCTGGTTGGAACAATCGAGGGCATGAAAACGACCCAACTCATTCTGTTTGCCACCTTGCTTCTCGCTTCCGCCGCCTTTGCCGTCGATCAAGCGCCCAATGGAGGCTATCCCAACCAGAATACCGCTGAGGGCGGGGACGCGCTGTTTAACCTCACGACTGATGGTGCCAATACGGCGATGGGATTTGATGCGCTCGACAGCAACACAATCGGCTCTGACAACGCCCCAGCTACCCTGACCCTGATCTGGAAGATTGCAGGCAGCCTCAACACCGCACGCTTTGGTCACACGGCGACGTTGCTACAAGACGGCATGGTCCTTGTTGCAGGGGGAGACGACAGCAATTTCCTGCCTTCCGCGAGCGCGGAACTGTTCGACCCAGCGAGCCGTACCTGGATTGCCACAGACAGCCTCAACTCCGCACGTTTTGCTCACACAGCGACATTGCTACAAAACGGCATGGTCCTTGTTGTAGGGGGAGACGATATCAACGGCCTCTCCGCGAGCGCCGAACTGTACGACCCGGCGAGCGGGCTCTGGACGACCACGGGCAGCCTCAACACCGCACGCCATAATCACACAGCAACTTTGCTACAAAACGGCAGGGTCCTTGTAGCAGGGGGACTGGATAGACGTTTCAAGGCTTCCGCGAGCGCCGAACTCTACGACCCGACGAGCGGGACTTGGACTGTCACGGGCAGTCTCAACACCGCACGCCTTTTTCACACGGCGACGTTGCTACAAAACGGCATGGCTCTTATTGCAGGAGGACAGGATAAACGTTTCAACGCTTCCGCGAGCGCGGAACTGTACGACCCGGCGAGCGGGACCTGGACTGCCACAGGCAGTCTCAACAACCCACGCGTTTGTCACACCGCGACGTTCCTGGGCAGCGGCAAGGTTCTTGTGGCCGGAGGATCTGCCAACAACAGCATTTCCGCGAGCGCCGAACGATACGACCCGGCGAACGGGACCTGGACTGCCACAGGCAGTCTCAACGACCCACGCGTTTATCACGCGGCGACGTTCCTACGCGACGGCCAGGTTCTCGTTGCCGGGGGAGTGGGGATCGGCATTTTGGCGAGCGGCGAACTGTACGACCCGGTGAGCGGGACCTGGACTGCCACAGGCAACCTCAACGTCGCACGTTATGCGCACACGGCGACGTTCCTCCAAAACGGCATTGTCCTTGTCGCAGGCGGCCGTGACTCAAACGGCGGCGCTCTGGCGAGTTCGGAAGTGGGGCGACCTCACATGCCGCCACCCAGCCGGCCGCTCGTCCGGTTGACTAACCAGTAAGGGCTTTTTCCAGATGAGTTCTTTGCCTGGAAAAGTCGGGCATTCTTCCACTATACCTCCTCGCGCGTAATTTGGTGCTTTGCTCGACCGGACGATCGACCCACCGCGCCCGGAGGTCGTTCCCGCACGATGGCGAGGATCTTCGAAACCGATTTTCTTATTGACAACAATGTGCGCGAAGCCGTCAAATGCGCGCAAACGGATTCGAATCAGGCGGAGGACATTCGCGCGCTAGGTTCTTCGCCTCTTCCGGACCCGCGACTCACCAAATCAACCTAGCGCGGAAAAAGAAGGGAAGAACCATGAATTCACTGACTCGATCCAAAAACACAACAATACTGCCAATTCTCATCGCGCTAACGCTCGGCTCCGTTGGGGTTTCGCCGGCAGCGCGCGCCGTTGCTCCGCCCCCGGATGGTGGCTATCCCAATTTCAACACCGCGGAGGGCGAGGACGCGTTGTTTAGTCTCACGACCGGTATCAACAACACAGCCGTGGGCTTTCAGGCGCTCTTTAACAATGTTAAAGGTAACAACAATACCGGCGTCGGCTGGTTGGCACTGCTGCACAATACCAAGGGTCTCGCAAACACCGCAATTGGTGCGCAAGCAATGCAGACTAATACGATCGGGGACGCCAACGCCGCCTTCGGCGTGTTTACGCTTTTTAATAACTCCACAGGTTTCAGGAACACTGCAATTGGTGTCGAGTCACTCAAAAAAGTGAATGGATTTGATAACATCGGACTTGGCTATGAAGCCGGAATGAATATTAGCACAGGAAGTTTCACCATTTGCATTGGCAACCCGGGTGTCGATAACGACAACAACACGATTCGGATCGGCACGACTGGAGTTCAGACAGCGACGTTTATCGCCGGGATCAGTGGCGTGACTGTTCCTAACGGGGTCGGAGTAATCGTTGATACTAACGGTAAGCTCGGCACGATTGTTTCCTCGGCCCGATACAAGGAAGGGATCAAACCCATGGACAAGGCGAGTGAAGCCATCCTTTCATTGCAGCCAGTGACTTTTCGCTACAAACAGCAGCTTGACCCCGATGGCACCCCACAGTTTGGCCTCGTGGCCGAGGATGTAGAAAAGGTGAATCCTAATCTGGTAGCCCGCGACGACCAAGGGAAGCCTTACACCGTGCGCTATGAAGCAGTCAACGCGATGCTGCTCAATGAGTTTCTCAAAGAGCACCGCAAGGTCGAGCAACAGCAAGCGACGATCACTCAACTAAAGTCCGCTGTTGCGAAACAAGAATCAGCAATAGCGCAGCAGGCAAAGAATATGGAGGTTATGGTAGCGGGCCTCAAAGCGCAGGCCGCACAGATTCAGAAGGTGAGTGAGCAGCTGGCCACAAGCCAGAGTGCAGCGAAAATCCTCGTCGGGAACTCGCCGAGCGGGCCGCCCGCGCTCGTCCCGGGCTCCCCCGAAGTCGATCACAGCCCTCTCGCGAGCGCGGAAATCGGAGCCCGCCAGACGCGCTGACGTCAACTTTGCCAAAGCGCGCCAGCAAAGCCAGGCAAACGCATGCGCGGTCCGTAGGTGTTAACGGTGGTAGGCCATCGTGATGGCCTCGGCGAAGCGCTTCGCCTCATCGTAAACGCCGCGCGGGCCCATCGGATTTACGTTGCCCTAGTAATCTTCCTTCTGAGGATGGACGAGCGGGTCGCCGTAGCATTCGGAGGTGGAAGCGAGAAGAAAAGTGGCCTGCTTCGCCTTGGCCAGGCCGATGGTGTTGTGCGTGCCGAGCGTGCCGACCTTAAGGGTTGGGATCGGCAGCTCGAGGTAATCGATCGGGCTCGCCGGCGAGGCGAAATGGAAGACGTAATCGATCTCGTCCGGCACGAACAGCTACTGCGTGACACCCTGTTTGATGAAGCGGTAGTTCTCGTTCGCAATAAGGGCGCCGAGAGCAGGCCATTCCGCCGATCGTTGCTTTATTTATAACTCTAGCAAAAAAGAGAAGAGGAAGGAATAGAGAAAATCCCGTGGCGGGCTGTCTCGTCCCGATCGGCCGGGGTCGTCAGTAGAAATACGGCTCCGATAACTGGAAGGCGTTGCGCACAAGCTCGACCCGAGGCGCCCCCTCTTCCGCGATCGTTACTTCAACGACGTCGAAGCGGAAGAGAACATCGGGATTGCCTAACAATCGCAACCAGGCCAGCCCGCCTAACGAAATGCGGCGTTGCTTAGCCGCGTTGACCGCCTCCAGCGGACGACCGAAATCCTCCCGCGTCCGCGTTTTCACCTCCACGAAGACGAGCGTGTCGCGATCGCGGCAGACGAGATCGATCTCCCCGCCCTGCCGGCCGCGGAAATTGCGATAGAGAATTTTAAAACCGGATCGCCGTAGATGACGCGCGGCCAGTTTCTCACCGCGCGTGCCGAGACGCAGGTGGGCCGGCTTAGAACGCCAAAAGCGGCTGCGCCACCGGCTCAAAAGAGCGGCGATGGATCGGGCAGGGACCATGTTCATGGAGTCGCTGGAGATGCAGTTCGGTGCCGTAGCCTTTGTGCTGGCTGAAACAATACTGGGGGAAACGCGCGCAAAATTCACGCATCAAAGTATCGCGCGTCACCTTCGCGATCACGCTCGCGGCCGCGATGCTCAGACTCAGGCAATCGCCCTCGACGATCGCGGTCTGCGGGAGCGGGAATGGAAAAACCGGCAGGCCGTCGATCAGAACGTGGTCCGGCAAAATCGTTAGGCCGGCCACCGCGATTCGCATCGCCTCGTGCGAGGCGCGCAGGATGTTTATCCGGTCGATCTCGAAATTATCGACGATTCCGACCGCCCAAACGATCTCAGGATGATTCGTCAGGTAGCGGTAGATTTTTTCGCGGAGATCGGGCGAGAGCTGCTTCGAGTCCTTCAGTTTGCGATGCCGGAAACGTTCGGGAAGAATCGCGGCCGCCGCCACCACCGGGCCGGCCAGCGCCCCGCGTCCGGCTTCGTCGATCCCGGCGATGCGTATCAGGCCTAACGAGGTTCGTAATCTCTTTTCGTGCCGGAATCCGCAGCGCGCCATCGCCGGATTCTATCCGCGGCTGCGCAGATTGCGCGCAGATTTTTCAGGGCCGCGCCGCCGCGCCCGGGGAGCGCACGGCCTCGCGTGCCGTTTTCGGCGCTTCGCCGAAAACATGGATGTGGACGAAGTAAAGTTCACGATGGCGGGGCGAGATCGCCAGCACGCGAGGCGCGTGCGCTCCCCAGATTACTCGATCCGCGTCGCCGCTGCGCGTGGGCCGAAGTTTCGGTACTCAGATTTTCGCCGATGATTTACCGAAAACGTGCACAGAATTTCTTCGCAGACGCCTTCATCTGCGCCAATCTGCGGAGAAAAGATTTATTCCCGGACGGCGGTCGCTTCCTTGCCCTTGCGATCGCGCAGGTAATTCAGCTTCGCGCGGCGCGCCTTACCCTGCTTTTCCACTTCCACCTTCGCGATGCGCGGGGAATGGATCGGAAACACGCGCTCCACGCCTTCGCCGTAGGAGATGCGGCGGACGGTGAACGTCTGGTTAATCCCGGTGCCTTTGCGGCCAATGCAGATGCCGGAGAAAATCTGGATTCGTTCCTTGTCGCCTTCTTTCACGCGAGTGTGCACGCGCAATCCATCGCCCACTTTAAATTTCGTGACGTCGGTCTTCTGCTGCTCTTTGGCGAGGGTGTCGATGATGTTCATAAAAGTCGCTTTCTGTTCCGGAAACGGGGTCGAATACGTAGCGCGAGTTCGGCGCGATGTAAAGGACCAGCCAGATGTCGGGCGGGCGCTACCGCCTGCCACCACTCCTCCACGCGGCAAGCGGGGCGCTTGCCCTACAATCCCCGCGTCCGGCGCCCAGCCTCCAGCCGCGGCAGATTTTGCTCGTCACCCCCGGGGGCGTTACAATTCGCGAACTCTCCTCCCCTCAAAAATTTGCGGCTGAACATTCCTATTAAAAAATTCATCGATATGAGACTTTCCTCGCAAGGGTTGGCCTTGGCCGCGTGGGGCGACGGGCGCAATGACGGCGGCGACCGATTTGCCCAGGATATCAAACCCGATTGCAGCCTCGGTCAGTAAATTCGCACGACGCCGGCCTCCATCCAGATAGGGCCGGTGGGATTTTCGTTATCGACATCTGACCACGTCGCCGTGTAAAAAAAGGCGTCCGCCAGAAGACCGCGCGTAAACAGCGCGGCTCGCGGAAGCCCATATGAAAAATCAGGCTTACTTCTCTCGCCGCCTCTTCAAGACTCTGATCGTCGTTTTCGTTTCCGGCCTGCTCCTCTCGCTCGCGCCGGCTACGAGCATGGCCAGCAGCGCCACTTGGAAAGCCAGCCCTGCCTCGGCCTCTGGAATTCCGCCGATAACTGGAACCCCGGCACCGTCCCCAACGGCGTCGCGGATACCGCCACCTTCGCCCAGAGCGCACAGACCGCGATCTCCTTTTCCGATCCGATCACCGTCGGCGCGATCGTCTTCAATTCGGGCGCCAGCAGCTATAATTTCACCGTCGGGCCGGGCATCGGCCTCGATTTCGCCGGGAACGGACTAACGAACAATGCCGTCGGCACCCAAAACTTCACCGTCACGACCGACGCGCTCGGCAACTTCGGCACGATCGCCTTCTCCGGCAGCGCGATAGTTAGCGCTCGCAGCGCCTTCAACACCGGGTCGGGAATGTCCAATGGCGCACCCGGCGGCTTCGTCCAGTTCACCGGCCAGGCGAGCGCCGGCAGCGGCACCTTCTCCAACCAGGGCGCGCTCGTCTCGGGAGCCAAAGGCGGTGAGACTGACCTCTTCGATAACGCCAGCGCGGCCAGCGCCACTCTCATCGCCAATGCCGGCAACGCCTTCAGCGCCGAGGGCGGGACGATTGCCTTTTTCGGAGCTTCGACGGCCGACACCGCACACATCATCTCGGACGGCGGCACGATCATTGGCGCGTTCGGCGGATCGATCTATTTCCGGGAAAATTCCTCTGCCGCCCAGGCCGACATTGACGTTATCAGCGGAGGCACCTGGACCGGGTACGGCTCCAATCTCTACTTTGAGGAAACAGCCAGTGCCGGCAGTGCATCCATTACCGTCGACGGCGGCATGGGTAGCGGGGGAATTAACGGCGCCACGCTCAGTTTCCTCGGTTCGTCCACCGCCGGCAGCGCGACGATCTTCGTCTTCCAAGGTTCCGCCGACGACGCGCAGGCCGGCCGCCTGTTTTTCTCCGAGGATTCTTCCGGGGGCACGGCGCGGGTCGAGCTTTTCGGCGGCCAGGTCGATTTTAGCCTGCACAACCCGGGCACCGTCGCGGTCGGTTCGATCGAATTCGACGGCACCGCCTATCTTGGTTCGATCAACCTCGAAATCGGCGGGAACAATTTCTCCGACTTGTTCCAAGGCTCGATGCGGGACGGCGGCGCGGGTGGCGGCTCCGGGGCCTCGCTGACCAAGGTCGGGAACAATGCGCTCCTTCTCACCAGCCCGAGTTACTACACCGGCGGCACCACGATCAACAGCGGCTCGATCAATCTGCAAGACCGGAAAGGATCCGCTACCGGGCCGGGTCCGGTGCACGTAAATGCCGGCGGAACCCTGGGTGGATTCGGCACCGTCGCCGGCCCGATCACGATCAGACTTGACGGCGCGCTCTCCCCGGGCAACTTCGGGACCGCTCGCCTAACGACAAGAAGGCTCCTCACCTTCGATTCTGGCTCGAATTACGTCTGGGAATTCAACGTCCTGCAGCGGGCGGCCGACATGATTGGCGGCAAAGGAGTCACCATTGTCGGCGACGCCAAATTCTGTCCCAGCCAGCAGGAAGGAGGAAGGTTTCCGGTCGGCAAAGTCCTCGTCGTCCTCGAGAACGACGGGCCCGATCCGATTAACGGGACCTTTTCCAACCTGCCCGACGGCAGCATAACGAGGATCGGCGGGAACAACTTCCAGGCGAACTACGAAGGACACGACGGTAACGACCTCACTCTCACAGTAGTACCCTGAAAGCGCTCTCTGCCGACGCCAAGATCGTCTAACGGCACTCGACCAGCCGCGGCGGAGGCGCGGCCGCATCAAAACACTTGTAATTTCCTCCTACTGCACGGTGAGGAGAGCGCTTCTGCTCACCGCGCTCCCGACGCCATTACTTACCACCACCGAGAAGAGGCTCCCGTTGTCAGTCAGAGCCGTAGGGGGCGTGGTGTATTTCGGTTTCGTGCGCGCCGGAGATAGCTACTCCGTTTTTGCTCCATTGATAACTCAAGGGGGGAGTTCCCGTGGCCACGACCTGGAACTTGGCGCGGCCGCCCAATCTTGCCCGCGTGTCAGCGGGCTGTTGGGTAATCTGAGGAAGCCCGTCCGGCGTAGGAGTCGGGGTCGCAGTCGGGGTCGGAGTCGGAGTCGCGGTCGGCGAGGGTGTCGGTGAAGTTGGCGGCACCGTGTTAAAGACCCCAGTCGTCGCCAGGACTAGCGAGTCGATCGCGCCGGAGCCAGAATACACGCTCAGATCAACCGTCGAGGTGATGATTGTGTAGAGTATCAACGTTCCCGCGGGTTGCGCAGGAATGGTCGCCGCGTAACTCGTCCCTGAGCCTTGCGCTGAAATTAAGTGCGATGTGATGAAGCTATCGGTACTCCACCGGAGATAAACCCGCTCTTGCACTGATTTAGGCTGGCTTAGGCCGATGCTCACGATCACCGGATCTGCAGGGGTCGGCACGACCGGGGTTTGGCCAGTGCGACTCACCGAGACAGGCGGCGCCGAAGTCTTCATTACCGCCAGCTTCATCTTGATATCGGATTGGGGGAAGAGCTTGGCATCGAGGATTCGCATCGAGTAGTAGAAGCCGTCTTCGAAGGAAATGCTATTTGTAGGTCCCAAACTAGAGCCGGAAAAAAGGGGATGTCGGTCGTACTATCGATATTTATAGCGACGCCGCCCCATTGCACCCGATAACTGCCTGTTCCTACGAACCCGAAAGAATGCGTTCCCGGCGTGGTATCTCCGCCGCTCGTCGCGACATGGATTATGGTGGTAAACCAATTGTATGCATCAGGGGTTCCCTGCAGGTCAGGTGCGGTTATTGCCGTGAGTCTCCAGGGGAGCGTCGCATCGCCTTTGTTGAAGCCATTCCAGTCGCCCGCCAGGACCACCGGTAGAACTCCTGCGTCAGTATTGTCCTGCCAAATAGGGGGAATAGTATGCAGGGTCCATTGCGCATAAAGCTGGGTGAGAGAACTCACATCCGTTGGCTGGGTCGCCGCCAGGTCCTGGGTCTCACCGATGTCAGCAGGCAGGTTGTAAAGCGCAGGCGGCTGATCGTCTTTATCTCTTTCTACGACCAATTTCAGCGGACCGCTCCGCACCGCCCAGATTGTTGTGTCGGCGCCATACGGGCCGTCGGGGCCTAAACCGAACCAGCGCCAGAATAATGTTCGCACCGGGCTGACCTGTTCCCCCGCCAGATAAGGCACGATGTTGAGACCGTCATAAGCCCGGTCCGTGGGCAGCGCGACTCCTGCGGCAGCGGTGGCCGTGGCAACAATATCCAAAGATGAAACCAGGTCATCATAGACAACGTTTCCTGGCAACCTCCCGGTCCATTGGACAGCGAAAGGGACGCGGACACCACCCTCCAGCACGTCTCCCTTATAACCCCGCAGCGGGGCGTTTGAAGTTCGAGTAAAGGTTTTGTCTGGCGCTCCGTTGTCGCTCAAGAAAAAAAATCAACGTGTTTTCGAGAAGGTTCTGCGCTTGCAGTGTTGCCAGAATTTGCCCGACGCCGTCATCGAGCGCGACCGCCATGGCTGCGTAAATTTTCCGTGCGGGATTCGTGATGTAGGCAACCCGCTGCATATAGATATCGGGAGGCACATCATACGGATGGTGGACTGCGTTATATGCCAGGTAGAGAAAAAACGGCTGCGCTGCATGGCGGTTGATAAAAGAAACTCCTTCCCGAGTGAAAGCATCAGTCAAATAGGTAGGTTCCTTCACCAGAGTCCCGTATTCCCAGATAAAAGTGTTGTAGTAGCTCTGCTCGGCATCAAGGAAGCCGAAGAACTCATCAAAGCCCCGCTCCGTCGGGAACAAGTTGGGCGCGAAACCCAGGTGCCATTTGCCGATCGCTCCGCTGACATAGCCCGCCGGTTTCAAGAGCTGCGGCAATGTCAACTCCGATTCGGGCAGGCCTAGACGCGGATTCGCCGGAACAAGAGTATCAAAGGGCGGGGACAATTCGTGTCCAAACCGCTGTTGATAGCGACCGGTCATGATAGCAGCTCGCGATGGACTGCAAACGGGGTGGGTCGCGTATCCATTTGTGCAAAGCACTCCATTAGCCGACAGGGAATCGATGTTCGGGGTAGGAATGTCCGGGCATCCGTTGACGCCGATATCTCCATATCCCAAATCATCCGCCAGGATAACGACGATGTTCGGAGGAGATGCCGGTGCCGAAGCCAAGGAGAAAAAAACAAAACCGCTGAGGATCAAAGGGAGAACAAAGTTTCTCATAAAAAGTGCGTTGAAATCAGTAGGAAAACCGGCAGAGACGGCGGGCGAAAAGGGCGAGCAAAATCTTTCATGTTCAAGGGCTCCGACCAGCTATTTTGCTCCCAATTCGCGTTACCGCCAAGAACGAGCAGCGGCAATGCGTTGGGATAAGCTCATTACAAGGTTTCGCCGGGAGAATGTCGAGCATTTTTCAATATTTATTGCGGGCCAGACATGACGGTTGGACGGGTCACGTCAGCTTTTATTTCGCGAACGTCTTACGAGCTTGACGAACACAGCGGAACCCGAGGTGAACTGTGCCAGTGCTGACTTCACCCTTGCCGCGCGTGCCGACGAGGTAGGCCGAGCAATATTGGTCGGTGCAAAGAAAGGAACCGCCTTTGTTGACGCGCTCTTTCTCCGCCCGGCCAAGAGGTGTCTGCGCCCCTTGGGGATTCCGCGCTACGCCACCTGCGTCAGCCAGCTGCTTAAAATAATCAGCCCCATACCAATCGCTTACCCATTGCCAAACGTTCCCCGCCATGTCGTAGAGACCGTAGCCGTTCGCCGGAAAAGACTTTACGGGCGCGATGCCCGCGAAGCCGTCCTCGCCTGTGTCCTTCACCGGGAACGTTCCTTGCCAGGTGTTTGCCATAAATTTCCCCATAGGCTTAAACTCATCGCCCCAGGTGTAAAACTTGCCGCTTAGCCCACCGCGC
The DNA here is from genome assembly GCA_051003415.1 of Chthoniobacterales bacterium. Taxonomy (GTDB): domain Bacteria; phylum Verrucomicrobiota; class Verrucomicrobiia; order Chthoniobacterales; family UBA10450; genus Palsa-1392. Next base: position 13,246 of record JBPCLI010000111.1, on the reverse strand, counting down.
GCGGCAAATTCCCACTCCGCTTCCGTCGGAAGGCGTTTGTCTGCCCACTTCGCGTAAGCCACCGCATCATCGTAGGCAATCTGCACGACTGGGTATTTCTCCTTACCTTTCAAATCACTGTTGGGCCCTTCGGGATGTCGCCAGCTCGCTCCGGGCACATAGCTCCACCATTGGTAATGGTCAGTTAACGGCACGGGTTTGGTAGCTGGCGTGAACACCAGAGAACCTGCGATCAGACTTTCTTGCGGCACCATGGGTAGCTCCTCTTTGGTCGGCGTGCGCTCTGCGATGGTGATGTAACCGCTGGCTTTCACAAACTTCTCGAACTGTTCGTTAGTGACGTCAGTCTCGTCCATCCAGAAACCGTCCACGTAAACGCGATGAATGGTTCGCGCTTCGAGCATGTCTCCCATCCCTTGGCAGGCAGATCCCCCGTAATCCTTGTTCCCCATCGAAAACTCGCCTCCAGGAATCCAGACCGCGCCTTCCGGCAGAGGGCCTGGCGGGGGTGTTTTGTTCGGTATCGTCGGCGCAAAAAGAGCATCTTCCCGCGCCGCATCCGCCATCGGATCGGTGGCGAAGACTTGCGCCATGGACTGAGCTAGTAGCCAAGCCGCGAAGATACCTGGCCGAATGATCACCGATCTCATTCGTTGCTCACGCCTCCATTTAGCTGCCCTAGTTTCTCTCTGCTCGACGATTTTGTTGCGTGCGTGCTATTCTCTCCGCGAATTGCAGCGACTCGCGCATTCAGTGTCAAGCAAAGACAGCGTCTGACCGCGCTGTTTTCTGGATCCCGCCATCGGCCGGACAGCCTCTTTGAAGCGCGCCGAGGATGCGCGGACACCGAGCTGGCCATCTGCGGTAATTCGGACTCCCATTGCACCGGCCAGCGACGTGTGACGACCCGCGCCGGGGCGCGCAGAACCCATTTAACTTCAGCACGTTCCCGGGCGGCAGAAAAAAAAGTTGGTGTAACGTTCGCTCCTGCCGTCGAGCTGCTGGAAGACGCGGCCGATGGCGCCCAAGTTCATGACGCCGCCGTCTGACTGAAACAAGACGACGACGCCGCCCTGCACGGCATCCTCGAGGAGTTAGTCGGCAAGCCAGCCGGCATAGCCGCCTTCCGCAGCGCCAAGAGCAGTGGCCGGGCGCTCGCCCGGGCGCGCATCGGCGATCCGTGGAGCAATGCCTGGCAGACCGCCGGATTTACATTCACTCGGTCGCGGTACCGGAAAATCCGCTCACCACTCTCCAGCGATTGGGCTCCTGCTTTGTCGCCAACCCGAACCAGAAAGTGCCGAATCTCACCCGACGATCGCGGCCACGGCGCAGGCGTGCGGGGCCGTAGCGCAGGCAATCCCCGATGCGGTCAGCGCGAGTAATACGAGCAATATGAACGCCGGCAGGCGAAGAAGGCCGTCGCCAATGGCATCAAACGCGCTCGCTCCCGGTTGACCGGTCTGCGCGAGGAGCTCCACGAGCTGGTCGTAGTCGCGGCAACCAGAGCCCGTAGGGGTAAGAATGTCGTTGAAGGTAAGTGCAAGCCGGGTGGTCCGCCTCTAATTTTTCGTAGCGGGCGTTGTAGGACGGGCGCTCCGCCTGCCCCCGCCGCTAAGCAAGGCGCTTGCCCTACAATTCCGAAAGGCCGCCGCCGGGTTGTGATTTGCGACTCGGCCGTTATACTGCCGACCGCCGCACCCGTAGCTCAACTGGATAGAGTGACGGCCTCCGAAGCCGTAGGTTGCGCGTTCGAGCCGCGCCGGGTGCAATCTTCCCGAAAGTCAGAAGGGTAAAGGCAGATGGAAGAAGTTCCGGCTACTTGTTTTCCCGCGCGACTTGAAGCGAATTGAAAGGCGTCGGTCTTCCGCGTCGCGGTTGAAGATCGCACGGCTCGTGATCGCGCTGGCTTTGGCCAGCTTGCGGCCCGGCAACTTCGTCAGCTGTTTGTCGCATGCGGTTTGGATTTCCAGGTCGCAGCTGTCTTCGCCGGTAATCGTGACGGTCACGATCACGCCGGAGTCGGTCTTGTCGGCGCCGGTGCCGTCGTAGATCTGGTAGTTATCCTTGCCTTCGTAAAAGCCGAACTCGAAGTGCGAATCCTTGTTGTAGTCGGCCGGCGAATCGTTGCCGTTGCCGGTGCGCCGAGTGAGGCCGATTGAGACGGTCGCCGGATCGTCGGTCTCGAGTTTTTGTCCCGATCTTCCCGTTCTCCATCATGCAGGAGAAGGAATCGCCGACCGCGAACAGCTGGATGAAAGCAAGAAAGGCGACGGCCTGCTCGAAGGCGGCGCCTTTGGCGTAGAGGCCCCAGGCTTTGTTGTTTTTCGCGATGCCGTTGTCGTCCTTGTTGTTGTCAGTCGTGGCGGTAAAAAAGCCGGAGTGCCGATTCTCGTCATTGCCGTCGCGGGTCATCCTCCATTCGCCGAAGGCGGTGCCGCCGTCGAAGACGCCGTTGTGGGCCTCCTGGCTGGCGTCGTCCGCGATATTGCTCTAGTCGGCCCTAACGGGTGCGCCGAGGAGGATGAGACAGAGAGCAATGACTTTTTTTTTATAAGGCGAAGCGAGTTACTTCAACCCTTTACCGCGCCGAAACTCAAGCCGGAAATGAGGTAGTGGCTGAGGGCGAGGAAAAAGGATGACCATCGGGATGGAGACGAGGAGCCCGCCGGCGGCGTAGAGTCCCACATCTTGAGGCCAAGCGGCAGGGTGAAGATTTCCACATCCTGCAGGGCGAGCGCGGCGAAGAGGTATTCGTTCCACGCGGTCATGAAGGAAAAGAGCGCGGATGACGAGCGCGGGCGCGGAGAGCGGCAGGACGATGAGGCGAAAGGACTGCCAGCGCGTGCAGGCGTCGATCCCGGGCGCTTCTTCGAGCGAAAGCGGGACGGTGTCGTAGTAGCCTTCCAATTGCCAGGTGCAGAACGGAAGCGCGAAAGCGCGTAGCCGGCCGTCGAAGCGAGCGCCACGCCGGTGTTCGTGAGCGCGAGCGCGATGAGGGTGGAATTCCCGAGCTAGCGCAGGAACGGCGTCTCGAAAATCAGGATGCGAAAGTTGGCCATAGTTGCGACGCGCGGGATGAGCGCGAGCGAGGAGGAGAGCAACTGATCGCCCGGCCGGAGCGCGATCGTGACAATGCGGCTGATCGGGCAAAGGGCGAAGGCGGTAAAGCTAAAAGCGCGAGATAACTCAGCGCCATCCGCGTGGTGCGCCAAACGGAGGGCCGCGTCTCGGCGGCCAGCATTGGCGAACGGCGCGACATTAGCCGGCCACTCCCCTAACGACGACTCGCATGCCGTCGGTCGAGACGATCGCGACCGGCGTCTCGGGCGCGATGAATTCCCCTTCCGTCACTACGTCCACGACATTGTTGTCGAACTCTGCCTTGCCACTCGGGCGAAGAATCGTGAGAGAACGCCCCTGCATTCCGGGCGCAAGCGGAAGCGCGGTGGCGAAGGAACGCGGCAAACCGGCGAGCGACGGACCGGGCGGGTTGCTAGTGGAAAGAATGAAGCGCCGGTAAATGCTCGTCTGCGGCAGGAAGCGCGCAAGCAGGGCGATGAGGATGGCAGCACCGAGAAAGGTGAGAAACATATTGAGCAGCGGGATTTTCAACATCTGCCCGGTCGGCCAGAAATTCTGCCCCGGGTAGCGATCAATCATCGCCCAAAGAAGAGCGGCGAACATGAATAAAACGCCCAGGACTCCAACGATGATGGTGGAGTGCCCAAAAATGAATATCTCCAGCAGAACAAAAATCACCCCGAGAACAAAGAGCGCGACCGCTTCCCAGCCGGCGAGGCCGGCGAAATAATGCCCGAGAAAGAAAAGTGCGAAACAAGTGATCGAGAGAATGCCGGCCAAGCCAAAACCCGGGATCTTGAATTCGATGTAGGCCCCGATTATTCCGCCTAACAACAGGAGCGGCGCGAGCGCGGTCAGCCAGAAGGCGAGCTGTTCGAAACCGCTCGGCACAAATTGCACGATCGCGCCTTTCAGTCCTGCCTTCTTTACCAGCTCCGCGATCGACTCGGCCGTGCCGTCGGCGAGGACGGGCTTTCCGTTGATCTTCTCGGTCGCTTCCTGCGCGCTGAGGGTGAGAAGGGAGCCTTTCGGGTGCAAGACGCGGGCGCCGATTTTCACCTCCTTCTCCTTGTTCATGAAGGCCTCGCCGATGTCGGGATTGTGGCCGTTGCGCACGGCGTTGCTCCGCACGAGCGCGGACCAAAACGAGACCGTTTTGTCCTTCTGCGTCGGCGGCAAATCTTCGCCGTTCGAGAGAATGGGCGCGGCGGCCCCGATCGCGCTGACCGGCGCCATGTAGATGTGTTTGGTGGCGAGCGCGATCAGCGCCCCGGCCGAGCCGGCGTTGGTGTTGATATAGGTGTAGGTGGGAATCGTCGCGTGATTCAGGATGCCGGTGATTTTTTCCGCGGAATCGAGCCGGCCCCCATAAGTATCCATGTCGAGGATGATGGCGGACGCACCGCCGCTCTCCGCTTCCTTTTCCGCGCGGCGGAGAAAGAGGGCAAGCGAAGGAGCCACTTCACCCTGGAGCGGAATGACGACCACATCCCCTTTGCGCACGACCTCGCGCGCCTCAGCCGCGCCTAACGACGCCCAGCCGGCGAGGAGAAAGATCAAAAAGCAGATCGCAAACCGGGTCATAAGATGATCATTTGGACGCCCGCGGGCGTTGCCGTAATCTGACAGTGTATCGCCGTCGTCACGAGGAAAAACATGGGCACCATCCCCGAGCACATCATCGAGCAGGTCGCCTCCGCGAACGACATCGTGGAAGTGATCGGTTCCTATTTTCCGCTCAAGCGCGCGGGGTCGACCTGGAAGGCGCTCTGCCCGTTTCACCAGGAGAAATCGGCCTCTTTCACGGTCAATCCGCAGCGGCAGATTTTTAAATGCTTCGGGTGTGGGGAAGGCGGCGGAGTGTTCAAGTTCGTTGGGCTTTACGAGCACATCAGTTTTCCCGACGCCGTGAAAAAGCTCGCGGCCCGAGCCGGGATTTCGCTGATCGAGGAGCACGGCGCGAACGGCGAGGACGATCGGCAACATGAAGCGCGCCGCACGCTCCTGCGCCTGCACGCGGAAGCCGCGGAATGGTTCCACGAGAACCTGATGAAACGCGAGATCGCGAAGTCGGCCCGCGATTATCTCAAGAAACGCGGCCTAACGAACGAGATCGCGAAATCATGGCAGCTCGGGTTTGCTCCGGACACATGGGACGCCTGTCTGAAATGGGCCCTCGACCAGGGCTACAAGCGCGGGACGATCTTGCAGAGCGGGCTGGTCAAACTGCGCGATGAAGAGCGGCCGGAGAGCGACGTCTACGACCGTTTCCGCGGGCGGCTCATGTTCCCGATCTGCAACGATGTTGGAGAAGTGATTGCCTTTAGTGGGCGCACCCTAACGAGTGAGACGGAGACGGCGAAGTATCTGAATTCACCCGAGACACCGCTCTTTCGCAAGGGCAGCGTCCTTTTCGGTCTGCAGAAAACGAAGCGCGGATTGATCGAGGCGGATTGCGCCATCGTCTGCGAAGGCCAGCTCGATCTGATCACGCTTTTTGAAGCCGGCCTAACGAACGTCGTCGCGCCTCAAGGAACCGCCTTCACCGAAGGCCAGGCGCGGATCTTGAAGCGTTACGTGAGCGAAGTTGTGCTCTGCTTCGACGCCGATGCCGCCGGACAAAAAGCGGCGGAGCGTTCACTCGAACCGCTCCTCGAAAACAACCTCGTCGTCCGAATCGCCGCGATGCCGCCGGGTGAAGATCCGGATTCGTTAGTCCGGAAGGAAGGCGCGGAAAAGTTCGGCGCGCGGATCGCGGCGGCCCGCGATTTCTTCGATTATTGGATCGAGCGGCAGGTTTCCAGCGCCGACCTGACGAGCCTGAACGCCAAAATGCAGATCGCGCGGGAATTGGCCGAAACGGTCGGGCGCGTGCACGACCCGCTCATGCGCAACGAAGTCATCAGTAAAGTCTCTGCTCGCCTCGGCGTGGCGGCGGCGGATTTCGCCGGCCTGATGCCGAAACCGCAGCGCACACGCAGTTCCTCGAGCGGACCCCCGCGAACCGTCGCCCCGGCGCCGCGACACGAAATCGCGATGCTCTGCCTGCTCGCCTTGCGCGATGCCGACGCGCGCAATTTCCTCCTCAGCCAAGAGTGGCCCGAAGTGATGGAGGAGACGCCGGGAAGCGAAATGCTGGCCCGCATTTTATCAAGCGATCTGCGACCGGACGATCCGGCTTCACTCAATCTTTTCCTCTCGTTGCTCACGAGCGAAGAGGAGTCGTTAGTCTCGGCCTGGCTGATGCAAAAAAAGCCGCCTAACGCCGAGGCGGTGGCACGCGATTGGTGGCGGGGTCTGCGCCAGCCGGCCCTCCGGCGGCATCTGCAGGCGGCGGAAAGCCGGTTAAGGCTGCCGCAGCTCAACTCCGGCGAGGTCGCCGCCCTGCAGAAACAGGTGGTTGACCTGCGCCAGCAACTCGACGACTTTTCACGGTTTCCGCCGGTACGCGCTCAGGAGTCTTGACTACGGGCGAGCGAGGCGGCTAGCGCGGATCCTGCTATTTCGTCGATCGCTTAACCGTAAATCGTTTTGGCAAAGAAATCGAAAACCTCCGCTCGCGTAAAAAAATCGGCTAAACGGACTGCACCAACGCCTAAAAAAGGGGTGCGTGCATCCAAGGCAAAAAAGGCGTCGCGCAAGGCCAAGGTCGTAGCGAAAGTAAAGCGTTCGCGCGGTCGGCCGCGGAAAGTAGTCGCGAAGACTGCTGCTTCGCCCAAGCGCGGTCGTCCGCCAGGAAAGAAGTCTGCTTCCCCGCCGGCCACGAAAGCGGTGACCGTGCATCACGATGGAGACTTGGCCGGCACGAATGGCGACAAACCGTCGTCGCTGACCGACAACACCCAGGTGCGCATCCGTGACCTGATTAAGCTGGCCAAGGAGCAAGGTTACCTCACCTTCGACGATCTAAACGAGGCGCTGCCGCCCGACCTGACTGACCCGGAAGAGCTCGATCTCATCTTGATGCGCCTGCGCAAACTCGAGATCGACATCATCGAGGCCTCCGAGGTCGATCGTTACAAGGACGTCAAAAAAGATTCCGAAGAAGAAGAGGAAAAACCGGAGCCGAAACTGGACATCCTGGATGACCCGGTGCGGATGTATCTCAAGCAGATGGGTCAGGTGGCGCTGTTGACGCGCGAACAGGAAGTCGAGATTTCCAAGCGGATCGAGGAAGCCGACGAGCGAGTCGCAGCTCACATTCACCGGTTCGGTTTTGTCGCGCGGGCGCATCTCGAGCTGGCCGCCAAGCTGGTGGAAGGCGGCGAGCGCTTCGATCGCGTCATCCTCGACAAGAAAATCGAAAGCCGGGAGCGCTACATGAAGCTGCTCCCGCGTCTTTGCAAAAGAGTGCAGCAGATGAGCGGGGAATTAGCCCGCGACTACGAGCATCTGAGCCGCTCGGGCCGGGTTGATGGAGCCAAGCAGAAGGATTTTGAGAAGGCCGTCGGGAAGTTGCAGAGCCTTTATCCGCAGTTCTTCTTCAAGCAGCGCGTGACAGAGGAATTCGTGCACCTCGCGGATGAGCACTATGCCCGCCTCCGCACCGTCCAGGAGGAGATGAAAAAGCGCGGCAAGCATCGCCACGGTCCCAACCCGCTGACGAAGCGGATGCGCGAAATCGAAATTACCCTGTGGCTTTCCACTGGGGAATTTAACGAACGTTATCAGGAGCTGCGCGGCTGGCTACGCAAGGCGCTCCGCGCGAAAACGGAAATGATCGAGGCCAATCTGCGCCTCGTGATTTCGATTGCGAAAAAATATACAAACCGCGGCCTCTCATTCCTCGACCTCATCCAGGAAGGCAACATGGGCCTGATGAAAGCGGTTGAGAAATTCGAATACCGCCGCGGCTACAAATTCTCCACCTACGCGACGTGGTGGATCCGGCAAGCGATCACCCGTTCGATTGCTGACCAGGCCCGCACCATTCGCATCCCGGTGCACATGATCGAGACGATCAACAAGCTGATGCGGGTGCAGAAGCAACTGCTCCAGGAATACGGCCGTGAGCCGACTCCGGAAGAAGTAGCCGAGGAAATTCTCCTTCCGGTCGACCGCGTGCGCGCCGTTCTGAAAATGGCGCAGCAGCCGATTTCACTTCAGGCGCCCGTCGGCGAGAGCGAGGAAACGAATTTCGGCGATTTCATCGAGGACAAAGGCGCGGAAAACCCGAGCGACATGACCGCGATTGCCTTGCTCAAGGAGAAGATCAAGGACGTGCTCGAAACCCTGACCGATCGGGAGCGCCAGGTGCTCGAACAGCGCTTCGGTCTCGTCGATGGCTACAGTCGCACACTCGAGGAAGTGGGTCGTCAATTCCGCGTGACACGCGAGCGCATCCGCCAAATCGAGGCGAAAGCGCTGCGCAAGATGCGTCACCCGACGAGAATTCGGCAGCTCGAGGGATTCCTCGAAGCTGCCGATCTCCAAACTGCTCCCAATGCCCCTAGCCCACTCGCCTAACGAGGGCGATGGCGGACGGTGCGGTGTCCGTTGCGGAAACTGACGACCGGTCTCGTATAGACAAACGGGCGCCGGTAGACCACCGGGGCGTAGCCGTATGTCGCATAATAGCCCGAATATCCGTAGGGATATCCATAGGGGTAACCGTACCCGTAAGCGTAGGGATAACCGCCGTACGGATAGCCGCAGGCATAGCCGTACCCAACCGGGAAGCCGATCCCAATGCCGACGCGAACGCCGGCCTCCGATTTCGGAGCTGCCGCGAAAGCGAAGGCACCTGCCACCGCCGCGATCAGAAGAATTTTTTTCCAGTTCATTTTCTCACCTCCTTTCCAACAATTAGCGTAAATTCAGACGCACGGGCTGGCAAATTATTCACCCTCAGTTTCGCCCCAGCGCGGATACCCGGTCACGACTAAATCCGACCCGATTCTCTCGAAGTGCGGCTGAGATACCTTGGCGCCATGCAATGTCGAACTGGCACCTTTCCCAGCAACGGCCAGGACCGGACCGCCGGTGATGAGGGGCGCAAAGTAAAATTGGATCTTATCGACCACACGGGCATCGAATGCCTGGCCAAAGATATCTCCGCCGCCTTCGATCAGCACACTGGTAATTTCGCGACGACCCAGTTCGTTCAGCACTTGCCGGAGCGTTTTCCCCGCGAAAACCAAGGTGCGGTGCGCAAAGCGATCGCTGAAAAGATGAGCCGGCCGGGGCAATTTCCCAGAGCGGGAAAGAACCACCCGCCAGGGCTGGTGCGCGTTACGAATCCCGCGTATCGTTAGGCGCGGATTGTCTCGGCGCAATGTCTCCGCACCGATCAGGATCGCATCCACCTGGGCCCGCAATTCCCGCGCGTGGCGGCGTGCCGCCGGGCTGGTCAACCATCGTCCCTCGTTAGGCCGCCTCGTTAGGCGACCGTCCAGGCTTATCCCGCATTTCGCGATCACGAATGGTTTGCCGGTTACGATCCATTTGTTGAACGCCTCGTTCAGGCGACTGCATTCCGCCCCCAGGACGCCGGTGGTTATCGTGATCCCGGCAGCCCGAAGCTGATCGATCCCGCGACCGCCATGCAACGGGTTGAGATCCGTGGCCCCGATCACCACCCGCCGAACACCGCCGCGCACAATCGCCCCGGTGCAGGGCGGAGTCCGTCCGGTTGTCGAGCAAGGTTCAAGAGTGACATACAGCGTCGCTCCACGCAGCGAGCCGGCCGGAGCGGAAGTGAGACACTCGATCTCGGCATGCGGTTGTCCGGGTGCGCGATGATAGCCACCGGAAACAATGCGTCCGTGTCGAACCAAAATGGCGCCGACAGCGGGGTTGGGACTTACGTGACCGCTCCCGCGCCGAGCTTCGGCCAAAGCCGCCTCCATGAAATTTTCGTCCGCCGAGAGCGTCATCGCGGCACCCTAACCAGTCGGGCCGGGCGCTGCAAAATATTCCCCTTCGCCAAGTTCGCGCCCAAGCAATCCGTAGTTACATTTTGGCGATCGGCCAACGTCTTCCTCGTGCCTGATGTAAAGTAAACCGGCCGATTTCCAGAGCGTGGCGGCGCGAATTTTTTTGCCGCCACGCTTTTCTGCTTGGCGGGGGCAGCGGGCCGTCGTACCTAGGGAGCTCGTCCTATGGCCACCAAAACTGAAGAAAAATCCTCCGAAGACAAACTCATCACCGCCCGTAACAAAAACCTCGATCTCGCCCTCCAGCAGATCGCAAAAGATTACGGCGATGGTGCCATCATGCGCCTAGGCGACGAAAAAATCGTCGACATCGACGTCATCCCGACCGGAAACATTTTGATCGACCGCGCCCTTGGAGTGGGCGGATTTCCGCGCGGACGCGTGGTGGAGGTTTACGGCCCGGAATCCTCCGGAAAGACGACGCTCACTCTGACCGTCATCGCACAGGCGCAAAAACGCGGCGGCCTCGCCGCTTTCATCGACGTCGAACACGCGCTCGATCCGCAATACGCTCGCCGGCTCGGCGTCGACATGGATGATTTGCTCGTCTCCCAGCCAAGTTCCGGCGAAGAAGCGCTCCGTATCGTTGAGACGCTCGTTAGGTCAAATGCGCTCGACGTCATCGTGCTCGATTCCGTCGCGGCGCTGGTCACGAAACAAGAACTCGAAGGCGAGATTGGCGACTCCACCGTTGGCGCGCAGGCGCGGTTGATGAGCGCCGCGATGCGCAAGCTCACCTCGCTCATTTCGAAAGCGCGCACCTGCTGCATTTTCACCAACCAGATCCGCGAAAAGATCGGCGTCATGTTTGGCAATCCCGAAACCACCCCGGGCGGCAAAGCGCTGAAATTCTACGCCAGCGTGCGAATCGATATCCGCCGAATCGGCGCGATCAAGCAGACCGACGGCGTCGTCACCGGTAATCGCACCCGCGTCAAAGTGGTGAAGAACAAAGTGGCGCCGCCGTTCACCGAAGCCGAGTTCGACATCATGTACAACGAGGGAATTTCCTCGACCGGCGCGCTCCTCGACCTCGCGCTAGAAAAACAGATCGTTGAAAAACGTGGCTCGTGGATGAGCTACAAAGGCGCGCAGCTCGCGCAGGGTCGCGACGCCGCCAAGGAAGTGCTCAAAAACGACCCCGCCCTCTACGAAGAAATCGAGACCGCGGTCAAAGCGAAGCTCGACGAAGAGAAGAAGTAGGGCGGGCTTCCGGCCTGCAAGAGCGAGCATCCTGCTCCCGCGTTCGGGTGCCCCGCCAGCGCACTGCCCCGATACCGTCGGCAAGATGCCAGCGGGCGCAACCAGGATGGTCGCGCTACCGCGAGAGCCTCGTGATGCAACTGTGCGCGAAGCACGCTAGAATCACCGCGATGACCTCCGCTCAGATCCGCGAATCATTTCTCGATTTCTTTCGCGAGAAATCGCACACCATTGTGCCCTCATCCTCGCTCCTGCCCGACGCGCCAAATCTCCTCTTTACCAACGCTGGCATGAACCGGTTCGTGCCGATTTTCCTCGGCCAGCAAAAGGCGTCCTACGATCCGCCGCGCGCCGCCGACACCCAGAAGTGCATCCGCGCCGGAGGCAAGCATAACGACCTCGACGACGTCGGGCTCGACACCTATCACCACACTTTCTTCGAGATGCTGGGCAACTGGAGCTTCGGCGATTACTTCAAGAAAGAAGGGATCGAGTGGGCCTGGGAGCTGGTCGTTAGTCGTTGGGGACTGCCCCCCGAGCGTCTCTACGCCACGGTTTACAAACCCGGGCCTAACGAACCGAGCGAGTTCGACCAGGAAGCGCACGACCATTGGAAAGTGCTCTTTGAAAAGGCCGGACTCGATCCCGCCGTCCACATCGTCAACGGGGACAAGGCGGACAACTTCTGGATGATGGGCGACACCGGCCCGTGCGGCCCCTGCTCCGAGCTGCACGTCGATCTCACGCCCGCCGGCGACACCCGTGGTTCGTTAGTCAACGCTGGCGACGCGCGCTGCATCGAGATTTGGAACCTCGTTTTCATCCAGTTCAACGCCAACCCGGACGGCAGCTTCTCTCCCCTCCCCGCCCGCCACGTCGACACCGGCATGGGTTTCGAACGCGTGACAGCGATGATCCAAGGCACGAAAGATTTCACCGATTTCAGCGGCATCATCTCGAACTACGAGACCGACGTTTTCCGACCGATCTTCGACGAGATCGAAAAACTAAGCGGTAAGCGCTACGGCTCGACTTTGCCCAAACCCGGCAGCACCGGCGAAAGCGAGCAGGAAAAAATCGACGTCGCTTTTCGAGTCGTGGCCGACCACATCCGCACCCTCAGCTTCGCCATCGCCGACGGCATCCAGCCGAGCAACGAAGGGCGGGGCTACGTCCTGCGCCGTATCCTGCGCCGAGCGGTCCGTTACGGGCGCACGCTCGGTTTTCACGAGCCCTTTTTCTATCAACTGGTCGACGTGCTCGCCCAAACGATGGGCGAAGTGTTCCCCGAGCTGCGCAAACAGCAGGGGTCGGTGAAAGAAACGATCAAACGTGAAGAAGAATCCTTCAACCGAACCCTCGACCGCGGGATCGAACTTTTCGAACGCGAAGTCGCCCGCCCGGGGAGCGCACGCGACTCGCGTGCTGTTTCCGGCGACTCGCCGGAAACAACCTCCGCGACAGAAACGCGCTACTCCAAACGCCGCCTCGCCCATTTCGAGCGCCCGTGGGGCAAATATGCGGTCGCCTTTAGCACCCAGGACCGCCGCCCTCTAACCGGAGCCGAGCGCGGCATTGTCCTGGATTGCATTCTCTTTCCGGCACAGACAAACTACCTCGAACTCTACGTCGCCTGCGTGATGCCCGATCACGTCCATCTGCTCTTCGAGCCCCAGATCAAAGCGCAGGATGCAACGGGGAGCGCGATTTTCTACTCGCTGACCGAACTACTGCAAAACATCAAGTCTGTGTCGGCGCATCGGATCAACAAATTGCGACAATCCGGCGGGCCGGTCTGGGAGAAGGAATCCTTCGATCGGATGATTCGCTCCGAGGCGGATCTGCAGGAGAAGTTCCTCTACATTTGTCGCAATCCCTGGGACTCGGGGCTGGTGCTGCCGACGGAGGATTATCGATGGCTTTGGACGCCGGAGAGCGCGCCGTCGTCCGGCGAGTCGCCGGAGGAAGCACACGAGTCGCGTGCGCTCCCCGGACCGAGAAACCCCGAGACCTCGGCAGAATTC
>JBPCLI010000110.1:0-39138 GCA_051003415.1 Chthoniobacterales bacterium | reverse complement strand
AACTCGGCGTCGCGCATTTACTGGAAGGCAGTGTGCAGCGCTCCGGCAACCGGGTGCGCGTGAATGCGCAGCTCATCGCCACCAGCACTGGCTCGCATGAATGGGCCGAGACCTACGATCGGGAGTTAGCGGATGTCTTCGCCATCCAGAGTGAAATCGCGACCGCCATCGCGCAGCAGCTACAGGCGAAAATGTCCCCGGGCGAGAAAGCGGCGCTGGGAGCGGCGCCCACCACCGACCTCCTCGCGAATGCGCTTTACCAGCAGGCCAAGGGTATGGAATTAACGGAACCGCTCGGGTCGCAAACCCTGCTCGAAGCGGTGCGTCTCCTCGATCAAGCGGTCGCGCGCGATCCGCAATTCGTGCTCGCGTATTGCCTGCTCGGCCGGGTGCATACCTCTCTTTTTATTGGCTCAATCGCAGCCCGGCCCAGCGCGAGTTCGCGAAGGTGGCTCTGCAGAATGCTTCCCGGCTCCAGCCCGACTCCGGATAAGTCCACCGCTCCTGGGCCTATCATGCTTACTACGGTTTCTTCGATTACGATCGCGCTCGTGCCGAACTGGATCTCGCCCGACGCACGCTTCCCAACGATGCCGAAGTCTATTATCTCACCGCCCTCCTCGACCGCCGTCAGAGCCGCTGGACCGAGGCGGCCAGGAATTTCGAGCGCGCCGTCGAGCTCGACCCTCGTAATTTTCAGCATCGTTTTACGGCCGGCGGATTCTACTATGCACAGCGCCGCTATTCCGAATGCCGCCGGCTGTGGGGCCGCGGCCTTCGAATCGAACCCCGCGACCTCGGTGCCCGCATCTTTCGCGCGAGCATGCCCTTTAACGAGCGAGCAGACCCTCGGCCGCTGCGGGCGGAGTTGTCTGCGAATTTGGCGGAAGAACCTGCGAACGCGGGAAAGGTCGCCGAGAATCTGGTGCGTTGCGCGCTCGCCGAACGGAATTCAGCCGCCGCCACTCGCGCTTTGGATGCAATCCCAGCCGAAGGAATAAAGGACTTCCCCAACGATTATCCCCGCGCGTCGTTCGCCGGACTTGTCGCCCGCACTTTCGGTGATCACGACGCGGCCCGCGTTTCCTTCAGCGCCGCTCGCGCGGAGGTCGAAAAGCTCGTCCTTGCGCAACCCGATAACGCGACCACCTGGAGCCTCCTCGGACGAATCGACGCCGCCCTCGGGCGCAGGGAAGATGCCCTGCGCGAGGGCCGCCGCGCCTGCGAGTTAATGCCGGTGTCCAAGAACGCGACCGGCGTCTTTTTTGTCACTGATCTCGCGGTCGTATATGCCTGGCTCGGTGAGAACGATCTGGCGCTCGAACAACTAGCGATCTCCGCCCGTCTGCCGGCTGGCGTGTACTACGGGGGATTGAAGCTCGATCCGCAATGGGATCCGCTCCGCGGCGATCCGCGCTTCGAAAAAATCGTCGCCTCGCTCGCGCCGCAGCCCTAAAGAAAACATTTCGATCTCTCTTCCGATTTCATTCAGCCGACGATTACGCTTCTCACCTGAATCGGGATTCCTGGAGGCGTCACCACTGCAAAGGCTGTTCCAGAACAGCTTTGCAGTGATGTAAGGAACCATTCAGCGGTGTTTAGCGCGAGACCCTTTTTACCGTCCCCTCAAACACGGTGTTCGCATCGGTCTGGATCATCGAAATCTCCTTGCCGCCGCCTAGCACGAAAATGTTATAGTTAACCGGCCCGCTGGTAAATGTGAGGGTGCCCTGGCAGCTTGCGTCAAGCGTGTAGGTTCCTACTCCGCCGGGGGCGATTTGGATAATGAAGCCATTTACGCTCAGCGTACCGAATGGGACGGAAAGCGTCCCGTCTCCATTGAAGTCGATGCCTTCAACGATGGCTTTCGGTTGCGCAACACCACTGACGATGTTGAACCCATGCGCGGTGAATACATATGAGCCCCGGAGCGTCTGCGGGCCGCAAACCTGTCCATCGCCTGCCGCCCGCACGGAGCTGGCAAGGCCGAACGAGATCGCCGCAGCGAGTAAGGTGAGAAGTGCCGGCGCGGAGATGAGGGAGTCTTTGATTGCTTTCGTTGGTTTTTTCATAGTTGTCATTTTGTTATTGTATTCGGTTGGGGTTCGTCATTGAGAGAGCCGGTAAGTTTATAGAACCAGCGCACGCGTTTCAGAACCGTTCATAAAGTTCTAACGAAACCAGGAGGCGAAGTTCCTGACTATTTCCGCCGCGCACCATAGCAGGGGGCTTCGCTCGCGAAGGAACCCACCTAACGAGTTGCGAGTTGCCGCCGGGCTACGAGTCCCGAGCCCAACGTGCACAGACCGGCCCCAATCTCCTCGCCGCCGGTCAACCGCACAACGAACAGACGCCAAAACCCTCACGTTTCCCGCAACGGGTTTATGAGTTAAGGGAAGGCTTCGGAGTGGCGAGGAGGAAGGCCGGATGGGACATGACATCGTCATCAGACGCAGCGGGTGCCCCTCAATATTATTTGGGAGGCGGAAGACGACTGGCGAGCGGTCCGGCGCGGGAGCGGTTAAAGGGGTCAGGAGAATATTCAAACAGACAAGGAATGCCGCGTCTTTTCTTTTCCATCATATCGAATATTTTCCTGACCCGACTCTTCCTGCTGAACTGAACTATCTTTCCTCACTGTCCGAAGAATCGATGCAAGCCCACTCATCGCAATTCCACCGACATGCTTCGCTGCGCTTTTCTTACTCTTGGAGACTCGACTGGGTTTGTCATCGATGATGAATTGGCTTACCCGCCGCTCGCGGCTCTCGGCTGGCGCGTAGAGGCGATCTCCTGGCGCTCGCCCACCTGCGATTGGCGAGCCTACGATGCGGTCGTGATCCGCTCGACCTGGGATTACATCTCCGATCCCGAGGCGTTCCTCGCGGTGCTGGCCGAAATCGAGCGCGCCGACACCCCGCTCTTCAACGCGCTCGATTTCGTGCGCTGGAACATTCGCAAGACTTATCTGCGCGACCTTGCCGGGCGCGGGGTGCCTGTCGTCCCGACCATCTGGCGGGAGCAACTCGTTCCTGGAGAACTGTCGGCCTTGATGGACGAAATCGGGAGCGACGAGGTGGTCATAAAGCCAATAGTGGGACTGAATGCGCAGGGGGTTTTTCGAGTGAATGCCCGGAACGACCGGATGCCGGCGGCTGAATTGTGCGCGCACTACGCGGAGCGCGAATTCATGGCACAGCCGTTTCTTTCCCAGGTGACAAGCGAGGGTGAGTTTTCGTTGTGCTACTTCAACGGCGAGCTGAGTCACGCCATCCTGAAAACCCCGAAGGCGCACGATTTTCGCGTGCAGGAGGAACATGGCGGAGTCATCCGGGCGGTCGAGGCGGGGAGCGAACTGCGGGCAGCGGGCGAAATGGCTTTGCGGGCGCTCGGTTCGGTCCCGCTTTACGCGCGCGCGGATTTTGTACGAGCGAATGATGTTCCCGGCTTTTGGCTGATGGAACTGGAACTGATCGAGCCTTCGCTCTATCTGCGGATGGATGCGGGAGCGCCGGAGCGTTTTGCTCAGGCATTGCACAAGCGGGCGAGCAGCGCCTTCGCGGAAAGCGGAGGGGGTCAGGGCTAGCTACCGACGCTGCAATCAGTATGTGGGGTGAGGGTTCGGGGACGACGGCGGTCGTCCCTTCAGGGAATGCGTAGCGCGGGCGACAAGGGAAGGCGATAGACTTCGACGAGACCGATTCCGGTGGCGCCATTTTTCCCGGCGACGACCGCGGTGTAAGCGCCGGGCGCCAGAGTCTCGGAGATGGCGGACTCGAGGTCATTGCCCGGTTGGAGGCCCGTGGCTTCGATCTCGGTCTGCTGGGTGTCTTTCCAGTTGTCGTTGCTCTGGATGAGGGTGCCGTTGACGTCGTGCAGCTCCAAGGTGGGATCGGCAAGTGCGCCGGCCACTTCCTGCGAGGTCAGGGAAGGTCCGATCGCGCGCACGAGGACGTTCGTATTTTCGCTCCCGCCACCGAGGATGAAGCCGCCGATCATGACGTTGCTCCCGCTCTCGACAAAACCGCGCGTGCTGATGTTGGCGAGCTGTGAGGTGGCGCTTCCATCGAGGTCGTAGACCTCGACCAGGCCGACTCCGGTCGCCCCGTTCTTCCCGCTCAGGATGACGGTATAACTGCCGGGGTCGAGGGTGGTGACAAGGGCTGACTCTAGGTCGTTGGAAGGAGCGAGGCCGGTCGCTTCGATGTCGGCTGCGGCGGAGTCGCGCCAGTTATCGTTAGTCGTAATGACAGATTGATCGCTGGCGTGCAGCTCGAGAAACGGGTCGGCGAGCGGATCGGAAATGTCGGCGCCGGCGAGCGACGGCCCAAGCGCGCGCAGGATGACGCGCTTCGGACCGGTGCCGGTGATAATGAAGCCGCCGATAAGGACCTGGTCACCGGTCTTCACCTCGAGGCGAGTGGAGATGTTCAGCGCTTGCGCGGCGGCTGGCGACGGCGTGGGTGAGGCGGCCGCGACGGTCACGCTGCCGGTCATGCCGCAACAGGCGCCGTGGGGCATGCAATAATAGGTGAAGGTCCCGAGGTCGTTAAAAGTGTGGGAGAAGGTGAATCCCGAGCCGTTGACCCCGGAATCGAAAATCCCGCTCGGCTTGCCGGGCGTGCCAGACGTGACACTGTGCCCGCTCGCTCTCCATGTCCACGTGACGGTATCGCCGGCCTGGATGGAAACGCTTGCCGGCGAGAACATGAGCTGGCCGCCGGACGCGACGTCGACGGAGAAGGTAGTCGCGCTGGCCGTGGCCGCGCCCAGACAGGCGAGGGCGATTGCCGCGCAGAACGCGAGAAGGGTGCGGTGGAGGAAAGAATGTTTAGCCATTGAGAGCGCTCTTATACGAGGGCGATTGTCGCGCTTCTCCACTTTTAAGCGATTTAGGGCAAACTTCCAGTTCGATCCCCGGAATCGCCTCGAGCAGGCGCGGGGCGATGGGCGCAAAGAAAACCTTTTCCGATGCAAAACCCGATGTAAATAGGACGATCCGATCCCGCGCGGCGCGCCCGCAACTTCAGCCTAACGAATCATGATTACTCTGCCAACTCTTGCTCTTTCCCGTCGTCGCGGCCGCGTTTTCGCGGCTTTTTCTTTTTTGCTCCTGCCTGTTCTCTGCCTCCGGGCTGCATCCCCTGCTCCAACCGCCGTACCAATGACTGAAAATCCGTTGCTCAAAGAAAGTCCGCTCGATCTCCAGTATCCGCCCTTCGACAAGATCAAGGACGAACATTTCGCGCCCGCCTACGCGCAGGGCATGGCCGAGCAGATGAAAGAGATCGCTCCGATCGCCAGCAACACGGAGGCACCGGCTTTTGAAAACACGATCGTCGCCTTGGAGAAAACTGGCCTGCTGCTCGGCCGGGTTGATCGCATTTTCTCCAATCTCTCGAGCGCGAACACCAACCCCAAGATCCAAAAAATTGAGACGGAAATGGCTCCGAAACTTTCCGCGCACCAGGACGCGATTTTTCTTAACGGCCCGCTCTTCAAACGAATCGAGACCCTTTACAATGACCGCGCCAAACTCGGCCTCGACGAGGAATCAACCTGGCTGATCGAGCGCTACTACAAGGATTTCGTGCGGGCCGGTGCGAAGCTGTCCGACGCGGACAAGACGAAGCTGAAGAAGATGAACGCCGAACTGGCCGAGCTGCAGACAAAATTCTCGCAGAACGTGCTAAAGGAAAAAAATGCCGACTCGATCGTGGTCGATAAACGCGAGGAATTGGTCGGCCTGTCCGACGCGGAGATCACCGCCGCCGCAGCGGCCGCGAAAGAGGCGAAGAAGGACGGCAAATTCGTCATTCCGTTGCAGAACACGACCGATCAACCGCCGCTGACGAATCTGAAGAATCGCGCCCTGCGCCAGCGGATCATGGAGACGTCGCTGGCGCGGAACAGTCACGGTGGAGAATTCGATAATCGCGCGGTCGTCCTGCGCATAGTGAAATTGCGCGCCGCGCGAGCCGCACTGCTCGGTTATGCGAGCCACGCTGCCTACCAACTCGAAGACCAGACCGCGCATGACGTTGCCACCGTCAATAACCTGCTCGCGCAACTCGCGCCACCCGCGGTGGCCAACGCGCACAAAGAAGCGGCCGACATGCAGAAGCTGATCGACGCCGAGAAGGGCGGTTTCCAACTCGCTTCGTGGGATTGGGCTTATTATTCCGAGAAGGTTCGGCAGCAGCGCTACGCCTTCGACGAGGCGCAAATCAAACCGTATTTCGAGCTCAACCATGTGCTGCTCGACGGGGTTTTCTATGCCGCGACTCAGCTCTACGGCATCACCTTCAAGGAACGCCACGACCTGCCGGTTTATCAACCCGACGTGCGGGTCTTTGACGTCTTCGACAAGGACGGAAAACCGCTCGCGATTTTTCTCATGGACTACTACGCGCGGCCCTCGAAACGCGGCGGCGCCTGGATGAGCGAATACGTCAACCAGAGCGACTTGTTAGGCACGAAGCCGGTGGTGGCGAATCATCTCAACATTCCGAAGCCAGAAGCCGGCCAGCCGACGCTGCTCACCTTTGATGAAGCGCGGACCGCGTTCCATGAATTTGGCCACGCCTTGCACGGCATGTTCTCACAAGTGAAATATCCGCGCTTCAGCGGCACGAGCGTGCCGCGGGATTTCGTCGAGTATCCCTCGCAGGTAAACGAAATGTGGGAGACCTGGCCGGAGGTCCTGCAGCATTACGCGAAGCATTACAAGACTGGCGCGCCGATGCCGAAGGAGTTGCTCGACAAGGTCCTGGCGGCGGAAAAATTCAAACAGGGCTTCAAGACGACCGAATATCTTGCGGCCACGTTGCTCGACCAGGCCTGGCACCAGTTGACGCCTTCGGAGGTGCCTAACGATGTTCTTGCCTTTGAAGCCAGCGCGCTGCAGAAAGCGGGCGTTGATTTCGCGCCCGTCCCGCCGCGCTATCGCACGACCTATTTCTCACACGCGTTCGCCGGCGGTTACTCGGCTGGGTATTATAGCTACATCTGGAGCGAAGTGCTCGATGCCGACAGCGTCGAGTGGTTTAAGCAACACGGCGGCCTCAAGCGCGAGAACGGCGATCATTTCCGCGAAACCCTGCTCTCCCGTGGTGGGAGCCAGGATGCGATGAAGCTCTTCCACAATTTCACTGGCCGCGATCCCTACATCGAGCCGCTCCTGGAACGTCGTGGTTTGGCGCCGGTCCCAGAAGTGCCGCCCAGTGAATCAAAAACAACACCGGGCGGATAGCCGACGGCTCTGGCGAACTCGTCTGGGTAGCGCTGTTTTAGCGCGACGAACTTCCCTTCGGGCGATGTGCGGCTCGAGAAAATGGCAACCGGTTCCTAAATTTCGCGACGGTAGGAACACCGTCGCCAGCACCCGAGACGCATGTGCCACCCATCCTGCGAATGGAGAGCAAGAGATTTATGGCCCAATCAGAGGACCTTAGGGGCGCCTTGGGGTTGCCCTGATTTGTCAGACAGTAGGTTTGGGATCAAAGCAAGGAGAACAAGTTCGCCGATGGCGAGGGCGCCATCGCCAGCCCGCGAGGCGCATGCGTTCCCCCGGACCTGGCGCACATTTCTGAATTCAGTTGTTTGCCATCCCGACAAAGAGCGCAGCGAAAACTTCTATCCCGTCCCAGAGGTTTTGCAGTCGGAGATTTTCGTCGGCAGCGTGCTGGTTGTCGTCGTGGTTGGCAATCGGAAGTCCGATCACGGGAGTGTCGTTAGGCTGCTGAAAGAGATACATCGGGATGCTGCCGCCGACGGTCGGCAACCGGACCGGTTCATGGCCGGCCGCGATCATGAGACCGGCGATCTCGCGCGAAAGCGGAAGATCCAGCGAGGTGCGGGCGGGCGGATAACCGGCGCCCCACTCGACCCGGACGATCTTTGGATATTTCTCCCGCGTCGCCGCATCCGGCGTCTCGCGCACAATCTTGTAACCCTGCGCTTCGAGATGCCGCTCGACGAGTGGCTTGATCGAATCCGGCGTTTCCTTAGGCACAAGCCGGAAGTCGATCGAAGCGCGCGCTTCCGATTGAATCGTGTTTGACGCCTTTTCGCCGACATGCCCGGACTCGATTCCGCGCACATTCAAAGCCGGCTGAAGCAGCACCTCATTCAGGTGTTTCCCCTCGCCCTCGGTCTGCGCGATCTGGAATTCATGTCGCAAGTCCGCCTCGACAACGGGAATTTTCCCGAGCGCCGCCTGCTCCGCTGCGCTCGCCGGTTTCACGCCGTCGTAAAATCCCTTGATCAAAATGTGCCCGTTCTCATCGCGCATAGAATCGATCAAGTGCGTGAGCCTAACGATCGGGTTTGGAACCCAGTTCCCGTAATGACCGTCGTGCAAACCTTTGACCGGACCGTAAACGGTCAGCTCAAGATCGATCGTGCCGCGCGCGCCGAAGAAAAGTTCCATTCTCCGGCTCTGATGGACCGGGCCGTCGCACAGCACCCAGGCATCAGGTCGCAGGACCTTGGGATACTTTTCCAGATACTGGGCGAGATGCGGTGAGCCGGCTTCCTCCTCGCCTTCATAAACGAAGCGCAGGTTCACCGCGGGTTTTGTGCCACTCGCCTGCAAGGCATCGAGCGCCGCCAGCATGCCGATGATCGGCGCCTTGTCGTCACCCGCAGAGCGGGCGTAAAGACGCCACTCCGGATCAATCGCCTTCGCGCTTTGCCAATCAACGTCCTTCCCAGATGCATCGCGCATGACCGGCTTCCACGGATCGCTCTTCCACTTCGCGGGATCGACCGGCTGCCCGTCATAATGGGCGTAGAACGCGATCGTGCGTTTTGCATTTTGAACGGTGAGATCGCCGACCACGATCGGCGGCGCACCTTCCAGCGTAAGCAACTGGGTCGTTAGGCCGCGCTTTTCCATCATCGCCTCGATGGCAGCGGCGTTGCGCTCGATATTTGGCCTGTCGCTCGCCAGGTTTGGAATGGCGAGCAGCGCGGAGAACTCGCGCAGAATTTCAGTCTCGTGTTGCTCCCGCCACTCACGCGCTTGGTGCGCGATCGCGGGGGAATCAGCGCCGCATAAGCAGCCGCAGATGAAAAGGCTGATGACGCCGAGGGTAGTTTTCATTAACTGGCAGACCTTCGAGCTCCCGCGGGCGGCGAAACTAACGCGCAGCAGGGTAGCGCAAGCTTCCAGTTTGCGGAAAATGGAGCAGCAAGCTGGAAGCTTGCGCTACCATCCATCGAGCGAAACCTCGCCCCTCCGCGCGATACTCCATCGCGCTTAGCCTTCATGTTTCAGTTTGCTCAGGTAACGGAGAATGAGGTAATCAGCCAAGGCGAGCAGGACCGCGATCTCAAAACGCCCGAGCGCGACCGCCGCACCGATCGCACCCACGTTCCAGATGCTCGCGGCAGTGGCGCTTCCTTTTACACCTCCGTTTTGTTTCAGGATCGCACCCGCCCCGATGAAACCGATTCCTGTGACGATGCCCTGAAGGACCCGCGCTTGCGCATCCGGAGCGCCCGCAAACGCGCTTTGCCCGAGAAGCATGAAGCCGCAGCTCGCCATCGCGACGAGGGGGAACGTGCGCAATCCCATCACGCGATCAGCCTGCTCGCGGTTCCAGGCGATCGGCAGGGCGAGAATTAACGCTGCCAGGATCTGACCTAGCTGCCGCGCGCTTTCCGCCCAGTTCCAATCGATCAGCAACAACATCATCTCAGCGGAGTTCTGCGGTCGCTCCCTCGATTTTCTGCCACGGCTCGGCCCGGCCGCCCAGATGCTTGGCTAAAAATTCCTCCACTCGGCCGTAGAAATCGCGATTGTTTTCGGGCCGGGCAAAGCCGTGCCCTTCGTCGGGATAGACCACGTAAATGACTTCGCGTTTCGCGGCACGCAGGGCCGTCACCATTCCGTTCACGTTCGCGATTGTGACCCGCGGATCATTCTGGCCCTGCCCAATGAGGAGCGGGTCGCGAATCTTATCGACGTGATAAAGCGGCGAGACTTCCCGATTTAGTTTTTCGTTGTGATCGAAATCGCCGCCCCGCCGGCGCCAGCGCGCGGTGATGTTCGACCAGTAACTCGGGAACGAACGATAGAGAGTAGCGAGATCGGCAGGACCGACTCCGTCCACGCCGCAGGCAAACATCTCAGGGCGCATCTCGAGCGAGAGCAAAGTTGCGAATCCGCCGCCCGACCAGCCCATGGCTGCGATCCGTCGCGGATCGGCGATTCCCTGATCGATCGACCATTTTACGGCGTCGAATAAATCTTCCTGCGTCCCGCGGCCCCATTCGTTAGTCCCGGCGTTGAGGAACTTGAGCCCAAATCCAGTTGAGCCGCGGTAGTTCACCTGCAACACCGCATAGCCGCGATTGGCCAGCAGTTGCACTTCGGGATCGAAGCCGTCGTCATCGCGATACCACGGGCCGCCGTGGATGAGCAAAACCAGCGGCAGATTTTTCGCCTCCACTCCGGAGGGAGTCGTTAGGTAGGAAGACAATGACAAGCCGTCACGCGAGTTGATCGTGATTCCTTTTTTTGGAGCGAAGGTGGCCTTCGCCAGGGCCGGGTATTCTTCACAAAGTTTGCTGGTCTTTTTCGCCCCGCGATCAAAGAGGTAATAGGTCGCCGGCGCATCGCTGCGTCGCGAGGCTACGATCCATTTCCGGTCGTCGCGTTCGCGGCTGATGAGCTCCAGGAATCCCGGAACCGCGCGACCCATGATTTCGAAATCCGCTTTGATTTTCGGATCGAGAAACACCCAGTGCGGAGAAAGGTAGTCGAACTCGACCGCCTGGATCGCACCGGTCGCCGGATCCCGTAACACGCTCGGCCCATCGCCCAGCCCGCCGTTCGCCACATCGCATTGCGTCCTGCGCCAGAACTTCCAATTCTTTCCCATCGCGCAAATCCACCCTAACGAGTCGTCCCTTATCCGAGCCGAGCGCCGATTGAATAATCAGGCTCTTGTTGTCCGGCGCGAATCCGGCAACGAGCGAACCGCCCACCACCTGTCCGGAAAAGAGCGCCTGCTCGAACGGCATCACGACGAGGTCGCGCCACGGCTTGTCGGCCGCGTCGCGCACGCGGACGATGGAGTTTCCGCTCTTTCCTTCGAAGGCCGTCGCGGCCCGGATCACGAAATCGTTGTCCGTCGCCCACGTCAGGACATCGCCAGGGTTTGTCGCTTCCAGCGTCACCGCGCCGGTTTCGAGATCGACCCGGTAGATGTCGAAAGCCTGACGATCGCGCAGATTGAGCGCGACGAGGACGAAGCGCGGATGCTGCAGATCGGTTAGGACATTCTGCGCGCGGACACCACGAAAGGGAGTGAGATCGCGCACGTTGCCATTCGTTAGGTCAGCGGAAAATAGATGGTCGATTTCGTCGCCGCCGTTGTCCTGGAGGTAAAGGATGTGCTTTGAATCGCCGGCCCACGCATACCATCCGATCGGCCGATGCGTTTCATTCGTCACGGCCTTGGCATTCGCGCCGTCGATCGATCCGACCCAAACGTTGATCACTCCTTTCTGATCCGGTGCCCGCCACGCGATGCGATCGCCCGCCGGCGCGACTTGCGGATCCGAACGCTCAGCATTTCCAAACAAAATCTCGCGCGGAATGAGCGGTGGGAGTTCCGCCTCTGCAGAAGCGAGGGCGAGAAGGAAAAGAGCGAGGTGAAGGCGTTTCATGTATTTGCGGAGCACGCCATACCTTAACGAACCTCTGCCGTCGCGCCCGCGATCTTCTCTAGCGACTCGGCGCGTCCTCCGAGATGTTGCGCGAGAAATTTCTCCACCCGCCCATAGTAGTCCCGCTGGTTTTCCGGCCGGGCAAAACCGTGACCTTCGTCGGGATAGACAATGTAAGTCACTTCGCGCTTCGCCTTCCGCAAAGCGTCCACCAAGGCGTCGACACCTGCGATCGTGACTCGTGGATCGTTCCTGCCCTGACCAATCAGGAGCGGCGCGCGGATTTCATCGACGTGATAGAGCGGTGAGATTTTTCGGTTCCAGTTATCGTCGTGATCAACGTCTCCCTCGCGCCGGCGCCAACGCGCAATGATGTTGGACCAGTACTTGGGAAAAGTGCGAAAGCTTGCCGCCTCGTCGGAAGGTCCAGATTCATCGACCCCACAGGCAAAGAGAGCAGGCTGCATCTCCAATGCTCGCAAGGTGGCGAAACCTCCCATCGACCCGCCCATCGCCGCGATCCGTTTTGGATCGGCAATCCCCTGATCCGCGGCCCAATGCACCGCATCAATAACGTCTTCCATCATCCCGAGCCCGACCTGAAGGTTACCGGCATTGAAATACGTGAGGCCGAAACCAGTCGAGCCGCGATAATTTGCCTGTATCACGGCATAGCCGCGATTGGCGAGGAATTGGACTTCCGGCTCGTAACTATCGTCATCCCGGTCCCACGGACCGCCATGAATGAGCAGCACCAAAGGCAGGTTTTTCGGCTCCACTCCGGCCGGAGTCGTTAGGTAGCTGACCATCTCCAGGGCGTTGCGCGTCTTGATCACCACCGGCTTTTTCGGCGCGAGCTCGAATTTCGTTAGGGCCGGATTCTCGGCGAAAAGCTTGCTCAGGTTTTTTGTCGTGCGATCGAATCGATAATATGTGGCGGGCGCGTCGCTCCGCCGCACGGCCACGATCCAGTTCTTATCGGACTTGTCGCGACTAACGAGATCGATGAAGCCCGGGGCTTCGCGACTGATCCGCTCAAAATCGGCTTTCATTTCATGGTCGAGAAAAGCCCAATGCGGCGTCAGATAATCAAACTCAACCGCCTGCGCCGCGCCTGTGACCGGATCAGTAAGCACGCTCAGTTCCAGCCCAAGACGACTCGCGGAGGAATAAGAAACGTCAGCTTGGGGATCTTCAGCCAACACTTCGATCTCGTGCCCATCTTGCAGATCGACCCGCACCAATCTTCCTTTGTCGGATTGCAATGCCGAATCGATGAGAAGGCCTTTTCCGTCGGGAGCGAACCCGGCAATGAGCGAGCCATTCACGACCTGGCCGGCGAAGAGCGCGCGCTCGAACAGCATGACCACCAGATCGCGCCACGGTTTGTCCGCAGCGTCGCGAACTCGGATAAAGGTGCGGCCCGTTTTTCCATCAAAGGCGGTAGCGGCGCGAATCACGAAGTTGTTGTCCGTCGCCCAAGTGAGCACGTCGCCCGGATTCGTCGCCTCGACCGACAATCCGCCGGTCTCGAGATCCACTCGATACATATCGAAGGCGGTTCGATCGCGGAGATTGAGCGCGACGAGGAGTGACTTCGAGTGTTGCGAATCGACCAGGACATTCTGCGCGCGCACTCCGCGAAACGGAGTCAGATCGCGCACGTTCTCAGTCGTTAGGTCGGCGGAGAAAAGGTGGTCGATCTCGTCGCCGTCGTTGTCGTGCAGGTAGAGAATGTGTTTCCCGTCCGGCGTCCAGAAATACCAGTGCACGGGACTGTGGCTCTCCTTCGTAACCGGACGCGACTCCGCCCCATCCGCTTTGCTCACCCAAACGTTGAGAACACCATTCTTGTCCGGTGCGAGCCAAGAGAGCTGAGTGCCATCAGGCGAGATTTGTGGATCACTCTGCGCGGGGTTTCCGAAAAGGACTTCGCGCGGGATGAGCGCCGGCAACTCCGCCCGCGCGACGGTGGCCACCAAGAGCAGAAAAAGCAGCGAGATTCGTTTCATTGCCAACACGTTTGCGCAAAACCCGCTATTGGCCCAATGGATTTCAATTATAGAAACTATTCATCCGATCAATGAAGCTGGAATCTCTCGACCTCAATCTCCTTCTCGTTTTCGATGCGCTCGCGTCCGAGCGTAGCGTGACCCAGGCCGCCGCGAAAATCGGGCTGAGCCAGCCCGCTCTAAGCAACGCCCTCTCCCGATTGCGCCTCGTGTTTCACGATCCCCTCTTTGAGCGCGCCGCTGGCCAAATGCAGCCAACGCCACGCGCGCGTCAATTGCTGGTCCCGTTGAGTGAAGCGATCTCGAAATTGCGCGAGACATTTGAACCCCAGGCGGCTTTTCGACCCGAGGCCTCGGATCGCGAGTTTCTCATCGCGACGAACGATTATGTCGATTCGCTTCTTCTTCCGCGCGTCGTGCAACGTGTGCAGCGCGATGCGCCCTCGGTCGCTCTTCGCACCGTGCGCACCGATTACCTTTTTCTTCCGCCCGTCGAGCGTCTGCAGTCGGGCGAATTGGATTTGGCGCTCGGCTTTTTCGGCGATACCCCGCGGCCAAATCCCGGCCTCCTGAGTAAGCGTCTTCTGATTGGGCGGCTGGTTTGCATCCTTCGCGCCGCGCATCCACGCGCCCGGCGCAATCTCAGTCTGCGCACCTTCGTCGATACGCCGCACGTCCGGGTGATGTATCCGGGTACGGAGCGCCAGGGAAGCATCGACACGATTCTGCGTAGCCGCGGATTATCGAGAAAGATTGCGGTAACGGTGCCGCATTACCTTTCCATTCCAGCGATCGTCGCCAAATCGAATCTCCTCGGGGTGGTGCCCGAAGCGATGGCCAGGCGCGAAGCCAAGAGACTTCGCCTCAAGATCTTCGATCCTCCCATCGCGTTGCCCGACATCACGGTCATGATGCTTTGGAACGAGCGGGCGCAATTCGATCGCGCCCATCACTGGTTTCGCGAATGCATCGCCGACGCGAGCGAGGCGCTGGAGTGATTACCGCTTTTTCTTGGGCGAAAGATTTTCCTCCGCCATGCGCGGGAATCCGAGCGCAAATCCGCCCACGCCATAGAGCATGAGGAGCGCGCCGAGAGGCACCAGCCAGATACCCGTGCCCGGGTCGCCATCGTATGTCCAAAAGCCGCCGAGAAGAAATCCGCCGGGCAGAAGAATCGCCGCCAAGATGAGAGCGAACGAAACGGAAGGCCGCAGCCTGAACCCATCCACGCCTCGAATCGTTAGGCCGGCCGCGATGTTGACCAGCGCGAGCATCGTTCCGTGAAAATGGCCGAGGGTAAACATGAGGCGGCGCGTTTCATTTCCGACGTCGAGATACCAGCCGATTTTGAACCCGTGCATCGTCTCGAGCACGATCCCGAGGCCGACGTAAACCGTCAGGGCCCACCAGCCGAAGCGCAGATGTCGAGTCGAGTAATTCATTTATGAAACGCCGCCTCACTCTCATTCCGCGAGGACGATCGGCTTGTCGTCGCGCTCGCTGCGGAGACGGCTAAAGATATCCTGCTGGAAACGGCCCTCGGGATCGAGAACGGTTTTCGGATCGAAGTTTGGATTCGCCGGCCGCAACTCGTTCCACCACTGTTCGTAGCTCTGCTTCACCGCCTCTTCAAGCGCGTCGGAATCTGCCGTGTAGGTAAAATTAAAGTTCTCGAAACCCGGTAGCGTTTGCAGCGATTTCCAGGCGTCGAAGCGGACCGCCGCATAGGGATCGAGCAGGCTGTAACTCAAAAATGGATAGAGCCAGTCACGCCCGGAAATTTTCTGCGCCGGCTCCCAGCCCATTCCCCAAGCAAGCAAGGCGCGCTGGCCGGCATCGCCTTTCACCAGCCATTGCACCGCGGCGGAGATGTTCCTGTCGTCGTCGGATAAGTCTGGCACCGGTTGCTGGAACCAGTCGTGCAGCTTGTTTGCCGTCCAGCCGAGGGTCTGATCGAGGTGACAAAGATTGCAGGCATTGGGCCGGCCAAACTCGACGCTCTCACGAACGTTAGGCGAGGAAACCTGATGACCCCGCATCGCATGGAGCAGGCCAAAGGTCGTGTGCGGCATGTGGCAGTTATAGCAACGGCTTCCGGAAGAATCGGCGTCGTGATGTGTGTGACTCGTTAGGCGACTCGCCAGTTCCTTGTGACATTGCAGGCACGCCTGGTCGGACTCCATGGCCGGCGCGAGCTGGTCGCTCCGGGCCCACGTTTCGAGCGCGACCCTGGTCGTCTTCTCGGGGTGCATCTCATGGCAGGAAATACAGGAGAAATTCCCGCCCTTGAAGCAGGGCGAAGCCTGGACGCCGTTCATCTCCCGACCCGTCACCCGGATCATCCCGTCACCCCAGAAACGGTTGCGGAAAAAATCCGGCTCCGTCTCCCGAATAAAATTCTTCTGTTCGGCATGATCCTGTTCGTTAGGCTGGACGACGAAACGCTGCCCGAGATCGTCTTTTCCCGGGCGAAATTTCCCGCCGTGCCGGTTGAAATCGATTTTCTCCTCCATCCCGTCGAAAGCCCAGACGCTATGGCATTGCCCGCAGGTAAGCGCCGCTGCCGGGCCCTCCATTTT
Source organism: Chthoniobacterales bacterium (assembly GCA_051003415.1). Lineage (GTDB taxonomy): Bacteria > Verrucomicrobiota > Verrucomicrobiia > Chthoniobacterales > UBA10450 > Palsa-1392. Next base: position 22,868 of record JBPCLI010000110.1, on the reverse strand, counting down.
TTTTGCATTCGCGATCGTGGGGTCGCTCCCTTCCGTGAGGTGAAGTTTCCAGCGCCGGAGCGGATTGCGGTTGGCCGCAATGTGCTCGCGCCCCTCGCTGTGGCAGGCTTCGCAGGCGATGCCGAACTCCGCCACTTTCGAGTCCCACCTGTTCCCTCCGACGAATGTCGAGATGCCCTGCGTGACATGACAATCCATGCAGGCGCCATTCCATGCCCCGATCGAATAGGCCTCCTTCGTTTCCGGCGGCATGAGGAAGGTTTGCGTGACTGGCGCCCACATTTTCTCGGCAATGATGTAAGCGAACGGAAACTGCTCGAGCGTGCGCCCCTGCCCCGTCTCGCTCCACAGAATCTGGAGCGTGTGCGAACCGGTCAGCAGCACGACCTCGCGCGGCGGCCCGTAGTCCGCCTGCCCTAACGAACGATCGGCGACAAAGATCTTGTCCCCCTGACGCGAAAGTTTGTATTCCCGGCCGGCAAAGGTCAGCTCGACGTCGCGGGCGTCGGGAATAAGGGTCGCCGGCGTCGCGACCTGCGTCATGGTGCGGTGAAAAGAGGCGTGCCAGCTCGCGTAGTTGCCGGGGTGACAGGCCCGGCAGGAATTCGAAGTGACGTAGGTCGCCTGCTGCGCCTGGATCGGACGATTGGAGGGGGGCGTCTCGCCATGGGAAGTCGCGTCGTGCCAGAGGAGCGCTCCGGCCAAAATCGCCGCAACCAGGCCGCCGACCGCGACAAGCCAACTGGATTTGCGAACAGGCGATCCATCGGGCATTGCGTTCGAACCTGAGCGTTCAAGGCGGAAGTTTCAAGCACCGCCGCAGCGAGCTGGTTTCCTCCGGGGAGCGCACGCGACTCGCGTGCCGGTTGTGGCGACTCGCCGCAACCATCTTCTCAGGGAGAGCAGATCGATCGGAAAAAAGTTCGCGATGGGCGGGTCGCCATCGCTAGCACGCAAGTCGCGTGCGCTCCCCGCTCGAGGTTGGCGAGGCGGGCTGAGAAATTTGCTTGCAGGCACCTTAACTTTGTATTACAAAGCTTTCCATGAACGAACGCAACCGCGCGGAAGAACATCTCCGCGTCATCCGTTCGTTGATGGAACGCGCCACCATTTATCGCGCCATTTCCGCGCCGACGGCGCTCATCGGCGGTCTCCTCGCCGTCGCGGCAACAACGGTCATCTGGTGGCTCGACCGTGCACGAACGCCGACCCCGGAGGGTCTCGATAGCCGCCTTTTCGCCGAGATCTGGCTCGGCATTCTTGCGATCGTTCTCGCGGTAAATACGTTTTTCGTTAGGCAGGAAGCCCTCCGCGACGGGCGCGTCCTGCTCTCTTCCGGCGCGCGGCTCGCATTGCGCGCGATTGCGCCTTATCTCGTCCTCCCGGCTGCAATCACGGTCTGGTATTTCAAAAACGCGGATCCGATCGACCAGCAGATCCTGGTCGCGGTCTGGATTGCGTTCTATGGGCTCTGCCTGCTCGCGACGGCGCTCTTCGCGCCGCGCTCGCTCGCCGTGCTCGGCTGGGCATTTCTCCTCTCAGGCTTGCTTTTCATGTTCTGGCCAAAGTCTTTCGCGGACGATCCCCGCGGGCTCTGTCCAAATTTCGCGATGGGCGTGACCTTCGGGCTCTACCATCTCGTGTACGCCGTGTGCGTCTGGTCGAGCCGACCGCCGGTGGCGCGCGAAACTCTTGCACCCGAATGAGCGATGCCGGATTTCGACAAACTCGACAAGGCGATCCACGAAAAAGGCCGGCTCGCGATCATGACTTTGCTCGCCAGCCGGTTGCGCTGGTCATTTCAGGATCTGAAAGCGGAGCTGAAAATGAGCGACGGCAATCTGGTCACGCATCTGCGCACGCTGCACAAACTCGGTTTCGTGGCGGTGACAAAGGAAGTGCTCGACCGGCCGCAGACGAGCTACGCCCTAACAACGAAGGGGCGATCGGCTTTTACTGCTTATTTGCAAGTCCTGGAGCAAATCGTGAAGGCCGGAAAAGAGTGAGTTTATTTATCCCTGAACTTTGCTCTACAAAGCTTTGAGACAAAGGCAATGAAAATTCTACTCGCAGAACATTTTGGGATGTGTTTCGGAGTGCGCGATGCGATCGCGCGGGCAGAGGACCTTGCGGCGCGCGGCCCTCTCACCATCCTCGGCGAACTGGTCCATAACCCGCTCGTGCGCGAAAGGCTTCGAACGCGTGGCGTGAAGGAAAGTTCGCTCGAGAGGATGGCGGGCGACGTTTCGCACGACGTAATGATCACCGCGCATGGCGCCTCAGACGTTAGGCAGAGGGAATGGCGTGCGGCGGGATTTCGGGTCGCGGACGGAACCTGTCCGCTTGTTCGTCACGCTCACACCCAACTGCAGAGGCTGGTCTCGGCCGGTTATTTTCCGGTCGTCATCGGCCAGGCGGGGCACGTCGAAGTGCGCGGGCTGACGGAGGATTTCCCCGGCGCGGTTGTCATTGGCGCGGAAGCTGAGATCGCGCAGTTGCCTAACGAACGGCGCTTTGGGATCATTGCGCAGACGACCCAGCCAATCGACCGGGTGCGGCGGCTCGTCGAGCAAATCCGCCACGCTCATCCGAACGCCGAGGTCCGGTTTATCGACACCGTTTGCAAACCGACGAAGGATCGACAGTTCGCGCTGCAAGATCTAATCGCGCGAGCTAACGCGATCGTTGTCATCGGAGGACGCGGGAGCAACAATACGCGGCAACTGGTCGAAACCTGTCGCGCGTCGGGCCGCCGGGCGGTGCACATCGAACGAGCGGAAGAATTGTGCCCGGCCGATTTCATGGGCATCGCAGTGGTCGGCGTGACCGCCGGAACTTCGACCCTCGACGAGACGGTCGCCTCCGTCGTTGCGCGACTCCGCCTCATTTCGGAAAACAACCTAACGAAACAATAGAATCATGAACTCCCTATCCTGGCTTCGATATTTCGAAGCGAATCGCCAAAACTTCATCGAGCCAGATTGGCGGGCGCCTTCTCCCCTAACGAAGGAGATGAAAATCCGTCTGGCCCGCTCGCTCTCGCACTTTCAACTCGGTGAGAGCGGAGGCGGCAGCCATCTTTTCAATAAGGCGGACCGGCAATCAGAGGACGACGCGGCCTATCGCGCGGCGCTCAAGCTGTTCGTTGCCGAAGAGGCCGAGCATGCACGGCTCCTCCGCGAACTCGTAGGGCGATTTGGAGGGAAACTAATTCAGCGTCACTGGACGCATCTGCTCTTTCGCGCGGCACGCCGCGCGCTCGGTTTGAACTTCGAAATACAGGTGTTGCTCATCGCGGAGCTGGCCGGCACCGCATATTACCGGGTGCTGCAACGGCGCGTCCGGGATCCGATTCTCGATGAAGTTTGTGCGCGCATTTTGACCGATGAAGGGCAACACGTGGCGTTCCATCTCGATCGGTTGCGCGACGTGCACGGGCAATGGTTGCCGGCGGAGCGCGCTGCCTGGTGCCTGCAATTCCAGTTCCTTTTTACGGTCGCGTTACAGGTCGCGTGGATCGACCATCGGGCGGCGTTGCGCGCGACCGGCGCGACACCTCGCGAATTCTTTGCGGACGCACGCGTGATCGCGATTGATTTCCTCGATGCGCTGGCCGCGAAACAACCGGCATGGGCGGCGCGGGCGACGATTTGAGCAGCAGCCACTCGTTAGGCGAATGCCATGGGCATTTTCGGCGTGGCTGGTTGTGTGATATCTTCGCCGCGATGGCAGATGATCGCTGTTCGGCCGCAAGGCCGGGCAGAGGAAAGTCCGAACGCCAAACGGCAACATGCCGCGCAGAACGCGCGGGCGCCGTTTCCGAAAGGGAACGGTGACGGAAAGTGTCACAGAAAACATACGGCCTAACGAGCGCGCAAGTGTTCGTCAGGCAAAGGTGAAAAGGCGAGGTAAGAGCTCACCGCTTTCACAGCGATGTGGGAGGCAGGAAAAACCCCATGTGGTGCAAGACTAAACAGAGGGAGGGCAGCCGGTCCGTTAATCCTCGGGTATCGTCGCATCACGCGGCGCGTAAGCGTCGCGGGCGTTCCGCGCAAGCGGGATGAGATAAATGATCATCGTCCGGAGAAATCCGGATACAGAATTCGGCTTATCGCCATCGAAATGAAGGGCGTTCTTGGAAACGAGGGCGCCCTTCCACCTTACAGAGAAAGACTGGGCAGGATTTACAGGATTATCCGGATTAAAGGCAAGATCTGCGGCCATCCTGTCAATCCTGTCTAAAAATGAATCGCACCATACCCCGTTCCCGAGATTGGAAGATCCCTGCCGCCTGGCTCATGCTTTGCGTCGTCTGGAGTTCGACCTGGCTGGTCATCAAGATCGGCCTAAAGGATCTGCCGCCGGTTTCTTTTGTCGCCTGGCGGTTCGTCGTCGCCGCCATTGTCCTCTTGGCGATTTCGATTGGTCGCACGCATCTGCTGCCGCGCCGGCGCTCAGATTATGTTGTGCTCGGGATCACGGGATTGCTCATGTTCTCGCTCAATTACACCCTCCTTTTCTGGGGCGAGTTACATGTGTCGTCGGGATTGGCGGCGGTCATCCAGGCTTCGATTCCGATCTTTGGAATGGTCGCCGCGCACTGGATGCTGCCAGAGGAACCCTTGCGCTGGCAGCGCCTGGCGGGCGCGATGGTGGCGATTCTGGGTGTGGCACTCATTTGCGCGCGCTTGCTCAGTTTCAACGGTTGGCTGGCCTTTCTCGGCGGGCTTGGGATCACTGTCGGCGCAGCCAGCGCCGCCTTTTCCAATGTCTGGTTAAAGGCGAGAAAAATGGACCTCGCTCCCTCGATGCTGGCGGGGTGGCAGATGATTTTTGGAGCGGTGCCGCTGATCGTGCTTGGCCTAACGATAGATGGAAATCCGATTCAACTCCATTGGACAGCGCGCGCGATTTTCTGCCTGCTCTACCTCGCAGTCATCGGCTCGTCGTTTACTTTCCTGCTCCTCTATTGGCTGATGCCACGCATGTCGGTGACGAATTTGCAGACCATCTCGCTCATCACTCCGCCTGGGGCGATCGCGCTCGGCTGGGCCTTTGGCGGCGAGCGGCTGTCGGTTTGGTCGTTGCTCGGCGCGGGTTTCGTGCTGCTCGGCGTCTGGATGATCTTCCGACGGATTGATGCACCGAAACTGAGCCAGAAACTGGACGAGCAGCCTCTGACTCTGTAGAGCCGACGGCTCGGAGAGAAGCTCGTCCCTCCGGAGGGGGCCATGCTTCCGCATGACCAATTTGCCCGAACCGTGCCACGCGGTCGTGAGTCGCACTTGATCATGCCGCAGCCCCTTCAGCCGCCCGATTCGCGCGCGAGGAGCAACTGCAAGCGCTCGATGATTTCGCGGGAATGCTCTTCATCGATCCAGCCCTTAGGATGCAAGGCGGTCCGCCGGATAGGGCGAGCGAGCTCTGGGCATGCGACCAGCGACTCGCCCCGCCACACCACTTCGACTCGCAAAGACGTGAGCGCGAGACCGGCCTTCAGCGGACAGAGCAGCACGGTGGGCAAGGCCGCCAATTTTTCGTCCTGCAGCGCGACCAGATTGGGCAGAACCGCACCAGCAACCGAGCTGTAGGCCGCGAGCCTCACTTCTCGTGAATCGGAAATTGCCGATTAAGCGCCAGGGTTTCGCGGGTGACCGCCGGGGTGTATTCCGCGCGAAGCTGCTCCGCGAAATTCTCGCGTTCCCGGCGCCTGGCCTCATTCTCGACCACCTTCTCGATCCAAGCCGAGCGCGTTTCGTCGCCTCGCAGCTCCTCAATCTGGCGGTAGGTGGCGGCAGGCAAAGTCAACGTCGCACGCGACGCAGTACGCGCAGGCGACTTGCGTGGCGACTTTTTTGCGACTTTCATCGCGCTATCTTGCGCATGATCCGGGTCGCCGTCAAGCCATGGCACGGCCGGCTCCACAACTAACCGAGGCAATCGTCCAGGCAACGCAGCAAATGTCCGACCGTCTCCTCAGTTTCGTCGCCCATGTTGGAGAGACGAAAAGTATGCCCCTTCAGTTTCCCGTAGCCACCGTCGATCACGAGATGATGTTTCTCGCGCAGATCCCGCACCAGTTTGGCGACATCGATCCCAAGACTGTTTTTCACGCAGGTCAGGCTGAGAGCGCGATGGCCTTCGGCGGCGAAGAAATCGAAACCCCGTTGGCGCACCCAGGCGTGGACGAGCGCGTTCGTGCGCGCGTGACGCTCGTAGCGATTCGTTAGGCCTTCGTCGAAGATGTCGTCGAGTTTCGATTGCAGGGCGAAGATGTGGCCGATGCTCGGCGTCGTCGGAGTCATTCCGCCTTCCTGCTGTTTTTTGAACTCGAGAAAATCGAAGTAATAACCTCGATCCGTCGCTTCTTCGGCACGGGCAAAGGCTTTTTCCGAAACGCTGAAGAGTGCGAAACCGGGCGGCAAGGCGAGCGCCTTTTGCGAGCCGGTCAAAAGCACGTCGATTTGGTAGGCGTCCATCGGGATCGGGACGGCGGAGAAGGACGAAACGGTGTCGACGATCAGCGCGACATCTGGATATTTCGTCAGCGTGCAACAGATCTCCGGCAAGGGATTCATCACGCCGGTCGACGTCTCGTTGTGGATCAGCGTGACGGCGTCGAACTTCTCACTCGCGAGCTGGGCCTCGATCGCCTGGTGATCGATCGCCTGCCCCCAGGCGACCTGAAGGGGTTCGGCTTCCTTCCCGCAGCGTCGCGCGACGTCGAGCCATTTGTCGGAAAAGGCGCCGCACATGCAACAGAGAACGCGTCGCCTAACGAGGTTGCGGATCGCCGCTTCCATCACGCCCCAGGCCGAGGAGGTGGAAAGGAAAACCGGTTGCTTCGTTCCAAACAACTCCTGGAGTTGCGGATGAATTTCGCGGTAAAGCGTTTTGAAGGCTTCGCCGCGGTGGCCGATCATCGGGCGGGAAAAGGCGGCCATTGTTTTCCCCGAGACCTCCACCGGACCGGGCGTAAAGAGCTTGTCGTGCGGGATCACGGGGGAACGTCCAACGTCCGGCGTGGAACGTCCAACGTTGGACTGAGAAAACCGGAACGCTTGCAAAGAAGCGAATCTCCACCCGAGCGAAGTTCTAGCCGGGAGCCGCCAGCGGCCCGGTTTGCGATTCATTTACATGGACAAATTGGGAGATTTTATTAGTCGCCAGAAATGGCTGAAGCCGATCGAAACCGTGCTCGGCGCGACCGCCGACGCCATTTTTTTGAAAGACGCCCCGTTCGGAGAAAAGGTGCGCAACTTTTTCCACGGCACGTGGTTTGGGCATCCGCTTCACCCGGTGATCACCGACGTGCCGCTCGGGGCATGGACGGCTGCGACCGCGCTCGACGTTTATGAACTCGCAACCGGCGATGATAGCCTCGCCGGCGGGAGCGACGTCGCGGTCGTTATCGGCATCGTTGGCGCGGCCGGGGCCGCGCTGACTGGCCTGAACGATTGGAATTACACCTACGAAAAACCGCGAAGAGTCGGCGCAATGCATGCGATCACGAATATCGCCGCCACCGCCTGCTACATCGGTTCGTGGTGGCAGCGGAAATACGGGTGCCGGCGTGCTGGCCTAACGATTGGCTTCGCCGGCTTCGGCCTTTCGATGGCCGGCGCCTACCTCGGCGGTCACCTGGTTTACAACGAACGGATAGGCGTCAACCACGCGCCGGAAAAGCTGCCTGACAAGTTTGTTCCCGTGCTCAAGGAATCGGAGCTGCAGGAGAACAAGATGCACAAAGCCGAGGCCGACGGCGTGCCGATTTTCCTGGTCAAACGCGGCGGCCGTATTTTTGCGATGGCGGAGAAATGCTCGCATCTCGGCGGGCCGCTTTCAGAGGGCAAGTTTGAGGGCGAAACCGTCACCTGCCCCTGGCATTATTCGAAATTCGCGATCGAAGACGGACGCATTTTGGTCGGACCCGCTACCTATGCGCAGCCCTGTTTCGAGGTGCGAGTGCGGAATGGACAAGTCGAAGTGCGCGCCCCCCGCGGCATGGTGGCGAATCCTTATTGAGTCGGACCCGTCGACCTTACGCAGGGTAAGCGCGCCCGAAGCAGCGACTTCCCGCGCTTGCGCGCAAATGGTTCGCGTGGCATAGACACAACTCCGTTTTCCATGGCCACCGTATCCCAAATCACCTCTGATCCCGCGCTCGAAACCCATCTTTTTTGGGATCAATACAAGACCACCATCATCGCGATCGCCGCCATCCTCGTCCTCGGCGGGCTCGGTTTCGCCGGCTACCAGCTTTACACGGCGCGCGCCGCAGCGGACGCCACCGCGTTACTGGCGACAGCCCATTCGCCGGAGGAATACCAGCAGGTGATCACGCACTATCCGGGAACCGGCCCGGCCGCGAGCGCTTATCTCCTCCTGGCCGGCCAGCAGCGCGCGAAAAAGAATTACGCCGCGGCAAACACGACCCTGCACAAATTCATCGATCAATATCCGAAGCACCAATTGATCACGACCGCCTGGATGGGCGTGGCGGCAAATCTTCAGTCGTTAGGCAAGAACGACGACGCTCTCAGCACCTACCAGCGTCTCGCCACCGAATACCCGCAAAGTTTCAATGCCCCGCTTGCTCTCCTCGCCGAGGTGCCGCTCTTGAAGGCGAAGAATCGCATCGAAGAAGCGCGCCGGGCCTGTGAGACGATCATGTCGCAATATCGCGACAGCATCGTGGCGAATGAAGCGATCCAGCAGTTGATGTCGCTCCCGAAACCAGCCGGCGCGGAAATGCCGAAGCCACAGCCGAGTGTACCTTCCATTCCGATGGCTCGCCCGCCGGAACCGGCCGCGCCCGCTCCGACGCCGTAGGTGTAGACGCTTCGCTCTGCGAAGCGCGGGGACAACGAAACGCCACGCGCGAGAGGCGTGATGAAAAATAACCCGAGCGCCGCGTCTCGCAGAGCGAGACGTCCAAGAGGGAGCCGCGATTAGCGCTTCGAGAACTGGAAGCGTTTGCGCGCGCCCGGTTGACCGGACTTCTTGCGCTCTTTCATCCGCGGATCGCGGCGGAGCAGGCCCTCGGCCTTCAAAGTGCCGCGAAGATTCGCATCGACCTGAAGCAACGCCCGCGAAATCGCGAGCCGCGCCGCGCCGGCCTGGCCGGTAGAACCGCCGCCGGTCGTGTTGACCGAGACGTCGTAGGCGTTGGTCAATTTCACCAACTGCAAGGGTTGCAGCACCGTGTTTTGCAGCGGCACGGTCGGGAAGTAATCCTCGAAGCTCTTGCCGTTGACGTCGATTTTGCCGTTGCCCGGCGTCATGCGGATGCGCGCGACAGCCGTCTTGCGGCGTCCGGTGGCGATGAATTCCTGTATCTCAGCCATGAAAATATTTCGTTAGTCCAACACCACGTTCTGCGGCCGCTGCGCGCCGTGCGGATGCTCTTCGCCGCTGTAAACCTTGAGTTTCCGGTAAACCTGCCGGCCCAATTTGTTGTGCGGAATCATCCCACGGACGGCGTGTTCCACGAGGAGCTCAGGATGCCGTTCCCGACGTGACTTGACGCTCTCGCTCTTGTGGCCGCCGACGAAACCGGAAAAGCTCATGTAAGTCTTCTGCTCTTCCTTTTTGCCAGTCACGCGCACTTTGTCGGCATTAATCACGACCACGAAATCACCCGTATCGACGTGCGGAGTGACGATCGCCTTTTCCTTGCCTCGGAGCAGGTTGGCGGCTTTGACGGCGACCTGGCCGAGGACCTGGTCGCGGGCGTCGATGATCCACCATTTACGGTCGACCTCGTTGGCTTTAGCAGAAAACGTTTTCATCAGAAGGCTTGGGAAGGGCGGGGAAATTAGCGGCGTGGGCCGCAGGTGTCAAATGTCGATGGCACCGGGACTGCTTCAAGGAAAAGGACACTCTTGGGACCGATCACACTTTTTTTCCTCCTGGCTGGGTTGATGTCTCGCCGCGACATCGTGATTGCGCTCATCATCGACGACGGACTGCGCGCCCGGAAGCATCGCACGAATGTCTTCAATCCGGAGTTCAGGGTGGCCGGCGCGGCGGTCGGGCCGCTGGCGCGCTACCGGACGGTCTGCAGTATGATTTCGCCGGCGGCTACGGTGATGGAGGGCCCGCCTCAAGCTCGCTCTTCGCTCGCAACTAGCATTTCGGTTGAGCCAAGCAAAACCGCGGCTGGCCAATATCGGCGCAACGGTTTAAGTATCGCGCTCCGTTATGGCCAAGCCCGAGCAATCCAAATCCGCCATCAGCCCTCGTCGCGTGGAAGATTTTCCCGAATGGTACCAGCAGGTCATCAAGGCCGGCGATATGGCCGAATCGAGCGACGTGCGCGGTTGCATGGTGATCAAGCCCTGGGGCTACGGCATTTGGGAAAACATGCAGCGCGCACTCGACGCCATGTTCAAGGCCACTGGGCACAAGAATGCTTATTTTCCGCTCTTCATTCCGCTCAGTCACCTGCAGAAAGAAGCGGAACACGTCGAAGGTTTCGCCAAGGAATGCGCCGTCGTTACTCATCATCGGCTGGAGCTGAATGCAGACGGCAAAATGGTCCCGGCCAGTCCGCTGGCCGAGCCACTCGTCGTTAGGCCGACCTCGGAAACAATCATCGGCGCGACCTACGCGAAGTGGGTGCAATCGTATCGCGACCTTCCTATTTTGATCAACCAATGGGCCAACGTGGTCCGCTGGGAAATGCGCCCGCGTTTGTTCCTCCGGACCACGGAATTCCTCTGGCAGGAAGGCCACACGGTTCACGAGACGGAAGCGGAAGCGCGCGCTGAGACGAAGCAGATGCTCGACGTTTATGAGATTTTCGTGCGTGAATATTTGGCGGTGCCGGTTTTCACCGGCGAAAAATCGGAGAGCGAACGCTTCCCGGGTGCGGTCCAGACTCTTTGCATCGAGGCGATGGTACAGGACCGAAAGGCGATCCAAGCCGGCACTTCGCATTTTCTCGGACAGAATTTCTCGCGCTCGAGCGGGATTCAGTTCCAGACCCGCGACGGAAAGCAGGAATTTGGCTGGACGACGAGCTGGGGTGTGAGCACACGCATGGTCGGGACCGTCATTATGATGCATGCCGACGACGACGGGCTCATCCTGCCGCCACGCATTGCGCCAACCCATGTGGTGATCGTGCCGATTACGCCAAAACCCGAGACCCGTGATGCCGTGCTCGCCGCGGCGAACGACTTGGCGACGAAATTGCGCGCCATCCGCTGGCACGGCGCGCCGCTCGAAGTGCATGTCGACCAACGCGACCTCGGTGGCGGAGTGAAAAATTGGGAATGGATCAAGAAAGGCGTGCCGCTGCGTGTCGAGCTCGGTCCGCGCGATCTGGAAAGCGGCAACGTGGCCGTCATCCGGCGCGATGAAGACAACAAGGCCAAGGCTTTTCTGCCGGCGGGCGAGTTCGTTAGTCGCGCCGCTGGCTTGCTCGACGCGATCCAGCAAAATCTCTTAGATCGCGCTCTCGCCTTCCGCGACGCGCACACGCGGAAGATCGACACCAAGGAAGAGTTCTACAATTTCTTCACCCCGAAAAATTCCGCGAAACCGGAGATCCACGGCGGCTTTGCGCTGGCCCACTGGAACGGCGCGCGCGCAGTCGAAGAGCAGGTCAAAAACGACCTTAAGGTGACGATTCGCTGCATTCCTTTCGACGACCCGGCGAATCCGCCGAAGAGCGGCCAGTGCGTCATCACGGGCGAGCCGAGCACGCGCCGTGTCCTCTGGGCGAAATCTTACTAGCGTCCCCCAATTTGAATTACGGCAGCTGATTGAACGGCAGTTGATAGAACTCCATCAGCGCGACACCGGTCGTGTTGTTCTTGCCGCGCACGATCGCGGTGTAGGCGCCGGGCGCGAGGGGGGCGGCAATCGCGGACTCCCGGTCATCGGTCGGGGCCAACTGGTCGGCGATCAAGTCGTCCTCCTGAGTATCCCGCCAGTTGTCATTACTCGTAATGTTGCCGTTGGCATCGTGCAGCTCCAGCATCGGATCCTGCAGGGCGCCGACCACTCCGAAGTTGCCTAACGACGGCCCGATGGCTCGCACCACGATGTTCGCGAATTCGCCGACGCCTGTCACAATGACGCCACCGATCATGACGTCGTCGCCCACTCCGACCAACCCCCGGGCGGACGCGTTGACCGCGCTCGCTCCTGACGCCTGGTCGATGTCGTAAACTTCGGCCAGACCAACCCCGGTGCCGCCGCCGACACCGCTCACGATCGCCGTGTAAGGGCCGGTGGGAAGCGTTCGAACGATCGCTGATTCGCGATCATCAATCGGCGCCAACTGGGTGGCCATGATTTCGGCTTCCTGCGTGTCCTTCCAGTTATCGTTCGTCGCGATCAGAGCGCCGCTCGCGTCGCGCAGCTCCAGCACCGGGTCGACCAGCGAGTTGGCGACCCCAAACCCAGCAAGCGACGGCCCGATTCCGCGGACCAGCATTCTCTTGGTGGAACCGACCGGCCCCTGAACGATGAACCCTGGGATCAGCGCATTGTCCGAAGTCCCGATTTCCAGGCGAGTCGATGTGTTACCAAAAGGATGGCGCGGCGTGAGCAGGAATGTCTCCTCGACAAAGTTGTCGGTAATGCCAAAGGCCAGGATCTGGCCCGCATCATTGATCCCCCGGGTGTCCGTCAGGACCTGCAGAAATGTGTCGATATAGCTGTTTAGGTTGACGAGGCTACCCCCGGCAAAAGCAATGAAGGGCCCTCCGTGATCGCTCGCAGTCGAGTTACCGATAATGGTGCCGGAGGCGTTGATTCCCACCGCGTAGCTGTTGCTCGCGCCGCTTGCTGTGCCGAGATCCAGCATCGGCCCTCCGCTGACGAGGAACGCGTGCGCCGCCGAATCGCCAGGCAAATAACTCCAGCCCACCACTTGGCCGGCGTCGTTGATTGCGCTGCCGCGCGATTCCGATCCGCCGAGTGTGCCGAGATCGGTCATCTGCCCGCCCGAGTAAAGAAAGGCGTGCGTCTCGAAAGAATCCGTCACGCTCCAGCCCGTCACTTCGCCGGAAGCATTAATCGCCATCCCGGCGCTGAAATTCCCGAACTCACCCGTCGCACTGAGGTTGCCGAGATCCGTCATTTGCCCATTCTCGTAAATGAAGGCGTGATCCGGCCGGGGAGAGGATGTCCCGGACTGGACCGTGTCGCTCCAGCCCGTGATCTGGCCCGCATCGTTAATCCCGGTGGCATAACTGGTCGCGCCTCCCGGCAGCGTCCCAAGATCGATGATCTGCCCATGCGACCAGAGCGTCGCGTGCGTCAAACCGTCGGCCAGCGTGCTATTGCCGACGACTTCTCCGCAGGGATTGATCGCCACCGCTTCACTGAAGTCGCCGCCTAACGTCCCGAGATCTATCAGTTGAAAGTCGGAGTAGAGCGCTGCGTGGGTCGTGCTGCCGTCGAAGCTGGCGGAACCAGCCACCTGCCCCGACGTATTGATCGCGCGCGCCCCGGGGAAGCCATATCCCCTGACTGAATAGGTCTGCCCGAACGCCGTGGTCAGTGTCAGAAGCAACGCACCGAGTGCGCACAGAATCGACTCCTGGAGTTGCCGGCCGACTCGCATTGGTTTTTTCATTTTAGAAAGCCCAGTTGTTGAGGTTGCTGCCGAGCCCGGCTGGCAGACTACCCACTTTTTTTCGTTAGGCCACAAAAAATGCCCTCGCGCCGAGGCGTGAGGGCATTGTCCGATGTTCGAGCGAAGTTCGGTCGCTCCTCTAAAGAGTTGCAGGACCGGGTATCTCCAAAACCGGTGATACGCCCGCGGCGGCCAGCGAAGGTCCGAGCGCGCTAATCAGAACGAGTTTCGGGCCACCGGTGATAATGAAGCCACCGATCAACTGCCCTTGTCCAGTGCTGACAAGACACCGAGTGGAGATATTCGCGAGGTGATTCTCTGACGACTCCTGAGGCGCACGGAAGAAGGAGGCCGCCCCGCCTAAGGTGAAGTCTCCCAGGAACGCACCGTGCCAAAAGACCTTCTTCCCCACGCCCAGGCACTGCGAAAGCTAGGAGCAAGCCAAGGATCCGAAGCAACCCGACCTGTGAATGTTTTCATGCGCCAAGATTGCTAAGGCTTCAATCGACACGCGAACCGGCAGTAGTTTCGCAGTTGTGACCTTTCTCGCGCCCTCGCTACGCCGGCCTAACCGACCGGAGCGATTGACAATTTAGAGAGTCACAGCGAATGACGATCGGAGTCACTCGACAAGGACTCGCGCACCGCGATTACGTAGGTTTCGAGCGCCGTCTTATCTTGCGGCTTTAGCCCGGCGCGCGGTGCCATGATGCCTATGTAATGTTGCCATTGATCGAAAGAATAAATCGCGATCGGCCTGGCGACATGACATTCCGTGCATCTGGTAGCGTAGATTTTCCGACCACGCTCAAGGTTCCCAAGATCAGTCCGTCCAGTCCGCGCGGCCAAGGACTGTGCGGTTGGAAAGGCCGACTTGGGAATTGTTTGGCAGCTGCCCAGGGCAAGGCCGCAAAATACAACAAGACCGATTTGGCGCGCCGTCCGGGTTCTCATCGCTCAAAAGCTGAAACCAAAGATCAGCCGGGTCTGCAAATCCACCTCCGGGGCTATGTTGGTTACTTGAACCAGCGGCGTGAGCGTCGCCCACCAATTGCCCTGCCGATAGGAAATGTTTGGGCCACCATAGACAACAGAATCCCCCGCCTGCGACCAATCCGGCAAATCGATCTCGTGTAAGACTTCTGCGCCGATGAGAAACGCCGGGGTGACCTCATAACTCACGCCGAGCGACTGCGAGATCTCTCCGCCTTTCTTCTCCAAACGGTCTCCGTCCCAGGTTGCTTCCAAGGTTCCGTTGTAGGCCAAGACAAAGCGGCCGATGTTTTTCTGCAGGATGACTTTTGACTCCAACTCTAAATCCTCCGGTCCACCGCGCACTTCTCCGTAGACAGCAGAGCCGATCAAGTCGGTCGTCGGGTTGGTCAGATTGTAGATCAACTCTACCGCCGATGATTGATAACTGAAACCGTGTTCATTTGCCCCGGGATCTTCCCGATAGCCCCAATCCGCCACATAGAAGGCAGCTTGCAATCGGTCGGTAACACCAAATTCAATTTCGTGCCGGAAGTCGACCGAGTTGAAGCGGCTCTCCTCGTCGGGACTGGTTTTTCACGTGATCGAACTCTCTCCTTCAACAGTTCCGGGGGGAGCCGTTGTCGCTTCGTAGGCGTAAGTAAAACGGCGAGCGCCCGCTTCCACGCGGGAGGTAAAGAGATCCACCGCGGCGACGGAGGTAACGAGGAAGGATATCCGAACGAATCGAAGATTTATCATCCAGCGATCATAACAGTCCGTCTGCGCGACTGCTGTCGGACGGTTGCCATTTTTTAACGTATGCTTGCAAACGGCCTAATGCCTTTACGCGACCGGAATAAGTCGCTTATTGCCGGAAGTAGAAACTACGTCGCCGTCGATTGATCAGGGATTGGGTGGTGTGGATTCAAAAGTTTGCAATGCAAGCCCGCTCGGCAGGGAGGCGGGGATCAAGCTCGCCAGATTCTCAGAGAGGGCACGAGGGCCGACAAGCCACTGAAATGCGCATGCGACCGGAAATGTTATCAACCGGAGAAAGTTGGAAGGTTGCCAGCTTCCGCCAGGCCATTCCGCAGGGCGATTCGCGAAAGGTTACACGCTTGTTACTTTTTATTCCCTGCTTATTCCCACCGCCATCGTTGTAAACAAAAGGGTCTGATGAGGAAACGAAATTGGTTGACGACTACCTGCCCGGAGCGCACCGATCTTGCGGGACTTCCCACATGAAAAACTTGTCGATGGCAATCAGCATTTGCGGGGCGCTTCTCGGCGCGCCGCTCGCCTGCCTGGGCCAGGCCACGATCGAAGGAACAGTAGAGCTACCCAAGGCCCACTTCGCACCAGTGGAAAACGAACGCTACGAAATCGTGAGCAAGGCGGGCGTGCTCGCGACCGATCCGCCGCGCGCGGTGGTGTACCTGGAAGGGACTTTCCCGAAGTCGGGCAATCTGCCGACCAAGTCCGTTTCGCAAAAAGATCTCGGGTTTCGCCCACCACTGCTCGCGATCGAGGTCGGCACGAAGGTGGAATTCCCTAACGAAGACGACACTTATCACAACATCTTTTCTTACTCGCCCGCAAAGCGCTTCGATCTCGGGCGCTACCCGCCGGGAGAAAAGCCCGTGCCGTCGGTCCTCTTCGACAAAGCGGGCCTGGTCACGCTCCGCTGTGACATTCACGAACACATGCGGGGCCTCATTCTTGTTCTTCAGACGCCCTACTTCGCGATCACGGATGCCGGCGGACATTTCCGCTTAACGAATCTACCGGCCGGCCGGTATGTCCTGAAGGCTTGGGTCAACAGCCGCAAGACGCTGGAACAGCCGGTGGAGCTGAAGAACGGAGCGGCCCTGCATACCAACCTCCCGTGAGCCTCGCCGCCGAGTCTCGCACCTCTGGGATCCGGCGCTTTCGGACTAAGCTCCTCGTCGCCATGATGGTGGTCGTCTCGACCCTTACTTCGTTAGGCATTTTCTTCGCCCAACGGCGTGCGGCGGACGACGCGGGGGCCGGGCTGCAACGCGATTTCGAGCTCGAACTGGCCTCCCTTCATCGCTTGCAGGATTTGCGCAATGCGGCGGTCGCCGATCGCTCGCGCGCCCTGGCGCAGAATGCCCGCATCCACGCCGCGCTGGAGGATAACGCGCTCGACCTGCTCTACCCGAGCGCGCGCGAGGAATTGCGTGATCTGATTGAGCGGGCCGCCCCCGATGAAGTCGATGCCGCCGACACGCTCCATGCCCACTTCTACCGTTTTCTCGACGGCCATGGTGCCGTCATCGTCCCGCCAACGGGCGACGCCGGGGCCCTTTTGCCTAACGAAGAGGCGCGCCTCACCCAGCCTCATCTCCCGACGACGATGCAGACCGGTTACCTCGCGCGGCCCGATGAAACCGGCCGGCCGACGATCGACGAAATGATAGCCGTTCCGATTCGCTCGACCGAGACGAACGAAGTGATCGCGGCCCTCGTCCTCGGTTTCAAGCCAGTAGAGACTGTCCCACACGGGGCATCGGTCGGAATGAAAAGCGGAATCTTGGTTGATGGAAAATTGCAGCTAGCCGGTTTCGATCGGACCGCGGAGGAAAAGATCGCGGGGGAAGTTGTTCACGAGCTGGCGCATCCGGGCGGACGAGAGGAGAGCTTGCGGACCGCGATCGATGGTGTGCCGAATCTCCTCTTTTTCAAGCGGCTCAATCTCGATTCCGATTACCCGCCGGCTTACGAGGTTTGCGTGTATCCGCTCGATCAGTTGCTCGCGCTCCAGGCGCAATTGCGCTGGCAGATTATGAGCGCCGGCGGCCTCCTGCTCGTCGGCGGTTTCGTCGTGAGCCATTTCTTTTCCCGTCGTCTCTCGCAACCGGTGGAGGAACTGGCTGTCGTCTCCGAGGAAAATTTTGCACAACGCCAGCGGGCGGAAGCGGAGCTGCAAACAACCGAGGAAGAGTTGCAGCGCTCGGCCCGTTTTTCCGCCGATGCATCGCATCAGCTCAAAAATCCAATCACGGTCCTGCGCTTCGGGCTCGATTCGCTGCTCGCCCGCGAAGGTTTTCCGCAGGAATTCTACGAGGAAATTTCCACCCTCATTCACCAGACTTATCGGCTCACCGGCGTGGTCGAGGACCTGCTCCTGCTCTCGCGGATGGACGCAGGTAAACTGCGATTGACGCTCAACACCGTCGATCTCACGCAACTGGTCGAGGAATGGACCGACGATCTTTTGGCTATGCCTGATGCGGGTCGCCTGCAGGTCGAGACCGATATACCAGACGACCTCTGGATCACCGGCGAGATCAAATACACCGGCCTGGTTGTGCAAAATCTCCTCGACAATGCCCGCAAATACAACCGGCCCGGTGGCACCATCCGCATCGTCGCGAAACGATCTGGCCAACAGGTCGAATTGCGAGTGGCAAATACCGGCCGCGGCATCCCGGTCGATGCGCAGCCCTTTATCTTTGAGCGTTTCCATCGCGCCGATACCAGTCACGATGTGCCCGGGCACGGACTCGGCCTGAACCTCGCGCGCGAACTCGTGAGGCTTCATGGCGGCGAGCTTCGTCTCGTTAGGTCAGATCCGGAGTGGACCGAGTTTAGCGCTACTTTTCGTGCCGCCGCGCCGGCCGCCCAAGCAAGCGGGGTCATGCCATGAGACCGGCTTTCTTTTGCGCCTGCCTGCTCGCCTCTCTCATGCGCGTCGCGAACGCCGAGGATTTTTTCGACGAGGTCGATCAGGCCCTAACGATCAGCGCCTTTGACGATCAGGTGCGGGCGCGGGTCAGCGGCCTGCTCGATCTCGAATACTATCATTACCCGCAGCCACCGCCGGGTTTGATCCGGGCGGATGGACACAACCTGTTCAATCCGCGACTGAGCCTTTTCGTCGATTCGAAGATCGGGCCTAACGTCTATTTCTTTGCCCAGACCCGGGTTGATACCGGGTTTGATCCGACTGATCTCGGGACGCAATGGCGTCTGGATGAATACGCGTTGCGGATAATCCCTTGGAGTGATGGCCGTTTCAACCTGCAAATCGGAAAATTTTCGACCGTCTTCGGCGGTTGGATCGAGCGCCACCTCTCATGGGACAATCCATTCGTGAACACTCCCCTGCCCTACGAAACGGCCAGCCTCGTCTCCGACCGAGAGCTTCCGCTCACGGGGCAGAGTTTTCGCGGGGTGCCCGCCTTTAATAAGTATGAATTCCTCCCCATCATCTGGGGCCCTTCCTATACGATGGGTCTTTCGGTCGCAGGCACGATCGGGATCTTTGAGTATGCCGCGGAAGTGAAAAACGCGCCCATCGCGTCGCGTCCCGAATCATGGGATGACTTCGATTTCAGCAGACCGGCGGTCGATCTCCATCTCGCGATGCAGCCTAACCAAGCCTGGCGCTTTGGCGTCTCCGCCGCGGAAGGGCCGTATCTTGCGACCGATGCCCGCCCATTGCTGCAAGCCGAGGGAGGCGACTACCGGCAGTTTGTTCTCGGCCAGGATGTGAGTTGGGCGCGTGGCCACTGGCAAATCTGGGCGGAAGCAATTGAGTCCCGCTTCGAAGTGCCGCGACTCGGGAATGCGGATGTTTTTTCCTACTATCTCGAGGCGCGATATCAGATCACGCCGCAACTTTTCGGGGCGCTGCGCTGGAACCAGGAATTTTTTTCCAGCGAAAATGATCCGGCCGGACGGCCGGTAGCGACCGCACATGATGTCCGCCGAATCGAGGGCGCGGTGGCTTACCGATTCACGGCCTACACACAGTTGAAATTACAATACAGTTTGGCCCGGGGCGATTTTGTCTCCGACAGTCTCCACAGCACTTTCGCCGCACAATTCACGGTTCGTTTCTAAGGATTTACAAAGTAACAGGCACGTTACTTTTGCGCGGTCGTCTTCCCATCGATGACCGGTAAAGTGCGCATTGAAAGCCAGCGCATTATGAAAGCATCCTCTCTTTTCGTCGGCCTGATCGGCGCCACACTTTTTCTGACTGCGGAAACTTCCTTCGCCAAGAAGTTCACCGTCAATGTCGGCACCGGCGGCGACTTCTTTTCTCCGGCCGCGGTGACGGTGGAGCCCGGCGATGAGGTGGAGTGGGATTGGGACTCCAGTTTTCACAGCACCACCTCCGGCACGCCCGGGAATCCTTCGGGCATGTGGAATTCCGACGTCCACCAGACCGGCTACAAATTCAACTTCACCTTCAACACCATCGGGAGCTTCGACTACTACTGCAGCGTCCATGGCGGTTGCTGCTCGATGGTCGGAACCGTGAACGTCGTGGCCGGATCGCCTTCGCCATCTCCGTCTCCGAGTCCTTCACTGTCGCCATCGCCAAGTCCTTCACCATCTCCGTCCCAGACCCCGCTTCCACCGCGGCTCTTTAAAGGCCCGGTCCGCCTCGAGCTGCAGCAAGTTGCGGGCGGTTTTAACGCGCCTAACGACCTGACCTCGGTCGGCGACGGGCGCCTGTTCGTGAATCAGCAGGGAGGACTTGTCCGAATCGTGAAAAACGGCATTCTCCTCGCCACGCCATTTCTCGACGTTTCCGCGCGGCTCATCTCCACCGACGGCGAACGCGGTCTGCTCGGTCTCGCTTTTCATCCCGGCTACAACGATCCTTCCAGCCCCGGGTTCGGGAAATTTTACACCTACACGAGCGAACCGGTTGCTGGCCTGGCCGATTTCACCGTCCCGAAATCGTCCGCCTTCGATCACCAAAGCATGGTCGCGGAGTGGCAGGTCTCGGCCGGGAATCCCGATGTCGCGAACCCGGCCAGCCGGCGCGAGGTCCTGCGAGTGGATGAGCCGCAAGCCAACCATAACGGCGGCAAGCTCGCCTTCCGTCCGGGCGAACCTTATCTTTACATTTCGTTAGGCGACGGCGGCGCAGGCAATGATGTCGGCGACGGACACAACCCCGCGATCGGCAACGGCCAGGATCTCACCACCGTCCTCGGGAAAATCCTCCGTATCGATCCGCTCGATCCCAGCCTAACGAGCGGAAGCGCCGACCCGGTGAGCACCAACGGCAGCTACCGCGTTCCGGCGAACAATCCGTTCATCGGCAGCGGCACGAGCGTGCACGAAATTTACGCCTACGGACTGCGCAATCCCTTCCGCTTTTCCTTCGACGCCCCGACCGGCCGCCTGATCGTCGGCGACGTCGGCCAGGCGAACATCGAGGAGGTCGATTTCGTCGAGGCCGGCAAGAATTACGGCTGGAATCGAAAGGAAGGTTCTTTCCTTTTCAACCCGGGCAATGGCTCGATCACGCCGGATCCCAACCCGGACCCGGCGCTGACCGATCCCGTCTTGGAATACAGCCATGAAGACGGGAGCGCGATCATTGGCGGTTTCGTGGAACACGGAACGGCCGTGCCCGCCCTGGCCAGCCAATATGTTTTCGGCGACTACATTGCTCCGAACTCCGGAAGCGGCCGCCTGTTCTACTCCGACTTCGCGGGCGGACTCACGCAGGAGCTACGAATCGGAGAGCCGGAACGAGATCTCGGCATCCTCTTGAAAGGTTTCGGACAGGATGACAACGGCGACGTTTACGCCTTGGGCGACAGCGGCGGAAACGGAATTGTCTACAAGCTCGTCTCGATTCCGGCCAACCCGACAATCGTCAACCTCTCCACCCGCCTGAACGTCGGGACAAACGACAACGTGCTAATTGGCGGCTTCATCGTGACCGGGAGCGACACCGAGGAAGTGGTGCTCCGCGGGATAGGTCCTTCGTTGCCAGTCGGCGGCTCGCTGCCCAATCCCAAGCTTGAATTGCACAACAGCACAGGCGCGCTCATTGCCTCCAACGACAACTGGATGGACGGGCCGAACAAAGACCAGATTCTCACACTGGGCCTCGCGCCGGTGAACCCCGCGGAGTCGGCCCTGGTCGCCGAACTCGCACCCGGCAGCTATACCGCGATCCTGAGCGACGCCGACGGCGCGACCGGTAATGCCCTGGTCGAACTTTACGCGACTAACGCTGCCGCTCTCGCTAACCCGGTCAACATCTCGACCCGCGGTTTCGTCCAGACCGGCGACGACGTTATGATCGGCGGCTTTATTGTCGCGGGCACCGAGACCCGCACCCTTCTCCTCCGCGCCATCGGGCCTTCGTTAGGCACAGCCGGGGTCAGCAACCCTCTGCTCGATCCAAAGCTCGAGTTGCACGACGAGAACGGCGCCCTTCTCAGCGCTAACGACAACTGGCGCGACACCCAGGAAAGTGAGATCGCCGCGACCGGTCTGCAGCCTACCGACAACCGCGAAGCGGCCATCCTGATGGACCTGACGCCGTCGAGTTACACCGCCATCCTGCAGGGCGCGAATGGCACGACCGGCGTCGCGCTGGTGGAAGTCTATGATGTCGATTAGGCGGTAAGCTGCATCCGTTGGGGGCATGACTGGAGGCGTCCGCCGGGGAACTTCGTGCTTGACGAAGAAACCTTCGCGCAGCAACCCTTGCGCATGGCTCCTCCATGCTGCCAGCGCGGGCCGACGGGAAAATCGATCTCCGGGGAGAGTGTCACGCCTTGGCGGCGATTTTTGGTCGGGCTTCTCGGCCTTTTCCTGCTCAGCGGAACCGCCGCGGCGCGGATCGGCGAGACTGAAGCGGAAGTCGAGGCGCGCTACGGGAGTCCGATTTTCACGCTTCCCTCGAAGGTCGAAGCCAGCCTAACGAAATGCTATCTCTCCGGTGGTTTCTCCATCGCCGTGACCTACGTGGGTGGCCGGAGCGCGCGCGAGATGCTCGCCAAGGCGGACAAATCCGCGATCAACGACAAGGAGATCCAGCGTCTGCTCGAGGCCAACGCCGGCGGCGCCTACTGGAACCCGCAACAGCTCGCCGGCGAGAAAAACGTGCCGGATGGTCTTCTCGGATGGCGGACGATTGACGAGAAGCCGCGCGTGGCGCTCTACGATGGGCGGACGCAGGCGTTTTTCGTCACGACCCAGCGTTTCATCAATCTGACAAACGCCGCCAGTCGCCGGAGCGCGGTGAAAATGCCTGGGGACACAACGATAGCCCGCGGCCAGGAAAGACTAATCCGGACCCTGCAAGGCGGCGGCCTGGTGGGGCGTGGCGTTCTCCCCACTTCCAGTCCCGCGCGCAAAGCCGATGCCGGCAAATAGAAACCGGCGTGTCCCCGGCGGGAATCGAACCCACATTTAAGGTTTAGGAAACCCTCGTTCTATCCGTTGAACTACGGGGACAAAATGGCAGGTGGGGGAGTGGACTCGTTTGGTGCGGTTTTGAGCTCGATTGTGA
>JBPCLI010000109.1:0-12671 GCA_051003415.1 Chthoniobacterales bacterium | reverse complement strand
TAAACATGGCCGTGCTGGCTGGCGACACCAACGCAGATACGTCGGTAAATTCGGCCGACATCAGCCAGACCAAATCCCAATCGGGTCAACCGGTCAGCGCTTCTAACTTCCGCGAGGACGTGACCGTCGATGGCAATCTGAACAGCGGCGATATCGGGCTCGTAAAATCCAAGTCTGGCACCGCCCTCCCGCCCTAACAGCGGGCGCCCCGAGCGCTTGGTCGTCGCTACTTCTGTTTCAGTCGCCAATTGCCACCAAATGCTTGCCCGAACCGACCCGCTCCAAGCAAAAAGCTTCTGGGCGAATAATAAGGTTGACATCGTTCAGACGTTCTGAAAAAACAGATTTGTTAACGAAATATTTGTAAGAGACAAACTAATATAAAAACATCAATCAGTTGAAGGTGCCATCAAATCCCTGAAATGCTCAGTCCCGGGCAAGTCAAGGCATCACCTCACGTCTTCGCTTCAAGAAAACCGCCCTTATGAAATCAATCACCTCAATCCAAAAATTCTTGCCCGCCAAAATCATTCTCGCGTTTGCATTTGTGCTCCTCTCTGTGCTTGCCGGCCAAGTTATCACCGCGCTTGCCGGCCAGGCGAAAACGGAGAAAAACGCAGTCAGCGCGCCCGCCATGCTTCCGGTGATTGATGCCGCGGATAAAGCGACTGAAATTGCCAAGGACGCTGCCGAGGCAAAGGCGCAAAGAGATTCTGCAGCGGCCGATCGACAAGGCGCATCGCAACCCAGCAGCGACGAAACAAGCCAGCTCCTGCGCTATCCCCGGTTTCCCAGCGTAACATGCGGCGCCGGCAACGTGAGGGTGGAAGCAACCAATAGCGGCAACGATGCTGATTACGCCACGCTCGCAGCAGCGTTTGCCGCGATTAACGCGGGAACGCACACCGGCACCGTTAATGTCGGCGTTTGTAACAATACGACCGAGCCTGCAGGTGGGGCGCCTTTGACCGGCGCAGGTGGTTACACTTCGATTAACATCACGCCGTCGGGTGCGAGAACAGTCTCCGCTGCGGTTACGGCCGGCGTTCCATTAATCGATCTGAATGGTGCGAAATTCGTTACCATCGATGGATTAAATTCGGGCGGCAATTCACTGACGATTTCGAACACCACGGCATCAGCCACTGCCAGCACCAGCACGATTCGGTTTATTAACGCTGCGCAAAACGATACCATCACCAACTGCTCGATCTTGGGCTCATCCACCGCGAGCACAACAACCGCGGGCGGTAACATTCTCATTAGTACGTCCACCGGCGGAGCCAATAGCGGCAACGTCATTTCCAATAACGCCATCGGACCTGCCGGCGCCAATCTGCCGACCAAATGTGTGATGTCGCTCGGATCAGCCAGCCCAAACCACAACACCGGGAACACCATCGACAACAATAACGTCTTCGATTTCTTCCAAGGGGCAATCAGCACCGCGGCTGGTATTGACCTCCAGAACAACACCGCCACGACGACCGTTTCCAACAACAGAATTTATCAGACCGCACCGCGCGTTTTTACGGTCAGCGCGACATATTCGGGCATCCTGATGTCAACGAGTGGGTTTAACAACACGATCACCGGGAATAGGATTGGCTTCGCTTCAGCGGCCGGGACCGGGACGACAAGCATCAGTGGCTCGTCCAACGTATTTGTAGGGTTGAATTTGATCAGTGGCAGCACGAGCACAGCGACCAGCGTTCAGGGGAATACGATTTCCGGTATTCTGCAAAGCACCGCAAGCACGGGGACAGGCAGCGCATCAGCGTTCCGTGGCATCCATTTGGCGGTGGGCCGATACGACGTCGGGACCGTTACCGGCAACACAATCGGCAGCCTCGATGGTTCGTCGACGATCACATTCACGGAAAGCTCGATCGGCGGCTTCAGCGCGATTTACGACTTTAGCTCAAGCTCGAATACGTGTGCGAACAACAATATAGGATCGATCACGCTTAACGGAACGGGGACTGGGGGAGGCTTCAGGGCGATTTACACCAATACGACCACCATTGCCATTAACACCATAACGAATAACACCATCGGCTCGGCTGCGGGCCCGATCACCTCCACGTTCAGCGCGGGCGTGATGTATGCCATTCAGAACATCACGGGTGCTGCAGTCATCACTGGAAACACGATCCGAAACATGTCGGGTGCCTGCGTTACGGCCAGCACGATCGTCAGCAGCGGCATGGTTTTGACCGCGACGACCACCACGAATCCAAACATCGTTTCGCGGAACACGGTTCACTCTTTGAGCAATAATTCTGGCGGCGCCAGCAATTCAATCTATGCGATCTATTGCAGCTTCCCCGCCACCGCGAATGTCGTGGATCGGAACCTGGTTCATTCGCTCTCGATCACTTCTATCACAACTACATGTCAGTTGGTCGGCATTCTTCCCGTGGCGGGGAGCGGCACTTATAAGAACAACATGGTGCGCCTGGGTATTGATGCCGCCGGGGCCTCGGTCACGCCGGGATTTCAGATTTACGGGATGTTCGAGATCGCCGGAACAAACAACATTTATTTCAACAGCGTTTATCTCGGTGGAAGCGGCGTAACGGATGCGAGCAGCACTTTCGCCTTCGTCAGCAATGTGACTACTGGCGCGCGGAACTATATCGACAACATTTTTTGGAACGCGCGGAGTAACGGTGCCGGGACAGGCAAACATTACGCCATCGCCTTGAGCGGCTCCGGATTCACCTCCAACTACAATGATCTGTACGCGTCTGGAACCGGCGGTTTTGTCGGCGCAGTAGGCGCATCCGATTACCTCACGCTGGCAAATTGGCAGACAGGCACTGGGCAGGATGCAAACAGCAAATCCGTGGACCCGCTGTTTGTGAATCCGACCGGAAATGCGGCCACGGTGGATCTGCACCTCATGGCAGGCAGCCCGATGATCGCCATGGCTACGCCGGTTGCTGGTATCACCAACGATTTTGATAACGATACGCGCAATCCTTGCACACCTGATATTGGCGCGGACGAGGTCGCCTCATACAGCGGCTCTACTGTGACGACCGTGACCATCACGAAGACGGCCGATTCTACACAGGTCGTGTATGGCAACCAGGTCGGATTTGTTGTGAAGCTCACTAACACGACGGCCAATACTGCTTTCGGACTTTCGGTGACCGACAATTTGCCCGCCGCGACGGGAATTAACTGGACGATCGATGCCGGCGCGACCGACAGCGGCTGGTCCGTGGTTGGCGCTCCGCCGACTCAGAGCTTGCAATACAGCCCGAGCACCCTCGCTGGCAACGCCATGACCAAGGCACACGTCGTTAGCGCGACCACCGCTGATACGTGCGGCTCGACTCTGAACAATACCGCATCGTTTACCATCACCAATGGTTGTACGAGTAGCGGCATGGCCTCGGCCTCCATCAGTGTCATCGGAGGCGGTGGGCAGACTACGCTCTTAAGCCAGAACTTCGAGAGTGGCTTCGGTTCATGGACGACGACCAACGCCACTACCGGAGGGACAACTCCTGCGGCTGTTGCCTGGACAATTGCGACCAATCCGTATTTACCCGGCGGCACTAGTAGTGAAACGCTAAACAGCAACTCAGGCACCAGCTTCGCCATCTCGGATTCAGATTTGGGAGGCAGTGGGACAGTCGCCGACACCACATTGGTCTCTCCATCCTTCAACACGGTTAGCTACACGAGTCTCACCCTGACCTTTAGGCATTACCTGAGGTGGCTCTCCAACACTTCTCTGGTGGAAGTTTCCACCGACGGAGGCGGGACTTGGGCAACAGTGCAAAGCTATGGAGCGACCCAGGGTGCGCCGACTAGCTTCGCCAGCGCCTCGATCAATTTGATTGCCTTCGTCGGCAATGCAGATGTGAGGGTCCGCTTCCACTATAAGGCGGGTTGGGACTGGTATTGGGCGATTGACGACATTGTGGTTAGCGGCAACGCCCCAGTCCAGGCCTGCCCGACGCCGACGCCGACACCAACGCCAACGCCGACACCGACACCGACACCAACGCCGACTCCGACTCCGACTCCGACTCCGACTCCGACTCCGACACCGACACCGACACCAACACCAACGCCAACACCGACACCGACTCCAACCCCCGCCCCGGTGCAGTTGGTCAGCACGGTTTCAAGGATGATCCATGGCGGCGCCGGCACGTTTGATATTGATCTGACGGGTGGCAACGGCGTCGAATGCAGAAACGACGTGAGCGGCAATTATACGTTAGTCTTCACCTTCTCGAATAACGTGACCAACGTCGACAGTGCCAGCGCTGTCTGTGGCTCGGCCAGCAGCGCACTGGGCCCGAACTCCGATCAAGTTACAGTTAATTTGACCGGCCAGCTGAGCTGCAACCAGCAATACAACACCGTCACGCTAACCAATGTGGACGACTCTGCTGGAAACCACAGCGACACAGTTATCGGCCCGCAGTGGGGTCTGCTTATTGGCGACACGACGGGCGACAAGATGGTCAACTCCGGCGATATCGGCCAAACCAAGTCGCGTTCCGGGCAGACGGTGGACATCACCAACTTCCGCTCGGATGTGACCGTGGACGGCACGCTCAACAGCGGCGATATCGGTCTCGTCAAATCCAAGTCGGGCACGGCCCTGCCGCCGTAAAGACTATCACTGAGTGGGTTCTAGTGAAATACCCGTTAGGCCTCGCCTGACGGGTATTTCTGCTTAACCCAGGAGAGGGCTTCGTCTCGGTCGTGCAACTCCCCTTCGAGTTGCCGGGTCTCGACCGCCTCCAGAATCTCGCCGAATTGCGGGCCAGGCTTCAGGCCAAGGGCGATCAGGTCGTGGCCGGTGAGGATGGGCGGTGGGATGATCGGTTCGTTGGCGAATTCTTCCCGCTTCTGGCGAAGGAATTCGTAGTTGTCGAGCATGCCATGGCTGCTCGCGCAGTCGACCCGGTGAAGCTCCAGCTCGTCGGTGAAGGTTGGACGGGCGATAAAGCGCTTTAGTTTCGCGACGCGCATGTTGGGCACGTCCTTGAAGACCATGTGCTGGCGGACGGCCTCGACTGTGTCGTCGACCTCGGCGCGTGAGAAGCGCAGCCGCTCCATAAGGGCTTCGGTCATTTCCGCGCCGATGCGGTCGTGGCCGTTGAAGCGGATGCGGCCTTCCGGATCGATACTGGCGGTTGGAGGTTTGCCGATGTCGTGAAAGAGGACGCTCAGGACGAGCGGGAGCGAGACTTCGTCAGGCAGGAGCTCGAGCATAATCCGTGTGTGCTGAAAGACGTCGCCTTCGGGGTGGAATTGGGGCGGCTGTTCGCAGCCTTTCATAACCTCCAGTTCCGGCAGGATCTGTTTCAGCAGTCCGCTCGCGTCGAGCAGATCCCAGCCTCTCACTCGATGAGGTGAAAGGAAAATTCGCACAAGTTCCTCGCGGATCCGCTCAGCGCTGATCTGGCCAATCGTGTGCGCCGCGTTGACCAGCGCATTCCAAGTGGCGGGCTCAATCTCAAACTCAAGCACAGTGGCGAAACGGACCGCGCGCAGGAGCCGCAACCGGTCCTCGGCGAAGCGCTGCGCCGGATCGCCGATCGCCCGGATGAGCCGGGCGGTGAGGTCTTCCCGGCCGCCCACAAAGTCGATGACGGCCTCGTTAGGCGGATCGAAGAACATGCCGTTGATCGTGAAGTCGCGGCGGCGCGCGTCTTCCTCCGGCGAGGAAAAGCGGACCTCGGCGGGGTGCCGTCCATCGAGATAAATGCCGTCCGCGCGAAAGGTCGCGACTTCGAACTGTAGATCGTTTTCCCGGACGACGATGACGCCGAAATGGGCCCCGACGGCATAGGTTCGGCGGAAGATTTTTTGCACCTGCTCGGGTCGCGCGTCAGTCGCGATGTCGATGTCTTTCGGGGCTCGCCCGCGGACGAGATCTCGGACACAGCCTCCGGCGAAATAGGCGACGTGGCCGGCGGCGCGCAGGCGGTCCACGAGGGAGCGGGCGGTCGCTTCCATCGGCGTTCTCGAGCTCACGGCCTAACGTCGCTGTTTACTCGTGGGCTGTCGAGACCCGGGTAGCGCACACGTCTCGTGTGCTGGCAAAGGCGTCTCGCGTTCGCGAACTTTTTCTCGAGTTGCGCGGAAACGGCAGCGTTCGCGGCCCGCAAAGTTCGTCGAGGCGAGACGCCGCGACCAGCAGACGAGACGAGGGCGCTACCCGGGCGAGTCGGCCGCTGCGCTCTTCTTTGAATCGCGGAAGGAATAGACCATGAAGCAAACGACGGCGATGCAGATACAGGCGTCGGCGACGTTAAAAGCCGGCCAGGGATTGGCCAACGGAACGTGCAAATTGAAGAGGAGGAAATCGATCACATGGGCGTGCAGGATGCGGTCAGTCAGATTGCCGAGGACGCCGGCGAGGAGGAGCCCGAGCGCGATCCGGCGCCAGGGATCGCCCGGTTCCTTCCGGGTGAGAAGAAAGCTGACGACGACCAGCGCAATGCAGGAAAGGACGATAAAAAAGCCGTTGTTATTCCGGAAAGAGCCAAAGGCAGCGCCGTTGTTGGTGACATGAACGAGCTCGAAAAAATGAGGCACGACGATCCGTGGCTCGGCCGGATCAATGAAGCGCAGGACGAGAAACTTCGTGACCTGATCAAGGAGGTAGAGAGGAAGGGTGAGGTAGAAGAAAAGTCTCATCGGGACGCGGCGGCAATCTGGGGAGCGCACGCGCCTCGCGTGCTCATTTTGGCGCCTCGCGAAAATGTTCTTCGGAGTTCGCACGTAGCGCGGGGCATTCGGCGAGGCGCCGAATACAGCACGCGAGGCGCCTGCGCTCCCCGGAGCTGGCGGCAAGGCATCATCTTTTTTCTACGACCGCGGCGCAGCGATCGCATAAATCTGGATGGGTGGCGATCGTGCCGACGGTCTCGCGATGACGCCAGCAACGGCCACACTTTTTGTTAGGCGTAAGGGTGACGGAAGCGCTGGGCTCGTCGGCCGGCTCCAGTCTGAGGTCGCTCAAGATGAAGAGCTCCTCGAGTTCCTCGCGCGGAAAGTCTGTGGCGAACCTTTTTTCGCAGCGCAGGACGACGGCGGCTTCAAGTGCGTTGCCGATCAGTTTTTCCTGGCGGGCTTTTTCAAGCGCCTGGCCGATGATGCCGCGCAGTTTGAGCAGTTCCTCGATGTTTTCCCTAACGAGTGCGTCGCGTAAGTTGCCCTGCGGCTCGGGGAAGTGTTGCAGATGGATGGAGCCGTTCTCGCCGAGATAACTCCACGCTTCCTCTGCGGTGAAAGCGAGGATCGGCGCAAGCAGCCGGCAAACGGCGTCGAAAATCTGGCGCATCGCCATCTGGGTGGCGCGGCGGCGGGGCGAATCGGGCGCGTCGCAATACATCCGGTCCTTGGTAATGTCGACGTAGAGGCTGCTTAGGTCGACGGCGCAGAATTGATTAAGCGTGTGGTAAACCTTGTGAAACTCATAGGCCGCATAAGCCGCGCGGCATTCTTCGATCACCTGCTGCAGGCGGTCGAGGATCCACCGGTCGACCAGGGTTGTAGCCGGGGACGCTGCCCCCGGTCGGGGCGAAGCTCGGGCTTCGAAACCGGGGAGAGCGTCCCCGGCTACCACCAGATCGTGCAGGTTGCCTAACAAGATCCGAAGGGTGTTCCGGATGCGGCGATAAGTGTCGCCGAGCCGGGTAAACATTTCTTCCGAGAACGGGACATCGTCGGTGTAATTGACGCTGCTGACCCACAGCCTAACGAGATCGGCGCCATGCCGGCCGACGAAGTGCCCCGCGTCCATTGGCTTGCTGTAGGTGCTCGATTTGGAGATCTTTTTCCCATCGACATCGACTACGAAACCGTGTGTGACGCAGGTTTTGTAAGGCGCGCGATCGTTTAGCGCGACACTCGTCATGAGCGAGGATTGGAACCAGCCGCGATGCTGGTCGGTTGCCTCCAGATACATGTCGGCCGGATCGCGCAGCTCGGGATGGGTCGCGCAGACGGCAAGGTGCGAAACGCCGCTGTCGATCCAGACGTCGATCGTGTCGTTACGATGGCGGGTGCCTTCCGGGAGATCGAGCGCTTCGGCGAGCGCGGCGTCGTCGAGCTCGAACCAGACGTTGGAGCCGCGCTGGGCGACAAGATCGGCGAGGCGGCGGATCCATGCCGGATCGAGAAGCGCCTTGCCTTCGGCGGAATAAAAAACCGGCAACGGCACGCCCCAGCTGCGTTGGCGGGAGATGACCCAGTCGGGCCGCGATTCCACCGTGCCGGAGATGCGCGCCTCGCCCCAGGACGGGATCCAATCGACTTTCTTGATCGCGTCGAGCGCATCTTCCCGGAGGTCGTCGATGCGGATGAAGAACTGTTCGACCGCGCGAAAGATGATCGGAGTCTTTGAGCGCCAGCAGTAGGGATAAGAATGCTGGTAAGCCTGCTCGGCGATGAGCATGCCGCGCTCGCGCAAAAGCCTAACGATGTCGGCATTGGCGTCGAAGACGTATTTGCCGACCAATTCGGGCAGGCCGACCTCCTCGGTGTAATGGCCGAGATCGTCGACCGGCGAAAGAATCGGCAGGCCGTTGGTTTTCCCTAACGAGTAGTCATCGTCGCCGTGGCCGGGCGCGATGTGGACGGCGCCGGTCCCCGTGTCCATGGTGACGAAATCGGCCGTCAGGACGATCGCGGTGCGCGCGAGGAAGGGGTGTTGCGCGCCGATGCCTTCTAGCTTGCTCCCGGGGAATGTTTCGAGTGGTTCGCCAGCAGGTTCCAAGCCGGTCGCGGCAGCGAAAGTGTCCACCAAGCTGGCGGCCAGGACGAGTGTAGCGCAACCATCCTGGTTGCGGTCTGGAACTGGCAAGCTGGAAGCTTGCGCTACCCTGCGGAATTCCTGGACGATATACCGCTCCCTGGGATGGACGGCGATCGCCAGATTTGCCGGCAAAGTCCACGGCGTGGTCGTCCAGATGACGAGGCTTGCCTTGTCCTTCCAAGCGCCGGTGACGATCGGGAACTTCACGTAAACCGCGGGGTCCTGCCGGTCCTGGTATTCCACTTCAGCTTCAGCGAGTGCAGTCTGCGCACCGGTGCTCCAGAAGACCGGCTTCATCGATTCGTAAACCAGCCCGCGCTCCACAAAAACGGCGAAGGCGCGTAGAATCTCGGCTTCGTAGGCCGGATTCATCGTGAGGTAAGGATTTTCCCAGTCGCCGAAGACTGCGAGACGCTTGAATTGTTCCCGCTGAATATCGACGAACTTGCGAGCGAAGGCCTCCGAACGCTGCCGCACTTCGAGGGGCGACAGGCCACGCGTCTCTTTGACTACCTTATATTCAATCGGCAGGCCGTGGCAGTCCCAACCGGGAACGAAAGGCGCCCGAAAACCGGCCATGGTCTTCGATTTCACAACCAGATCCTTAAGGATTTTGTTGAGAGCGGTGCCCATGTGGACATCGCCGTTGGCGAAAGGTGGTCCGTCATGCAGGACGAAGAGGTCGGCCTCGGCGCGGGCGGTCTGGATCTGATCGTAGAGCCGCGCTTCCTGCCAGGAACGGAGGATCTCGGGTTCGCGGGTGGTCAGCCCGGCTTTCATCGGGAAATCCGTCTTCGGCAGGTTGAGGGTGTCCTTGTAATTCTGGCTCATCGCGGAGCGCCGACGCTAACATTCAGCCCCGGAAAAGCAACGCGGCGGCCCACCCGCTCGCGGGGTTCGGTCGGCCGGAAAAATCCGGCCTAACGAAAATCTCATGCCTAACGAATTCGATTTTTTATTTTGAGAGAACCAAGATGCGATTAGAGTCGCGGCCGATGCGAGCGATTTTTCGAGTTTCATGAGACGCTATCTTCCTTTCGTCCTCATCGCTTTGGTGGCTCTCGTCACGGTGGGCGTCGCGACTGCGGTTTATCGGTCGAAAATGCGTCCCGCTCCGGCGGCTTCCGCAACGAGCTCGCCCGTGCCGACGGTCACGAATGAAGCCGCGAACGAAAAAGAGGAAGAATCGATCCATGCCCGCGGGCCGCGCACGGCACCGGTATCGATGGAGGTCTACGGCGATTTCCAGTGTCCTTCCTGCGCCGTCGCCACGGCCATGATCGACGATCTGCAAAAAGAGTACGGCGACAAGATGAGGGTGATTTTCCATGAGTTTCCGCTCGCGATGCACAAACACGCGGTAGCTGCGGCAATGGCCGCCGAGGCCGCCGGGTTGCAGGGGCATTTCTGGGAAATGCACGACATGCTTTACAAGTACCAATCGATCTGGAGCAGGGCGTCTACCACCAATGCCTTCTTTGATGCCTACGCGGAATCGATCGGGCTCGATGCGGGCCGGTTTGCGATGGATTCTAGGAGCCCGGAGCTGCAGGCTCGAATTATTTCCGAGGGCGATGCCGGCACGGCGCGCGGAGTGAAAAATACGCCAACGATTTTCCTTAACGGCCATGAGGTCCAGAACGGCTTCCAGCGCGAAAACCTGAAGCAGGCGATCGACGCTGTGCTGGCGGGAAAAAAGAAGTCCTAAGATGGCCGCCAAAAACAAGAAAGAGCCCGGAAATGGATCGGCACTTAGCCGCCCTCGGCCTTCGCCCATCCTGTATTGGGCGCTGGCCATCGTCGCGCTGTTTGGGTTGGCGGATGCCACTTTTCTGACGGTGGCGCATCTTACCGGTGACGATTCGGTTTGCGGTTCGGGCATCGGCTGCTCGACCGTCCTCGGGAGCGCGTATGCCACGATCCACGGCATTCCGACCGCGGCTTTTGGTGCGGTTGCTTATTTCACAGTCTTTAGCCTCGCTGTTCTGGCGGGTTTTGGTTACGCGCCCATGCGGCGCTTCCTTGTGATTGTGGTCGTGCTGATGTTCACGGCCTCGCTTTATTTTCTTTACCTGCAGGCCTTTGTCCTGCACGCATTTTGCCCCTTCTGCCTGTTCTCCGCCGCGCTGACCTTCCTTTTGACGGGGTTGCTCCTGGCGTTTCCCGCGCCTCGTTAGGACTGTTTCAGCGAGGCACTGGTGAGCCGCGCATTTCAGACTCGTCGTGGCGAGCCTGCGCACTGTTCTGGCGAATTTTCTTGTGGAAATAAAGAGGAAAGGATCTCACGAGCAGGAACTGATCGAATCGAATATGACCAAAAAGTAATAAAATTACTCGTGACAGACGGGAGGCAGTTTTGATAGTCTCCATAACAGGTAAAACGTCTTTACCTGCAACACAGCTCACACCAAGAAAATACTATATCTATGAAAAAAAAGTCAACTTTTCGAGACGCCTTCTTTAACTCGCGCGTCTTACTCGGCTTAGGCCTCAGCTCCGTCGGCGTCTTTTTGGCGCTAATTGCCTTTGGTCTGTATCCGGGAACCTCCATCCTGGCCCAAAAATCTGGTCCGCCACACGCACCACAATGGCAACCCCATTGGACTGTCGTTCACTCATCTCAAAACGACGTTTCTGCGCCCCTGCGCGAAATGGCGACTTGGACTCTCCCCACCTTGGAAGCCGAACACGATGGCAACGAAAATCCGCCAATTGGCATCATTCGGGCCAACGGCAGCAGACCTGACCCGGTCGTTCAAAACAAATTCGTGAAGGACCTTCTGTCCGCTGTCATCCCCGTCCCTGGTATTAACTTTGACGGCATCCCTTACCCGGGAGTCGTCTGTAATTGCGCGCCGCCCGATACGAATGGTTATGTCGGGAAGACGCAGTACGTTCAGATCGTAAACGAGGGCTACCAGGTCTTTGATAAGAACACCGGCAATTCAGTGCTAGGGCCCGCGAGCATCCGGTCCGTCTGGGCTGGCTTTGGCGGTGTCTGCGAAACCAACGGCTCGGGTGATCCAGTCGTGCTTTATGACCGGCTGGCCGATCGCTGGGTTCTGACCCAATTCGCTGTTAGTACCGGCACCAGCATTCCAAACCGGGAGTGCGTTGCCGTTTCCACGACGAGCGATGCTACCGGCACATATAATCGGTACGACTTTGATCTTCGCCCTTACGGCGCCAACTTCTACGATTACCCGAAGCTGGGAACCTGGCCCGACGGCTATTACATGGCGATGAACGTTTTCAATTCTACAGGCACGGCCTACCTTGGCACGCAGCCGTTCGCCTTCGACCGGTTGAAAATGTTAGCTGGGCCCCCGGCCACAATTATCAGCCCGGGCCTCGTCGGTGCGCCGGCGAATAACGAAGACCCGCTTATGCCCGCCGACTTCGACGGTAAGATATTGCCGCCGGCCAACGCTCCGAACTCCTTCGTGGAGTATCCAGATAGCACCGGCAACAACGCCAATACCTACCGGACCTGGCATTACAGCGTCGGCGTGCCTTTCGGCACGGGGCCGACCTTCACTCTGTTTGCGTCTCCCGCTGCCGCGGCCTACACGTTCCTCACCGCCACGATACCCCAGTTGGGCGTGACTGATAAGCTCGGCAACCTTGCCGACCGGTTGATGTTCCGGCTGGCCTATCGGAACTTTGGCAGCCCGACGGCTCCTGACGAATCGCTTGTCACGAATTATACCGTCAGTTCGGGTGGAGTCGCAGGCATCCGCTGGGTCGAGCTGAAAAACGTCACCAACGGACCCGTCACGAAGAAACAGGAGAGCACCTATCAGCCGGACACCACCTGGCGTTGGATGGGCAGTGCCGCGATGGATCAAGCGGGGAATTTTGCCCTCGGCTT
>JBPCLI010000108.1:0-10191 GCA_051003415.1 Chthoniobacterales bacterium | reverse complement strand
GGCGGCCCGGACGAGCGGGTGGTATTTTTCAACAAGGAACCGGGTCGCGGCACCTGGGAAGTTTTTGCTCATTGGGCCTATGGCGATCCGAAGAAAGCTCCGCAGGTGAGCCTGCCGGAAGTCGGCGGCAACGAGGAAACGCGCAACAAGGTCGGCTCGACCCGCGGCGCAATCTCGCAGCTCTCTTCCTCGTGGGCGGACGGTAAGAAGGTTTTCGCGCTTGGAATTAAAACCGAGAGCGGCGAGGTCCTGCAACCGACGCCGGACAATATCGCGACGCACAAGTATCCCATGAGCCGGCCTCTTTTCCTCATCACCAATGGCGAGCCGCAGGGCGAGGCGAAAGTCTTTGTCGACTTCATGCTCTCGCCGCAGGGGCAGGAGCTGGTCAAAAAGCACGGTTATCTCGCGCTCGATCAGCTAAAGACGACGGCTCCGTGAGCTCGGCATCGGCGCGACCTGTTCTGCCGCTGGCCACCCGCGGGCGCGTCCCTAGCCTAACGAAAAGCGCAAGCTTCGCCTTTAGCGGTCTTGCGCTGCTGACGCTGGCGACGCTCGTCCTGATCTTCCTGGTGCAGAGCCTGCCGGTATGGCGGCAGGAAGGGCTCGGCTACATCACAGGCACGAAGTGGTTTTATCGAGCCGATATTTTTGGCGCGCTTCCGATGATTTACGGCACGCTCGTGGTCGCGTTCATCGCCCTCCTGCTAGCCGCGCCGCTCGGGATTGGGGCCGCGATTTTCACCTCTGAGTTTCTCCCGCCACGGCTCCGGCTCGGGGTCAAGATCACGATCGAGTTGCTCGCCGGCGTGCCCTCCGTGGTTTACGGACTGCTCGGGATTCTGTTTTTGCGGAACTGGATTTACGATCTCTTCGCCCGCTTCGATCCGCTGAGCGGCGATACTTTGCTGACCGCCGGCATCTTGTTAGGCGTGATGATTCTCCCCACCGTCATGACCCTGGCCGACGATGCCCTGCGCGGGGTGCCGGCCGACCAACGCCGGGCCGCGCGCAGTCTCGGACTCAACGCGACCGAGACAGTGCGCGGGGTTGCGCTGCCGCAGGCAAAACGCGGTTTGATCGCCGCGCTCTTGCTCGGGCTGGGGCGTGCGCTCGGCGAAACGATCGCGGTCTTTCTCGTCGTTGGGCGGCAGGATAATAATCTGCCGGAGAATATTTTCTCGGTCCGCGCCTGGCTTGAAGCAGGACAAACGCTTTCGACGAAACTGGGCGGTTCGGAGACCAATATCGCCTACGGCGGGTCGCTCCATTGGGCGGCGATGGTCGGCCTCGCTTTGATCCTGATGGCGATGGTGCTCGCGGTCACCATGGCCGGCGCATGGCAGCGGAGGACGAACGATGCGACGCGTCTCTAATTTTCTTTTCCCCGCGCTTTGCGGCCTGTGCACGTTGCTCGCCTGCACCGTTTTTCTCGGGCTCGTCTTCGTCATTGCACAACGCGGCTTGCCTGCGCTGAGCTGGACATTTATCACCGAACAGATCCGCCAGGTCGGCGCCGAGGGAGGGATTTTCTACAATCTTGTTGGTACTCTGATCCTGATTACAGCCGCGCTTTTGGTCAGCGCGCCGATCGCGGTCGGTCTCGCGCTTACGCATGCGGTTTACCTGCGTAGCGGAGCAGCGAAGTGGCGCCTCGGTCTCTTTCTTTACACGCTCAACGGCATCCCCTCGATCGTCTTCGGCATCTTCGGTCTGATTGTTTTCGTCAACTATTTCGGCTGGGGAAAATCCTGGCTGACCGGCGGCATCCTGCTCGCCATCATGATTCTGCCAACTGTCACGGTCGCCTTGATCGAGCGCATCAAAGCGCTCCCACCAAAATATGTCGAAGCGGCCACCGGGCTCGGGCTGCGCCGGTCGCAAGTCATTTGGTCAGTCATCCTGCCGCAATCGTGGGGCGGGCTGGTTACCGGCTCGCTCCTCGGCCTCGCGCGGGCTGCGGGCGAGACGGCGCCGATCATGTTTACTGCCACAATTTTTGCCGGCGCCACTCTGCCGCACGGCATCCGGGAAAGTCCGGTCCTGTCATTGCCGTATCATATTTTCATCTTGGCGCAGGACTCGTTCGATCCGGCGGTTGGTGCCAAGCTCTGGGGTTCGGCGCTCGTCTTGCTCGCGCTTGTCTTTGCGCTCAGTATTGTGGCCCTGCCTTTCCGGCTGCGATTACACGACGAAGCTCATGGATAATCCTCGCACCAGTCGCACGCCAGACGCTGTCGCTGCGCAGGACGTTTTTCGTGTCGAAAATCTCAGCGTCACCGCGCGCGGCAAAACCATCCTGACCCAGGTCAACGTGACGATCGAAGCGAACCAGGTCTTCGGCATCATCGGGCCATCCGGCGCCGGGAAGAGCACCTTCCTGCGTTGCCTGAATCGTCTCTCCGATCTCACGCCCGAGCTGAAAGTGAGCGGACGCATCGAATATCGTGGCCGCTCGATCAATGGTCTCGCGATCGACCCCGACGACCTGCGCGCGCGGATCGGGTTCCTGTTTCAACAACCGGTCGTGTTCCCGAAAAGCGTCCAGGAAAATGTCACCTTCGGACTGCGCCATCTGCGCCGGCTCTCGCGCGTCGCGCTCGCGGAAGCGGCCGAGCGCGCTCTGCTCGAGGCCGCGCTCTGGAACGAAGTGCGCGATCGTCTGAGCGACTCCGCACTCACGCTTTCGGTCGGCCAACAACAGCGGCTCTGCCTGGCGCGCGCGCTGGCGAGTGAGCCGGAAGTGATCCTGATGGACGAACCAACCAGCGCGCTCGATCCGAAATCGACTCAGGCGATCGAAGAGTTGATTTTGAAACTGAAAGAACGCCACACCATCGTGCTCGTGACCCACAACCTCGGACAGGCGCGCCGGGTGACCGACTGGCTGGCCTGCCTTTGCCTGCGCGAGGGCGGCGGGACGATCGCCGAGACCGCTTGTTGTGACGCGCTCCTGGAGAACCCGCAATGCCAGGAAGTCGTGGAATATCTGGGCACCGGAGATACTCTTTCGTCGTGAACCGTTTTGCTGCCAAGCTCGTCGAGCACTCGTTGCCCTTGCGGCACACGAAGACGGAGATCCTGCAGATCAACGTCGGCAAACTCTGCAACCTGACCTGCATTCACTGCCACGTGAACGCCGGGCCGAAACGGAAAGAGATTATGACCCGCGAAACGATCGATCGGGTGATCGATTGGCTCGACAAAACCGACATCCCGACCGTCGACCTGACCGGCGGCGCGCCGGAAATGATTCCCGACTTCAAGTATTTCGTCGAACGCCTGAAAGCGCTTACTCCACCGCGGCACATCATCGACCGCTGCAACCTCACGATCCTGCTCGAGCCCGGCTTTGAGGATTATGCCGAATTCCTCGCGCGGCACCAGATCGAGATCATCGCTTCGATGCCCTGTTACACGCCGGAAAACGTCAACGAACAACGCGGGAACGGCGTCTTCGACGCCAGCATCAAGGGACTGCAACTTTTGAATTCGTTAGGCTATGGGACCGACCCCGCGCTTCCACTCCATCTCGTCTATAACCCGAACGGCGCTTTCCTCCCCGGCCCGCAGGCCGAGTTGGAAGCCGATTACAAACGCGAGCTGAAAGACCATTTCGGGATTGTCTTCAACAAACTCTTCACCATCACTAATCTCCCGATCGCACGCTTCGCCTCTTGGTTAAAAAACAACAACCAGCTCGGCGATTACATGCTCCTCCTCAACGACGCCTTTAACCCGGGTACCGTGAACGGCCTGATGTGCCGCAACACAATAAACGTCAGCTGGCAGGGCGAAGTCTTCGACTGCGACTTTAACCAGATGCTTAAGATGCAATGGCGCGAAGGCGCTGGCGGCCTGCATCTCTGGGACGTCGACCCTGGTCAAGTCGAGCACCGCGAGATCCAGACTGGCGAACACTGCTTCGGCTGCACCGCAGGCTCGGGCTCGAGCTGCGGCGGCGCGCTGGTTTAGCCTGACCCCAAAACTAGGGCGTCAGCTCCCAGGTGTCGCCTAACGGAACTTCCCTGTTCTGTCCGCCGAAGAGGACGAGGCGGCCAAGCGCCTTGTCGTAAGCCATTCCGGCGCCTTCCCGCGCCGGCGGCGAGAGGGAAGGAAATAGTTCGACCCAATTCGAGCCGGTCCAGGACCAGGTTCGGTTTTGATCGACTCCCCCATCTCCGCCGCCGAAGAGGATGACGCTATTCAGGTTCGGCTCGAATGCAGCGGAAGCGGCGTAGACAGTGAGGGGTTGCATGGCGGGCGATTCCATCGTCCAGGTCGTCCCGTCATAGGTCCACGTGTTCAGAGGATTCACGTCGCCCAGGCCGCCGTAAAGGACGACCTGCTTCGAAACGTTGTCTACCCCGACCGCGGATGACGAGCGCGCATACGGGAGCATGGAGGCGTGCACCTGTCTCCAATCCGAACCACTCCATTCCCACATCGTGTTTTCGTAAAGGTTGCCGGAGAAGCCGCCGAATTCATCGACCCGGCCGCGCAGCCCGCTGAAAACCATCGGACCGGTGACCGCTTTTGGTGAATGAGAGGGAGTGGCCTGGTTCCAGGTGGAATTACGTCCGTCCCAGAGCCAGGTGTCGCCCAGGTCCGAGTGGCCGTCGTAGCCACCGAAGAGGACCACCTTTTGCGTGCGACGGTCATAAGCCATTTGCGCATTCGTCCGTTTAGGCGGCGCCACGGCCGTATCCACTTTCGTCCAAGTGTTACCGTCGTAGGTCCAGGTATCGTTGAGGTAACCCGTGTCGCTATAGCCGCCGAAAACGAGAATCTTACCGCTCGCTTCATCGTAGGTCATGGCGACATAGGAACGTGCTCCCGGAGAAGTGGCCGGCGAAACCTGAGTCCAGGTAAGAGTTGCAGGGTTAGCGATTGCCGCACCAGCGAACAAAAGGGGGACCAGACAGGTCGGCGCAAGAAGAGACAAGAATCGGTTCAGTTTCATGTGCGATCTTCCTATCGTGTCAACCCTCTGGTGTCAAGATCGACGAACGGACAACTAGCCGGCCATTTCAGCCATCCCGATCATCACTGGTTGCTCCACCGGGTGACTGCGTTATGCTGCGAGAGGGCAATGGAGTTTGCCTTCCTCGCGGGTGCGGGGAAAACCGCCTGAGCTGATGACTCCTACTGCTGCTTCAGATATAGGAAGCGACGGTTGGAGGTTTTCATGCTCACATATTTTTGGATCATGTTCGGAGGTGCGCTTGGAACTGGCGCTCGGTTTTGGGCCTCGGGCCTGGTGGCGGAGCGCTTCGGTGAAGTCTTTCCGCTTGGTACCTTGCTGGTCAACGTCACTGGCTCGTTCATTATCGGCTTTTTCGCCGGGCTGACGGATCCGGGGGGGCCATATCTGGTCAGCCCACGCATCCGAGAGTTTGTCATGATCGGAATTTGCGGCGGCTACACCACTTTCTCCTCCTTTAGTCTGCAGACCCTGGAGCTGGCACGAGAAGGCGATTGGTTCCGGGCTGGCTTGAACAGTGTCCTCTCGCTGGTTTGCTGCCTGCTCTCGGTCTGGCTCGGACGCGCTCTCGCGGTTATCCTGCTTCCTCGTTAGGCTAAACCTTATGCAACTTCCCGAAGACGCCATGCTCCTGCGCATCTTTGTCGGCGAAAGCGACCGCTGGCAACACCAGCCGCTCTACGAAGCGATCGTGCTCAAAGCCCGCGCGCTCCAACTCGCCGGCGCAACCGTCCTGCGCGGGCCGATGAGTTTCGGCGCACACAGCCGAATTCACACCGCAAAGATTTTGCGGCTCTCGATGGACCTGCCAATCGTGGTCGAGATCGTCGACACGGAAGGAAAAGTGAAGTCACTCCTCCCGTTTCTCGACGAAATGATGAATGGTGGTCTCGTCACCCTGGAGAAGGTAAAGGTCATCCACTACAACGAGGGATCGAAAGGCAAGGCCGGGCCGGCCTAACGATTACAACGATCGGCCAGTGCTCGGCGACGCACAGCCGATCTGCCTTGCGCCGCGCGCGACTTTCCGCCGGGATGGGCTAAAAAGATAAAGATGAAACAAACTGCCGTTGTCTGCCTGGTGATCGCGCTGCTTAGCGTCGCGTGCAGCAAACACGAAACCCCGCCCCCGGCGGCAAGCCCTTCTCCGGTGGTCACAGAGAAACCGCCTGGTGACGGAACGTTGCACTGGCGGACCGATTTCGAGGCTGCGAAAGCCCAGGCGCACTCAGAGAAAAAGCTGTTGCTGATGCTGTTTACCGGCTCGGATTGGTGTCCGCCCTGCATGATGCTGCAAAAAGATGTCTTCTCTACACCGGAATTCGCCCAATACGCGGCCGAGCACCTCGTCCTCCTTGAAGTGGATTTCCCGCGCCGAAAAAATCTGTCGAACGAGCAGCGGGCGGCCAACGCAAAAGTCGCGCAACAGTACGAAATCGAAGGTTTCCCGACCGTCATTGTCCTCGATCCGAACAGCAACCCGCTCGGCAAATTCGGTTACGTCCCGGGATTGGGGCCGGAGAAGGTGATCGAAGTCCTGGAAAAGGCGCGGAAGGAGAAATGATTCGTTAGGCGAGAACGCCTTAGGTTTGCGATACGAGTGATTTCCTCTTCGCCCGCGCCCAGATGGAGATGTCGGGTTGCCGGTACTAATGGCGACGGCCGAAGCGGTATCTCCGGACCGGCCGTCGTGACCGCGAACGCCTGGATTGAAAGCCCACCACAAAACCCCAGCCGGCCAAGCTGGCTGCGATGCCTTCCGATGCAGAAAATGACGGTCTCCAGCTGGTCAGCGCGGCGGCGAGAGCCGCGACACCGGTAAACTCCACCTGGCTGGCGACTCCGGTTTGGGCGAGTTCTGGGCTGACGCGAAAACCGGGCGCCGCATCAGCGCCGGTCTTCTCTGCAATGATGCGTCGAATCTGATTCATCTTCCGGCTTACGCGATCGATCACGAGCACACCATTTATCAACTGGAAGCCGCTGAGTTTTACCACCCAACGAAGATGGAAATCGTTGCCGAGATCGGCGACACGCTCTGTCGGCAACTAGGAGGTAACCCTTTCGCTCGGGCAGACGAATAGGCCGGCGACTGTTCGTCTTTTAACCCTGAAAACACAAAAGGCATCCAGCGACTTTGCCGGATGCCTTCGTAATTTGTGATTTTCACCGGCCATTCGGGAGTCGGTTAGGACGACTCCCGAAGGCAAACTATTAATCTCCCCTACGAGATGGATTGATCTTTCTGGCGCAAGTCAGCCATCAAGGAATTGTGACGCTGACAACGTTGGAGCAACCGCCGCCGTCGTTTTCACACACCTGATAGGTGTGTGTCGTCCCACTCGCGTTCCTCAGGTTGTCGGTGGTGCTTCCATCGTCGGGTGTCGTCTGAACGACCGCGCCGTCCCGCAGGACGTCGATGTTGCCGTCGTTCTCAGCCGGACTCCATGTCAGCGTGGTTCTTGATCTAGTTCCCTTCGTTCGCGCGCTTCCCGTAAGCACAATGTTCTCCCCGCCGCCACCGGTGGCGATTTTAAAGCTACCGATGCGCAAGACCCATCCAACCGAGCTCGTCACCGGGACCCATTCGCTGGTGTACCAAAAGGTGCGGTCATCGGTCGGATCGACAGTGAGCGAAGTGTAGTCGCCCCAACGATTGAAGCTCGAGGTTTGCGAACCGGTTCCGGTTACAATGTCAGCTTCCCCAAGTGTCATCATGCCGAGGGGATCGTTGGCCAGTCGCCCAGTGTAAGAAACGCTCGGGAAGACCGATGGATTTGAGCCATTCGAGGCGCTGTAACCCAGAGCCATGTTGCCGTCGCCGTCCATCGCGATGCTCCCCATCCAGCGATGAATGCCGTCCGTCAGCCCTGGGGCATAAGTGCCCTGCTGGAAAATGGTCG
Organism: Chthoniobacterales bacterium; assembly: GCA_051003415.1. Taxonomy (GTDB): domain Bacteria; phylum Verrucomicrobiota; class Verrucomicrobiia; order Chthoniobacterales; family UBA10450; genus Palsa-1392. The sequence goes on along the minus strand of JBPCLI010000108.1, from coordinate 2,304 downwards.
GACTGCCATTAGGATTGCGTACTTCCCACCAGCGAATTCCAGAGACTTCGCCATTAGGCCCCGACCCGGCAGAGACTGACTGGTTGGTGACGAGTGACTCGTGGTCGCCAAAGTTGCGATAGGCCAGCCGAAACAAAGGACGCTGGCGGTACCCCAGGTGATCGATTTTAACGCTTGTTGCCGGTTGCGGAATGCAAGCACGCCCGCCGGCGCAAAGCGCGAGGATGGAGTTGAACGGCGCGGATGGAATCGTGGCGGCGAGAGCAAAGGTCGAGTTGACCGGCGTGCCAAAGTCGGCGTGGAATCGATAGAGATTCAACGCGTCAGTCGTCGCGCCATAGGAGGCGTTGTTGTCTTGCGAACCCATGTAAAAGTTCGGGCTGCCCGCTGGCGGCAGTGTCGGGCCGTCCAGGTCGCTCGGAAGCAATCCGTCGCCGACGTTCGCCCCCCCACCGATCGGCGGGACGAGGAAGGAGATGAGCTGCGGGCTCGGATTACCGGCCAGCGCCTGGGCGCGGTTAAGAGCATAGGCTCCGACACCGACAAAGGTGACTCCGCCGGCAAATTCTCGGGTGCTAAAGTAGTAGGCATCCGGCCACACCCCGGCTTTTGGATAGTCGGGAAAATTATTTCCCGTCGAAAAGGCGTAGCGGAAATACGATCCAGTCGGGTCACTCGAGGTGGAAATCGCGATGCACTCCATGTAGGGCGCCGAAGTGGCGGTGAACTGGGAAAGCAACCAGCGATCAGCCATTCGATCGTAAAGGACAACGGGATCGCCTGAATTCGAGGTTTCGCAGGCACCGCCAAAACCGGCCCAGAGAGTGTTATTGGCGGCCGGGCCGAAGAGGGACGTACCCGTCTTATTGAAAATCTGGAAGGTCAGGTTACACATCGCGACAATGTGGTTGGGTCCAACGGCGGCATTCGGGTCGGGCGGGACAACTCCGTTGAGGTTGGGCTGGGCGTTGAAGCTAACGAGAGGCCCCGGAATTTCCGTGCCACTCCCCGCGCCTCTTCCCAGCATGGGCTGAACAACCGGATCCCATTCCGGTGCAAACCGGACTCGCATAGGCATGATCTCGCGGTCTTCGTTCTCCGATATCTGACCGGGTCCGAGCGGCGCGATCTGGAGCGCGCGAAGGGGTGGCGAGACATCGAACCTGACCACGGGGGACAAGCCTCGATTGATACCTTGGATCACCGGGATCCCAGATGCCGGCCCCTGAGCGAGCGCTCCGCGAACCGCGAAGATCGCCAAGGCCAAGCCTGACAAGCATAGGACCGTGCAGATCGCGCCCCGATTAATGAATCGAAGATGGCTGGATAATTTCTTCATACCGATATTCCTCCTAGTTTAAGTTCAGGACCAACTCGACGCGCCACCTGGACGGGCGTCGTGTGAAGTTGATACTCAAAAGCCTACAAAAGTCTCGAATGAAATGTCAGCCTAATTGTTCTTACATTCCTGACAGATTTCTTACGCCTGGCTTCAGGCACTCGACCAACAGGATTAAGTGCGGTCGCAAAAAGCGGAAAAGGCATCCAGCGTTATCGCCGGATGCCTTTCGCAAGCGTCCGGGAGTCGGTTAGGACGACTCCCGGAAGCAAACTATTAATCTCCCTTACGGGATGGATTGATCTTTCTGGCGCAAGTCAGCCATCAAGGAATTGTCACGCTCACAACGTTCGAGCAACCGCCGCCGTCGTTTTCACACACCTGATAAGTGTGTGTCGTTCCACTCGCGTTCCTCAGGTTGTCCCTGGCGCTTCCACTGTCTGCTGTCGTCCCAATAACGGCGCCGTCCCGCAGGATGTCGATGGGACCGTCGTTCTCGGCCGGAGTCCATGTTAGCGTCACTCTTGATTTCGTTCCCCGCGTTTGCGCGTTTCCACTAAGCACAATGTTCTCCCCACCGCCGCCGCCGCAGGTGCCAAACTTGAAGTTACCGATGCGGGTGCGCCAATTGAAACTGCTATTGGTCGAGTAGTATTCCTGGGTGTACCAGAAAGTGCAGTCGTCCACCGGGTCAATGGTCATTGCGCTGTAATCGCCCCAGCGGCTGCTGGTGTCGATTTGGCTGCCCGTACCATCAAACATATGGGCCTCAGCAGTCAGAGTGTTCAATGGATCAGTCGCCAGGCGGGTAGCGTAGCGGATCTGAGGATGGATGGTTGCGTCCGAGGCGCTAAAGCCGAGGGCAAAATTCCCCGCTTGATCCATCGCGGCACTGCCCATCCAACGCCAGGTGGTGTCCGGCTGATAGGTGCTCTCCTGTTTCTTCGTGACGGGTCCGTTGGTGA
>JBPCLI010000107.1:0-10090 GCA_051003415.1 Chthoniobacterales bacterium | reverse complement strand
AGCCACCTCCCTGTCTTCGGGCAGCAATGGATAATGGTGTTAGTCTTGGTGCCCAATATCTACAAGTGTTCGGTAGTGATATTACCAATCCGCTTTTCTTCGCTGATCTTGACTATATTTCCACCGTACTTCTTCCTCCGCCAGGTCGAACTCCTCCACCAAAATAACCCCGGCGGTAGAGAAGTGGCCCGTAGGTTACTACCCGATGACGGACGGCGATGCGCTTACGATTGATCCGACCAATCCGCTGCTTGAGGTTTACAATTTTCAATAAGTCGTTGTAGCCGGGGTCGCTGACCCCGCAGAGTGCGGCGCGGGGATCGGGGTCAGCGACCCCCGGCTACAACGAGGCCGCGCACCAATGGCGAGATTTCGGGGTAGAGCGAGACTCTGTCGACCTGTTGGGAGAACTGCGCCGGCAGCATAACGCCGCTCTGGATCGACGGAGTCTCCCCCTACCGAATCCCCAGGGCCGCGTCGTCGAGCCTAACGCCGGGCCGGCGTTGCGCGGGCCGATCGCGGCCTCTAGCGTGAACGCGGCGATGCGCATTCACTCCGCGGCTTTCAAGGTTTCGACCAAAGGCAAGGGAACCTACGAAATCACGGACCGCGTGACGTCGATTGTCGCGGAGAGCGAGGTCAAGGCCGGCACCGTTACGGTGTTCGTTAGGCATACCAGTTGCAGCCTCATCATCATGGAGAATGCCGACCCGAATGCGCGGTATGATCTTGAGAACTTTTTCGAGCAGCTCGTGCCTGAAGACACGCCCTGGTTCGAGCACACCGCCGAAGGAGCGGACGACAGCACATCGCATATTCGCTCGGTCCTGACCCGCTCGAGCGAAGTGATCCCGATCGCGGACGGGCAAGTGCAGCTCGGCACCTGGCAGGGAATTTTTCTCTTCGAACATCGGCGCGCCTGGCATCTGCGGGAGATTGCGCTCAGCGTCATCGGCACCGACGGCTGAAGGTAGCGCAAGCTTCCAGCTTGCTCTTCGCTGTTCCTGCAAGCTGGAAGCTCGCTCTACCCTGCCCAGTCCCTCTTGCGAGTGGACTGTCGACACGAGGCTCGCATTTCGTTAACCTCCCACCCGCTTGAAAACTTTGCCCGAGTCCCGCAACCGCCATAACGTGCTCCGGGATCGCTGGGAAATCCCGTCTGTCGATCAGGTCATGATCGAGGAGCGCGCCGCCGCCTTCACCAAACGCAGCATCAAGACCTCGGCCAAGCTGACCGGCCTCAAGCTCGCGGTGTCGATGATGGACCTGACGACGCTGGAAGGAAAAGACACGCCGGGCAAAGTTGCCTTCCTCTGCCGCAAGGCGATGCAGCCGATCGATCCACGCTACGACGTGCCCTCCTGCGCCGCGGTCTGCGTTTACCCGAATCTCGTTAGGGTGGCGAAACGTTTTCTTGGCACTTCCGGGGTCAAGGTCGCGTCTGTCGCGACCGCTTTTCCGACCGGCCTCATGCCGCTCGACTTGAAACTCGAGGAGGTGGGTCGCGCATCCGGTGACGGCGCGGATGAGATCGACATGGTGATCGATCGCGGCGTCTTTTTGGTGGGCGATTACAACCGCGTTTTCGACGAGATCGCGGCAGTCAAGGAAGCCTGCGGTAGCGCGCACCTAAAGGTGATTCTCGAAACGGGCGAGCTGGAGACCTACGACAACGTTCGCCTCGCGAGCGAAATCGGGATGCGAGCCGGAGGCGATTTCATCAAGACTTCTACTGGCAAGATTGCGCCCGCTGCGACCATCCCGGTCACGCTCGTGATGCTGGAGGCGATCCGGGATTATTTTTATGAGACCGGCGTGCGCATCGGGATGAAACCGGCCGGCGGCATCCGCAACGCGAAACAGGCGCTAGCCTATCTCGTGATGGTCAAGGAAACGTTAGGCGACGACTGGCTCTTGCCCGATCTTTTCCGTTTCGGGGCCAGCACCCTGGTCAACGATGTCCTCCTGCAGATCGTGAAAACGGTCGATGGGAATTACCAAAGCGCGGACTATTTTTCCCTGCCGTGATGCGCTGTAGACGCCGCCCTCTGGGAGGCGCGGGTTTGCGTCTTATTTTTGACGTAGGCGCCCCTCGCGCTTCGCAGAGCAAAGCATCTACAACTCAAGCGTGAAATAATGCGAGGCGATGATCCTCTGGAAGGTAGCGCAAGCTTCCAGCTTGCAGGACCAAATGCGCAAGCTAGAAGCTCGCGCTACCATGAAAACCGCCTCCCCCGAGCTACAACTCCATGGTGAAATGGTGCGAGGCGATGATCATTCGCTTCGCCAGATAAAAGCGGTGCGCCACAAATCGCTGCACCCCGGAATCGAGCTGAAAATTGAGGCAACCGGCCGCGCGCGACTCCGCCACCAGCCAATCGAAAAGCGCTCCGCCGTAGCCGAACGACCGGACCGACTCGTCCGTCACCAGGTCGTCGACATAGCAATAGCGACCGGCGAAAAGCGATTCCGACATTCGATAGCCCGCGACGGCGCGCACTTCGCCCGCGTCTTCCAAGAAAGCGAGCTTGAAGCCGTCCGCGCGCTGTCGTTCGACCTGCGCGAGGAAAACTTTCTCGTCTTCGAATCTGGTCCGTAACTGGCGCATAACGGGAAAACAACGCGCCACGCTTTCCGGGTTGAGGGCTTTTTCGATGTGGAAGTTCATGTTGGTTGACTGGAGCCCGATGGTTTCCCGCCGCGCCGCTTTTGCCCGAGATCCTCGAGCAACTCGATCTGGATCTGCTGGATCTCGAAGAGCCGGTTGTATTGCTTGCGCAAGAGGTGGTCGATTTTTTCGTGCAGGTGCCGGATTTCCAGCTCGGCTTTCAGGTTCACTTTGTAGTCATTCTCCGCCCGCGCCCGGTCGCGCGCTTCCGCCCGGTTCTGGCTCATCATGATAATCGGCGCCTGAATCGCCGCCAAACACGACAGGATTAGGTTCATCAAAATGAAGGGGTAAGGATCGAAGGCCCCCGTCGCGAGGATGATGCCGTTGATCACAATCCAGATCAGGAGCACGGTGAAAAAGACGATGATGAAGGTCCAGCTCCCGCCGAAGGACGCGATCTTATCCGAGAGCCGCTCGCCGAAGGTCAGATCCTTATCGAACTCCTTCCCGATGTTCTCGGAAAGAATTTCGCGTTCTTGCAGGCTGTCAATTACTTCCTGGTCGAGCACGCTCAATTCGCCGATCTCGTCCTCCAGCACTTCCTTAACGTAATCGCGCCGGAAATGTCCGAGGTCGTCGAGACAGATAAACCCATGCGGGTCGAAGTTCGGCTCCGTTTTCTGGATGAACTCGAGGAGCGAAGGCCGAAGCAAATCTCCCAGCGTGCCGGCGTTAGGCGCCGTCGCTCTGTGACAGATCTGGCACTGCGGCTTAGAATTTTCCGTCACGAAAGGAAATGGAACGCAAGCACTCGGTTCTGTCGAATGCGTCCCGCGGGACCATCGGAATTTTGAGCGTCAGGAGATGGCGGCGACTCCGGGTGGCGCACCCGTCTCGGATGCTTGTCGCGCTGTTCCAGCGCGATGAACTTTCGCAGGTTATTCGTTAGGCTAGATCGCTTCCGTATACCCACGGCGGCAAAAGTGGGCGACGGTGAAACACCGTCGCCAGCACTCGGGACGAGTGCGTCACCCGGGGGCGCTCGCATCTCATTGCTTGAAGGTGACTCGGGCGCTCCTACGCTGCGCCATACTGCGAACCGGCCGTTCCAACTCAGCATGACGATGCGCGTTCTGGCGATCGATGCTTCCCTGCGGCGTTCTGGCGTTGCGATTATCGACTCCGCTGGCGGGAAATTTCAGGCGCTCCATGTCGGAGTCATCAACAACCCGGCGTCGCTCACCATGTCCTCCTGCCTGGTCGCGATTCACGATCGGCTGGCAGAGTTGATTCATCAGCACGAGCCCGATTGCTGCGCGCTCGAGGCGGTCATTTACGTGCAGAGCCACAAGACCGCGATCACTCTCGGCGCGGCCCGCGGTGCCGCCATCCTCGCCGCGGCCGGACGTGGTCTTTCGGTTTTTGAATACGCGCCGAAGCGGATCAAGCAGGCGACGGTGGGCAACGGCTCAGCCGATAAATCGCAGGTCGCTTTCATGGTCCGCGCGCTTCTGAGCCTCACGGAAACGCCGGGGCCGGATGCGGCCGATGCGCTCGCCATCGGGCTGACTCATCTGCGCGCGCAGGAAGGGATTCGCGTCGGTTTGCCGGCATCTTCGCGGATATGACGTCGACGCTGGAAACGCGTTGGTTAGGCCGGGTTGGATTTGCCGAGGCGCTCACGCGTCAGGACGAACTTGTCCGATCGAAGCGGGCCGACCCGGACGCGCCCGACGAGCTTTGGTTGCTCGAGCACGATCCGGTTTACACGATTGGCCGCACGCCCGATCAATCGAGTCTGCGCGGCGCCGCGCATCTGCCGCACCCGCTCGTCGCGATCAACCGCGGCGGCCAGGCGACGTATCACGGACCGGGGCAGTTGGTCGGTTACTTTCTTCTCGACCTGCGGCGCTACGGCCAGGACCTGCACCGCTATCTACGCTGGATCGAAACGTTCCTGATTGAGTTGCTCGCTTCCTATGAAATCAACGCCACCGCCCGTGCTGGACTGACCGGTGTCTGGGTCGAGCAACGCAAGGTCGCCTCGATTGGTGTCGGCGTGCGGCACTGGATCACGATGCATGGCTTCGCCCTCAACGTGAACGGCGATCTCTCGGCCTTCGACGCCATCACTCCCTGTGGCATCGCCGATGTGACGATGACCTCGATCGAAAAAGAAACCGGAGTCATTCTCCCTCTGGAAAGCGTTGCGGCCCAAACAGCGCGGCTGGCAAGTGAAAGCATCGCGCAACTTCCGGGGAGCGCACGCGCCTCGCGTGCCGGTTTCGGCGCCCCGCCGAAACCCTCGTTGGCAACACCGCGTCACAATCCCGATTTTTAGATATTCGCACCGCCCTCAAGTTCGTTCCGGGGAGGCGCCGGACCAGGCACGCGGGGGCGCGTGCGCTCCCCGGAATGACCAAACCACTCGACACGAACGCGCCTTGTCTTTTAGTGAAGCATGTCCATCCCACTCGAAGACAATTTCACTGACATCATCGGCAAGGCGCAGCGCGGCCTGGGCCTTTCCGACAGCCAGCTCGCCGAGAAGTCGGGCGCGACCGTGGAAGCGATCCACGAACTGCGCGACGGAAAATTTGATCGCGCCACGGGCGATCGGGTTGCGCCGGTCCTGGACCTGGACGGCGAAGCCCTCGCCACGCTGGCCCGGGAAGAATGGCAGCCTAACGAGATCGAGCTCGAAGGTCTGCGCCAGTTCAACACCCCTTATCACGACATGCAGGTCAACGCCTACCTCGTTTGGGATCCGCTTAGCAAAGAAGCCGTCGCCCTCGACAGCGGGGCCAGTTGCTCCGGAATGCTCCAGGCGGCACAACAAGAGGGCCTGACGATCAAGTTGATCCTGCTCACCCACGCTCACCCCGACCACGTCGCCGATCTCGACCGGCTCGCGCAGGAAACCGGCGCGCCGATCCATCTCTCTGATCGCGAAGAAGCGACCGGGGCAAAGCCGATCGCGGAGGGCGAGATTTTCCACGTCGGTGGCTTGACGATCGAGTCTTTCCTGACCTGGGGACATTCGCCCGGCGGGACGACTTTCTTCATCCGGGGTCTCGACCGCCCGGTCGCGGTCGTGGGCGATTCACTTTTCGCCGGCTCGATGGGCGGCGGCAACGTGTCCTACTCCGACGCGGTGCAGAACAACCTCGAGAAAATCCTTACCCTGCCGGACGAGACCGTGCTTTGCCCCGGCCATGGTCCGCTGACCTCGGTGGGTGAGGAGAAAGAACACAATCCATTTTTCGCCGGGCGCATCTGATTTGTGAATATCGCAATCGTTGGAGTTGGCCGAATGGGCGCGAACATGGCGCGCCGCCTCAAGGACAACGGCATTCACGTCACCGCGTTGTATGACGCGCACCGGTCGAGCGCGACCGAGCTGGCGCAGGAGCTGGGGAGCTTTGCCAGTCAGTCGTTAGGCGAAGTCACCGCCGCGGCGGACGTCATCATCACGGTCGTCTCGGACAATTCCGCGATGCGGGAGATTTTCGCCGCGCCGGACGACAACCTGCTGGTGAACGCGCAGGGCAAACTGTTCATCAACTGCGCGACGGTTTCCCCTGAGGTGCACCTCGAGGTTGAGGGGTTGGCGCAAAAGGCGGGCGCGGCGACGTTGGAAGCATGCATGGCTTCGAGCATCACGCAGGCGCGCGACGGCTCGCTTTACCTGATGTGCGGCGGCGAGAAGTCCGCCTTCGATTGCGCGGAACCGATTCTTCAGGCGCTCGGAAAAACGATTCGCTACATCGGTAAGTCGGGCGAGGCCGCGAAAGTGAAAGCGCTCGTAAATATGGTGATGAACATCAACACCGCCGGTCTCGCGGAGGGTCTAGGTCTGGGCGACGCGCTCGGGCTCGATCTCACAATGTTGCGGGAAGTTTTTAGCGAGACCGGTGCCGGCTCGCGCGTTTTGCAAACCGACGGCGAAGACATGCAGAATCGCGATCACGCTTGCTTTTTCTCCGCCGCGCACGCGGCCAAGGACAGCGACATTGCCCTGTCGTTAGGCGAGAAAGCCGGACTCGATCTGCCGCTGGCCCGCGCCACGAAGGAACAATATGAGCGCATGATCGCGGCCGGCTTGGGCGAACTGGATAAGTCGGGCGTGGCCGAGCTGACTTTCAAAGGGCGTGAAAATGGAAGTCAGTCATCGTAACTGACTCGGCGGGCAGGCTTCTAGCCTACCCCCAAAGATCCGACAGGCTGGAAGCCCGTCGGCCGAGTCAGGCAAGATGCCTGACTTCCGGCGCTGCGATCAGCTTAATCGTTCCGCGCCCGCGTAAATGTTCATCGTTTCGCCGCGCAGAAAGCCGATCAGCGTCTGGTTATTGGCCCGGGCGAACTCGATCGCAAGACTGGTCGGGGCGGAGATCGCGACGATGACGGCGATTCCCGCGGCGAGCGCCTTCTGCGTCATTTCAAAAGAGGTGCGGCCGCTGAGTAGGAGAAGGCAATTGCCTAACGGTAGCTGCTTCGCGAGCAGTTGATGACCGATCAATTTGTCGAGTGCGTTATGCCGTCCGACGTCCTCGCGCAGGAGCAGCAACTCCCCCTGCCGATCGAAAAGAGCGCAGGCATGCAGGCCGCCAGTGCGCTGAAATGTCTTCTGCGCGGCGGCTAATTTTTCCGGGAGCTGAAGCAGCACCCGAGGATCGACCGAAGGTGCGGCTGTGATCGGCGGAAACTGCTGCATGGCCGACTCGATCGTCGCCTTGCCGCAGATCCCGCAGCTCGAAGAACTGAATACATGGCGGCTCAATTTCGCGAGCTCGAAACGCGCCGGATCGACCAGAGTGATATCGATGCCGTTGCCACCCGATTCGCCTTTCGTTAGGCAGGAGGTGATCTCAAAAATCTCCGCGCCATCGCGCACGATGCCCTCGGTCAGGACAAAACCGGCGGCCAGTTCCCGGTCGTGCCCCGGCGTGCGCATAACGACCGCGATGCTTTGACCTTCGACCCGAATCTCGAGCGGCTCCTCAATCGCGGCTTCGTCGGGCTCGGCCACGAAAGATTTGCCGTCGCGATATCTCACGACTTCAATCGCGTGCGCGGCGTCCGGGTTTTTCACAGGTCGGCTGGTGTGTTAAGGTTGACGAAAAGCATTCTCTCGGATGGAGAAATCTGCCGTTCCGTGACGAGACCTTGGTCTACCGCTTTTCGGGCAAAATTTTGCATGGAAAAATCGCCGCTCCGCAGCTTCTGCGCAGCCAGCGAAGCGCAGGCTGCCGGGTAGACAGCGGCGAGCGGTTCGAACCCTTCCGGGCCGCGTGGCACTGCGCCCTGTCCGTCGCGGCAAAGCGAACGGAGATATTCCGCGCTCATCCGCGGGAGGTCGATTGCCAACACGACAAGCAGCGGTGCCGTGCATTTTTGCAACGCCGCAGAGACTCCGGCCAGCGGGCCCGCATCCGCGATTTCGTCGGGAACGATTTCGCAGGCGCTCCATTCCTCGCGCGGAGGCCCGGAAACCATCAACTGCTCCGGCGACAATTCTCTCAAACTATTTAGTTGCCGGCGCCAGAGCGGCTCGCCTTCAAACTCGAGCAAGGCCTTGTCCCGGCCCATGCGCGAAGATTTCCCGCCCGCGAGAAGGACGGCACTGCAGCGCATCGTCAAGAGAAAGCGGCTGGTTGCAGAACTTTCAGCTGCGCCGGGCCGACCCTGATGTGGCCGTCGGTCAAAATCCGCGCCCGCAACCCGCCCCGGCCCGCTAGAAACTTTTCCGCGCCGGGCGCGAAGGCGCTGTCCATCCAGTAGCAGGGCGCGCAATGCGCAGTCCCGCGAAATTGCACGCCTTGCAGTTCGAAATCCGCCCCGATCAATGCCTTCAAATCGACTCCGGAGAGGATGACGTTGCGGCGCAGGACGCCGGGAGATTTCTCGGCGATGTCGAAGTGGCGCGCCAGCTCGGCAAAGACTTCCGCCGAGAAAAATGTGATCTGTCCCTTGTAATTTTCCCGGTAATCGAAAAAGCGATCTTCGCGAATGCCGCGGCCCGCAACGCACTCGAGGCTCTCCGTCGCCACGAGCGGGAAATCGTCGGGGGGCAGTCCGTGATGGCCGTAGTAGTTGTGCCCGGGCGAAGTGAAAATGTGCTCGATTGTCATCGGCTGAGAGCATGCCGTTATGGCGTGCCCGGCGCAACCGGAGCGGAGCGTCTATCGGCTTCGCTGCGGAAGGTAGCGCAAGCTTCCAGCTTGCAGAATGAACCGCGCAAGCTGGAAGCTCGCGCTACCCTCCCCGAGTCCCGCTTCGGCGGGTTGCTCCTGACCTTGACGGAACCAAGTCACCGTTGACGGTTGACTTCGTATGGGAACTGTCCGGCGCGTTTTTGCCTATTTGAAGCGTTACCCGATGCTCGCGATCGGGACGCTGAGCTGCGCCATCCTCGGGACGCTGATGGTGGTGGTGTTCCCGGCGGTAGCGAAGCGGGTCATTGATGAGGTACTGGTGAAGGGACACGCGGAACAGCTGGTGCCCCTAGTCCTGACCGCGGCGCTGGCGTTTTTTCTACAACACGGACTCAATGCGGTGCGGATCGTTTTGAACAACACCTTCGAGCAAAAGGTGATTTTCGATCTGCGGAGCGATCTTTACTCGCACATCCAGATGTTGCCTCTGCGCTGGTTTGATAATCGGGCGACGGGCGATTTGATGACGCGCATCCTGGAGGATGTGAACTCGGTCGAGCGGATGCTGATCGATGGGGTTGAGCAGGGCGTGGTGGCGTTGCTGCAGGTGGTAATCGTACTCGGGATGATGTTTTACCTGAGCACTTCGCTCACGCTGGTGGGACTGGCGCCGGCACCTTTGCTCGCAGGCGGCGCGCTCTGGTACACGCTCACGGCGCACCGTCGTTATCGGCTACAGCGAAAGGCGTCGTCGGCGATGAACTCGCTGCTGCACGACAACCTGGCGGGGATTCGCCAGATCAAGAGTTTTGTCCGCGAGAAGGAGGAACATAAGCGCTTCAATTCCGTGAGCGATCAATTGCGCCACGCCACCCTCGTGGTCATGAAAGTATGGGCGATTTATAACCCATCCATGTATCTGATCGGCTCGCTTGGGATCGTGCTCGTGGTCTGGGTGGGAGCGCGAAGCGTGCTCGGCGGCGCGATGCAGGTGGGCGATTTGATCGCGTTCCTGATGCTGACGGGATTCTTGTATGAGCCGATCAACAAGCTGCATCAGCTCAATCAGCTGATGCAGGCGGGGCGCGCGGCGAGTGAGCGTGTTTTCGAGATCATCGATCAGCCGATCGCGCAGGGTTGGGATGTGGCGGCGACGCCGGCCGGGATTCGGGGCGACGTGCGCTACGAAGATGTGAGTTTCAATTATGGCGATGAAAGCGTGCCGGCGTTAGAGCAGATCGATTTTTATGCGCAGCCGGGCGAAACGATCGCGCTCGTCGGCACAACGGGCGCGGGCAAGTCGACGCGCGTAAATCTGTTGACG
>JBPCLI010000106.1:0-29912 GCA_051003415.1 Chthoniobacterales bacterium | reverse complement strand
CGTTGACCGCCGAAGATCTCCAATTGGTTGATCTCGCCCTGCGTGAAGATGTCGGGAGCGGCGACGTCACGAGCCAGTATTTTGTGGGCGAAAACGAAACGGCTTCCGCCCGCGCCATCGCCAAGGAGCGGGCTATCGTCGCGGGCACGGAGGTCGCCGCCGAGATCTTTCGCCGGGTCGATCCGGAGGTGCGGGTCGAGATTGTGCAGAAAGACGGCGCAACGGTGGCCGGTGGGATGGCCGTCCTTGAAATACGCGGCCGGGCTCGTTCCATCCTCACCGCCGAACGGGTCGCGCTCAATTTCCTCCAGCACCTGAGCGGGATCGCGACGCTGACCCGGCAATTCGTCGAGGCAGCCGGGGCCAACGGCGCGAAGATTCTCGATACGCGCAAAACCACTCCCGGTTTGCGGAAGTTGGAGAAGGCGGCAGTCGCGGCGGGCGGCGGAACGAACCACCGCTTTGGGCTCTTCGACATGGTCCTGGTGAAGGACAACCACCTCCTCGCGCGCGACGGGCTCGCCCGTTTGAGCAGCGCGATCGACCGCGTTCGCAAGCAACATCCCGGCCTGCGGATCGAAGTGGAGGCCGATAACCTCGACCAAGTCCGCGCCCTCCTCGAGGTCCCGGGTATCGAAGTCATCCTCCTCGACAACATGCGCGGCACCCAGATGCGCGAGGCGGTCGCGATCGGGAAGGGGACAGTGAAATTTGAAGCGAGCGGCGGGATCAACCTGCGCAACGTGCGGCAGGTCGCCGCCACGGGGGTGGATTACATCTCGATCGGGGCGCTCACCCACTCCGCGCCCGCGATCGATTTCTCACTCGAGCTGACCCACGTCGCCCCCTAACGACAAATCCTAATTCTGCTCTTGCTCCTGCTCCTAATCTTCGCTTCGCCCTTCCCGGAAGGATTAAGAGCAGGAGCATGAGCAGGAGGAAGGAAAAATCGGGGAAGGTGCCGCCTGATCGGCTCAGCGCGGTCCAAATCAGCCAATCGTTAAGCGAAAGCGTCATCGGCCGGCGGATCATCGTCCTGGAGTCGACGCGTTCGACCAATGAGTTTCTCCTCCAGGCGCTCACGCCCGAACTGCCGGAAGGCTTTGTCGTTTTCGCCGAACACCAGACGGCCGGCCGCGGGCAGCGCGGTCATCGCTGGGAGTCTGCTCCCTACCGTGGACTTTGGTTTTCGATTCTGCTCCGGCCCCGGATCCCGATGGTCGAGTCCGCTCGCCTGACGAATTGGGCGGCGCAGGCGGTCGCGGCCACGATCCGGAGTGAGACCGGACTCGAGGCCACGATCAAGTTGCCTAACGACGTCTACGTTGCAGGAAGAAAAGTGGCCGGCGTGTTGGTGGAAACGAAGGCCGGGTCCGGACGGGAGTGGACGGCGGTTGCCGGGATCGGAGTGAACGTGAACCAGGCGCTGGAAGAATTTCCCGGTGAGCTAAAGGAAAGGGCGGCCTCATTGGCGATGGTGCTGGGGCGTCCGATCGATCGCGAGGCATTTGCCGTCGCCTTGCTCCACGAACTGGAGCAAACCCGGGCTCAGGTTTGCGCGCCGACTTCCGCCAGCCAACGGCGGTAGATTTGCGGCGAAATTTCCGACGGCTTGATCTCACTCCGGCCGCCCCAGAAAACATTCGTGTAGGAAACCGGGATTCCGCATTCCACCAGATGGCGGTCGATCGCCGCCTTGTGCTCGAGCAGGCGCGCTTTGTCGGTCCCGTGCGCCACTGCCATGATGTTGACGTTGCGGAATTCCGGCCCGGCTTCGCGCCAGTAGCAATGGGTCAGGATTTCATGACGCCCAACTTCGCCGCCGGCTTCCACTTCGCGGCCAGCCGGCACGGCCCAGTGAAACAAAGCGTTGAAACGCGTCACGCGAACGCCACTGGCCGATGGTTTGACGTGCTCGAGGAAGGTTGAGAAACGTCCGATAATCTTTCGTTTCGTCAGATCCTCTGCTACGGCGAAAAATTCCCCTAACGAGACGCCAGCCTCTTCCGCCCGCGCGATCCACGGTGACTCATGAATTTCGTCAGGCGTAAATTCGCGCTTCAAGGCGGTCAGTACCGTCCATTCCTTTTCGCTCAACGTCGCGGGCTGAACTCTGATCATCGTCGCCGGTTGATCGGCACTCGCGCCGGGTTCGACATTTTTCCGGCGCACGTGTCCCACGCCTAACGTGAAGATTCCCTTCGCCGGCATGAGGCGAAAATGTTCCGCGTTGACAATCCCGGTCAGAATCTCACCATGGCGCTGGAGCGAAAAACCGTGCGGCACTTTCAGCGTCGTCCAGAGTTTATACTCCGAACCGGGCGTGACAGCGTCGGTTGAACGGAGCACGACGTGGCCGGAAAACGGATCGTGCTGCGACATGTAATCGAAGGCAGAGTCGATTTTTTCCGCCGGCACTTTCCAGGCGACGAGCGCGCCATCGGCCAGGTTGGTCGCGAGGAGTGTCTGGCGCACCCGCCGGACGGTTCCGGCGCGGAGCATGGCGATGATCCGCTCGAGCACGGTCTCGACCGGCAGCCCGGACCGCTCCGCTATTTCGGCAAACGGTTCGCGCACGAAGCCGACAATCTTATCCTCCGAGATAGCGAGGATGCGGGCGTTGATCGGGTCGTTATGCTCAGTCGACAGAGTTTCGTTAGGCAAAATGGTCATGCGGAAGTGCAGGAGAAGACGGCGAGAAAGTGGCAGACCGTGCCCAGAAGCACAAACAGATGCCAGACGAAATGAGTGTAGCGACGGCGTTTACTGACAAAAAAAAAGACGCCGCCAGTGTAGGCGAGACCGCCCGCCACCAGCCAGGCCAGGCTGCTCACCGGCACATGTGTGATCAACGGACGAAACGCCACCAGGATCAACCAGCCCATGCCGAGGTAAAGAGCCATCGAGAGGCCTTTGCGCTGCTCAGTGCCGTGCACACTTTTCAGGACGACGCCGAAGATCGCCATCGTCCAAACCAGCGCGAGAATCGACCAACCCCACGCGCCGCGGAGCGGGCCAAGGGTGAAGGGCGTGTAGGTGCCCGCGATGAGCAGGAAGATGGCGGAATGATCGATGACCTGGAAAACCGACTTCACCGTCCCGCGCGGCCAGGCGTGATAAAGAGTCGAACCGCAATAGACGAGCAACATCGCCGCGGCGAACACGACGGTGCCGGCAAAAAAGAAGCGGTCTCCGCCGCGCCAGGCGGCCAGCATGAGAGTCGGTGCACCGATTAAGCCTGCCAACAGCCCCACGCCGTGGCTGATGCTGTTGGCCAGTTCTTCGCCGAGAGATTGGTCCCATTTGGGATCGAGACACGGATCAGTAACACTCATGGGTCTGGCGTGCTGGAGCGGAAACTACTCTTACGCTCGCCCGGCGATCTCGAAAGCGAAAAAGATTAGCGGAGCGCGGGCCAGCCTTGTGCGAAAAGAAAGGGTGCATGATCAAAGCAATCTCTTTTGACGCCGGTAACACTTTGATTCGCCTAACGAAAAGTGTAGGCCAGCACTACGCCTCGATCGGGCAGCGGCAAGGGCTCGAACTCGACCCTGACGCGGTCGATCGGGTCTTCGGCCAGCTCTGGAGAGAGGCGCCGGTTCGGCCCGCGACGGAGGGAAAGCCGCGCCCAGATGACGACAAGGGCTGGTGGCGGGATTTGGTCGACCGTCTTCTCGATCAGGTTTCGACGCGGATCGATGCGCCCGGTCGCGTTAGATTTTTCGAGGCGGCGTACAGCCTTTTCGCCGAGCCCGCCGTCTGGGCGCTTTATCCCGAGGTCCGCGAAGTCCTCGAGACGCTGACGCCGCGTTACGAGCTGATGGTTATCTCGAATTTCGATGGCCGTCTCCGCCACATTTTCGACCACCTCGCGATCTCGCAATATTTCCGGCACATCTTCCTTTCGAGCGAACTGGGGGTGGACAAGCCCAACCCACTCATCTTTCGCCGCGCCCTGAACTTGAGCGGCTTTGCGCCTAACGAAGTCTTGCATGTGGGAGACGATCCGGTGCGGGATGCGGCCGGCGCGGAAGAGGCCGGCCTGGCCACGCTTCATCTCGATCGGCCGCACAATTCGCTGCGCGAGCTTTTGCGGTTGTAGGGCGGGGGCTTCGTAATTTTGGGCTCGTTCTTGCGCCGGCTGACGAATCATCGTAAGACCTCAAGCTCGCGCCGGGTTGGTAGCTCAATGGTAGAGCAGCGCCCTTTTAAGGCGTTGGTTGTGGGTTCGAGTCCCACCCAACCCAATTCTCTAGATATTCCGCGACGAGATTGAAGCGCGCTGCCCTCTACTGATGATGCTTGGTTGATGGGGGAGCGACCGGGCGGGCTACGATCTGTCGTAGATCCGGATTCGGAATCGGATTCCCTCGCGGTGAAGTGATTAGGTGTCGGGAAATCATTGCTTGCGTTTGGCCCGCGAATTTGTCAAAAAAAGCTGAGCGTGATTCCCCTTTTCCCCGTCGATTGCCTCTTACGGACTTGGATTATACAGATTTTATCTGCCTTTAATTGCAGATATTTCGGCCCGCACGCACCCGGGCGCGCGGGTTGGAGGTAACACCTCCAACCCACGGGGTGACACCCCGCCCTTCCCCGGGGGGCGGCGCGGCGCGGCGGCGTCTCGTTAGGCGATCTCGCGCAGAGCGGCGACGGCCGCTGGCAACCTGCGGGCACCGTTGCCGCCAGGTTCAGCATCGATTCCCCTTGCTCGGCGGATCAAGGTGAGTTGCTTCAGGCCCGGGACGGGAGTAGCCGTCGAATCCCAGCCATCCCGAGGAGGCCTGCGCCTAATAGAAGAACGGTCGATCCGCTCTCCGGCACTCCCGCGGGGCTGGCGTTGATGCTGACGTTATCCACGCCTTGATTCAAAAAGAACTGGTTGTCCACCTCTGCAAAACGCAACAGGAAGGTCCCGCCCGCGCCGACCAGGCCGGTCAGATCGAACGAGTAATCGGTGTAGGGATTCGGATTATTGAACGGATCCACGTTGAGATAGAAATTCGCCAGCACATCCGCCGGGTTGGTCGAGAATGGATCTGCCCCTGCCGCTAGAATATCCACCCGCGCATGCTGGTTTGGGTCGGCGGTATAATCAAGGCCAGCCGGATTCACGATCGGCCCAACGCCACTTTGATCGTTCACAAACATGCTAAAAGAGAGGATCGCAGTCGAACCGGGGTTGATCGTGAAGCTTTGGAGCAGAACGTGGGCACCGGGGCCACCCTGATCGCTCACGGCGTAAAAGCTCCCGCCAGCTGGACCAACGGTCGGAGATCCGGAGATCGGCGTGGAAGTCGTGTTGTCCACGAAAAAGCTGCCATCTCCGCCCGCCTGATCGAAGAGGCTCCATCCGGTGAAATCGCCGGTTTCAAAACCGCCGTTCGTGATCAATTCATTAGCATGGCCACTCGGCGCGATCAACCTGGTTAGAGCCAGTGCCACGAAAAAGAGCTTTTTGCAATGTTTCATACTCGTTGTCCGAGCACTCATTATGCCAGATAATTCCCTGGAATATCGGAATAAGACCTAACATCAGACAGGCAAAATCTTTAGCGATAGAAATTGTGTATCTTCTCCGGTGAATGGGCGCGTCGACTGTTCGGAATCTGTAAGAATATTCGACGGTCAGTCGTCTTTAAGCGACCGTCCGCGAGGGCCGCGGCGACGGTCGCTGGGCAACTTGCGCGGCCCCTCACCCCTAGTTCGACATCGACCGTTTTCCAGCCGGTCCAATCAGATCGATCACTTCTCGCCGCGCCATCGACCCGCTTGCGGGCCGCGCAGAAATGCGTGCAGCAACCGAAAGACCGGTCGGAGCTGCCTTCCACCCAGGGCAAGTCGGCCGAGCGGCACCGCATTTTTAGAGAAATTCACGAAAATTGAGATCCGTAATAGCGACATTTGAGGCCTGCCGGCTTAAATCGGCGATGAACTAACGCGAACGAACTCTTATGAAACTACTCCAAATTCTTGCGTTGCTCGGTATCTGCAGTCTCGCGACTGCCGGCGCCGATACCTTTACGGTCATCAATACCGACGACAGCGGCCCCGGCTCACTGCGCCAGGCGATCCTGGATGCGAACGCGCACATGAACATCGATTTCGACGTACCGGATCAGATCGTCTTCGCCATCGCCGGTAGCGGCGTGCATACGATCGCCCCAAGCCTGGCTTTGCCCTCGATCACTGATCCGGTCGTGATCGATGGCTACACTCAATCCGGAGCGAGCGAGAATACATTAAACGTGGGCAACAACGCCTTGCTCCGAATCGAGCTAAATGGCGCCAACGTCGGCGGAACTGCGATCGCGCTCGATTTCGCCGGTGGGAGAAGCACCGTCCGGGGGCTTGTCATCAATCGGTTCGGGACGGGTTCGGGCGCGTTTTTCGGCAGTGGCGGAGTCCGGATCGCCTCGGACAACAACCTGGTCGCCGGAAATTTCTTTGGTAGCAACCCGACCGGTGACGCAGCGCTGGCCAACAATGGCTACAGTGTGACGGTCGATGCCGGATTCGACAATGTGGTCGGCGGTCCGGCACCCGCCGATCGTAACCTGTTTGCGGGCAGCGCGACTGACAGCAGCACGAGTGGAGGGTTCGGCATCCAGGTGCGGAACGCCGACGCGGGGACGCGGATTCAAGGCAACTACATCGGAACGAATGCAGCCGGCACCGCGCCGCTCGGTAATTTTCGCGGAATCGATGTCGTCGGTTTCGCCTCGGCCGACATCAGGATCGGCGGAATCACTTCCACTCCTGGGCAGGGAGTCGGTAACGTCATATCCGGCAACAGTAGCAACGGCGGGATCAGCAACGACGGCATTTACGTTGCCAATCGCCCGGGCGACCTAACGATTCAAGGCAACCTGATCGGACTCGATGCTACCGGCACCGCCGCCCTGCCTAACGGTGTCAGCGGAATCAATTTCCAAGATGCGACTCCCGGCTCCAGCACACTTCTCGTCGGAGGCAAGGTGGCGGGCGCGCGCAATGTCATCCTTAACAACCGCATCGCCGGCATCGTGAGCAACGCGCTTGGCTTGACTCTGCAGGGCAACTATATCGGAACCGATTTTACAGGCACGGTGAAGCTGGCCGGCGGCGGCGGCGTCGGCATCACGATTGGCGGCAGCGCTACGATCGGCGGGACCGCGGCAGGGGCGCGCAACGTGATCGCGTGCGACGGACTTGGCCTGCGCATTTTCGGTGGAGAGCTTACCATCCAGGGCAACTTTTTCGGCATCGGATCAGATGGCATCACAGTCCTGGGAAACCAAGCCGGCATTAGCGTGGAGAACGATGCTGTCGTCACTCTCGGCGGGGCGGCAACGGGAGCAGGCAATTCGATTGCCTACAGCACTCTCGCCGGAGTCACCGTCAAGAACACCGCGCACGCTGCCATCCGGCGCAATTCGATTCATGACAACGGCATGGATGCAACCACGATCGGCCATCCCGGGATCGATCTAAACGGCGACGAAGTCACGCCTAACGATCCGGGCGATGGCGATAGCGGGCCGAATAATCTTCAAAATTTTCCGGTCATCCAATCGGTCACTGTGAGCGGAGGAATGGTGCAGATCACCGGAACCTTGAATAGTCTGGCCAGCACCACCTTCGCCCTCGAATTTTTCAGTAACGTCCACATCAATCCGTTAGGCTACGGCGAAGGGAAAAACTTTCTCGGCGGAGCGAGCGTGACCACGAATGCGAGCGGTAACGCCAGCTTCGATCTTAGTTTTCCAGCAGGCGTCGGCGCGCCCCACGTGACCGCGACCGCGACCGATCCAAATGGAAATACCTCTGAATTTTCCGCTGCTCTCGGGCAACTGCTCAACATCTCGACCCGGCTGCGGGTGGTGACGGGGGACAACGTTCTGATCGGTGGCTTCATCATTCTCGGGCCCGACCCGAAACGGGTCATCGTGCGCGGAATCGGGCCTTCGTTAGGCGGATTTGTCAACGGGGTGCTGGAGGATCCGATTCTCGAACTGCACGCGGGCGACGGCACGATCATCGCGACGAATGACAACTGGAAATCCGAGCAGCAGGCCGATATCCAGGCGACCGGTCTCGCGCCGACGAATGATCTCGAATCCGCCATCTTTGCGACCTTGCCGGGGAATGGTGCAAATTACACCGCGATCCTGAAAGGAACCCAAGGCACTACGGGAGTCGGTCTCGTGGAAGCCTACGACCTCGACACCACGGCCGACTCGAAACTGGCCAACATCAGCACGCGCGGCTTGGTCGATGCGGGTGACAATGTGTTGATCGGCGGTTTCATTGCCGGGGAAGGCGCGGCCGATGTCATCGTGCGGGCGATCGGGCCGTCGCTGACCGGTTTCGGCATTAACGGGGCGTTGCAAAATCCAACGCTTGAGTTGCACGACGTTTTCGGGGCGATACTGGCCACCAACGACGACTGGAAGGATTCGCAACAGCCCGAGATTGCCGCCACCGGACTCCAGCCTTCGAACGATCTCGAGTCAGCGATTCTCGCGACGCTTCCGCCCGGTGCCTACACCGCCATTGTCCGCGGAGTGAATGACACCACCGGCGTTGGCCTGGTCGAAGTGTATGATTTGAACTGAGTCGGTATGACAAGGATTCGTTAAGGTGCAGGATTTCTCCGCCAGAGGAATTCGACTGGAGTCGCCTCCCCGGATTTGGTAAAGACTTTCAGGGAGTTTCGGAGCATATGTGATGCAGAAAGAGCCAACCAAAATGAAACCAAACGCGCTTCTCATTGTCATCTTTATTGGCCGCCTTGCCACGGCCGCGGCCGACACCTTCACCGTGACGAATACGGAAACGAGCGGAGCCGGTTCGTTCGCCCAGGCCATCACGAATGCCAACGGCCATCCAAATATCGATGTCAACACACCGGATCGGATCGAATTCGCCATTCCCACTTCCGACCCGAATCGCGATCCGAGCACCGGAGTCTTTACCATCGCACCCCCCAGCGCCGGACTACCGGGTATCACCGATTCGGTCATCATCGACGGCTACACACAGAGCGGTGCCAAAGCCAACACCCTCGCAACCGGAAATAATGCCGTCTTGCTCATCGAGTTGAGCGGCGTCAATGCCGGCAGCGGCGTCTCCGGCCTGAATTTTAAAGCGGGAAGTGCCGGCTCCACGGTGCGGGGGATGGTGATTAACCGTTTCGCCAACACCAACGGTTTCGCGGCTGCCGGGATAACGATCAACTCCAACGAAATAACCGTGCTGGGCAATTTTATCGGGACCGATCCCGCGGGCGCGACGGCGTTAGGCAACGCCGCCGGCATCTTCAGTGGCGGCTTCGTCCCGGGGGGGAATCGAATCGGTTCGCCCCTACCGGGCGATCGCAACGTCATTTCCGGCAACATCGACCCTCTGACCGGCAGCGGAAGCGGACTCGCGTTCACCAACGGGAGCGAAGGCGACACGGTGCAAAACAATTATATTGGCGTGAACGCCGCGGGCAATTCCGCCCTGCCGAATTTCATTGGCATTGCCCTGTCTGGCCTGTTTGGCGGGACGACGCTGGGCGAAATCGTCATCGGCGGCGCCTTGGCGGCGCCTGGCGGGGGCCAGGGCAACGTCATCTCCGGCAACTCAGGTGACGGAATTGTTTTCAACGCCGGGAGCGGTTCGAATCTAGGTGCCGTCACGATTGGCGGCAACACGATCGGGCTGGGTGCCGATGGGAAGACCGCGCTGGGCAATGGCTTCCGCGGCTTCAACGGCATCCTCGGCAGCGGCATTAAAGAGGAAGTAGCTACCGAGACCATTGGCCCGGTTTTGATTCGGCAAAACATCATCTCCAGCAACGCAGGCGACGGCATTACCTACGCCAGCGACAACACGACTGTGCAAGGCAACATCATTGGCTCCGACATCTCACAAACCTTGGATCGCGGGAACGCCCTTTATGGCATCCAGATGGTGGGCGATTACCGGGACGCCAATCCCGCTATCACCGATATCCTGATTGGGGGCGCCGCGGCCGGCGTCGGAAATCTGATCTCGGCCAATAACTTCGGGGGAATTCTAATTCGCAACGCTCACGCGACCGTTCAAGGAAACTACATCGGCCTGCAAGGCGATCTCACTTCCCCACTCGGGAACAGCGGTCCGGGGATCGATGTCCTTTTCCTGTTCGATGCCTTGCTCAAGATCACGGTGGGCGGCCTGGCCGACGGCACCGGCAACATCATTGCCTACAACGCCGCCGCCGGCGTGTTGGTCGGAGCCTCGTCCGTCACCATCGAGCGCAATTCCATTTTCAAGAACGGACCGGATACACCTGGCGATCAGTCTGGTCTTGGCATCGATCTCACCCCGGGCGGCCCGCAGGTGACGCTTAACGACCCGGGCGACGCCGATACCGGCCCGAACGGCTACCAGAATTTCCCCCTCTTGAGCAAGGTCACAGTGACGAGCGGGAACGCCGAAATTCTCGGCTCACTCGATAGCCATGCGAGCACGACATATCGCCTCGAGTTTTTCGGCAACGACGCGTTAGACCCGTCGAACTACGGCGAAGGAAAAACCTTTCTCGGCGCGACCAGCGTGACGACAGATGCAAGCGGTCATGCTGCCTTCGATGTCACCTTTCCTGCACTCGAGGGGGCGTTGCACGTCACCTCGACCGCGACCGATCCGAGCGGCAACACTTCGGAATTTTCCACCTCCGTCGGTCAGCTCCTTAACATCTCCACCCGCCTCCGCGTCCAGGCGGGAGACAACGCGTTGATCGGCGGCTTCATCGTCGTCGGGTCCGATTCCAAACAAGTGCTGGTGCGGGGGATCGGACCTTCGTTAGGCGCGGTATTGGGCGACGTGCTGGCTGATCCCATCTTGGAATTGCACAACGGTGACGGCGCTCTCCTCGCCACTAACGACAATTGGAAATCCGATCAGCAAACTGAAATCGAGGCGACTGGTCTGCAACCGACCAATGATCTCGAGTCGGCCATCATCGCCCTCCTTCCCGCCAACGCTGCTTACACCGCGATCTTGCGTGGAAAAGATGGCACGACCGGGATCGGCCTGGTCGAAGCCTACGATCTCGACGCGGCGGCCAACTCAAAATTGGCCAACATCAGCACGCGCGGCTTTGTCGAGACGGGCGACAACGTGATGATCGGCGGATTCATCCTCGGCAACGGCACCGCCGACGTAATCGTGCGCGCGATCGGTCCGTCGCTGACTAGCCAGGGAGTCGCGGACGCACTCCAGGATCCGACCCTCGATCTCTATGACGCCGGCGGTATGCTGATTGAATCCAACGACGACTGGAAGGATACCCAGCAGACGGAAATCACCGCCACCGGCCTGGCACCGATCAACAACAAGGAGTCGGCTATTTTAATGACGCTCGGGCCGGGCGCTTACACCGCCATCGTTCGCGGCCAGGGCGATACCACCGGCGTCGGCCTGGTGGAAATCTACAACCTTAACTAGCGAGGGAAGCCTTGGACCGGTGGGGTCTGATCGGTGGTGGGACGAGACTCGGTCGAGCTGGGACGGTGGACGGCTGCACACAGAACCGTCTTCCTCCGACTCGACAGAGTCTCGCTCCACCACAAGGCATCACATTCCCGACGAGGAGGGAAACTTGCTCCGTTTACATTGAATTTTAGGATTCAATGATTCTAGGCGGCTGCAGAAATGGATTCCGCCTGCGTAGGCAGGTTGTAGCTGGGGTCGCTGACCCCGGCCGGTACGCTCTTGGCACTTGGGGGAGGGTGGGTCCGACCACACTCCGGGCCGGGGTCAGCGACCCCGGCTACAACATCGGGCGCGCTCTTGGCTCGTCGTTAGGCGGAAGCGGCCTTGCGATCCTGGCCGATCCGACGGCGGAAATGCACGGCAGCGACGGTCATCTCATCGCCCCGAAAGAAGACTGGGCGAGCGGCTCGCAACAAGGCGACATTCTCACCACCGGCCTGCAGCCGGCCGATCCGCGCGAGGCGGCGCTGATCGCGACAAACTCCTCCGGAAATTACACCGCCATTGTGGAGGCGACGGGGGCGGGTTCGGCATTGGGCTGATCGAAATTTACGATGTTGATCTCTAACCCAAATTGCTTGAACATTATTTCTCTTAATTCGTCAGAAGTCGCCAGCTCTCCCGAAAATGAAAAAATCGTTTGGATTCCTTGTTTACCCCGTTCTCTTCTCTCTTGGTTTCATCGCCAATGCGACCACCGTAATCTCACCAAAGTTCGATGAACTTGTCAGCCGCGCGGAGATCATCTTCGAAGGGGAAGTGACCGGTCTGCAGTCGCAATGGATCGGTGAGGGAGCGCAGCATCGCATTGTCACCTTCGTCACCTTCAAGGTCGACGACGCGCTCAAAGGCGCGCCCGGCACCGCTTACTCGATGCGCATGCTTGGCGGCACGGTCGACGGCCGCACCATGGAAGTGACCGATGCGCCCAAGTTCAAGGTGGGTGACCACGATTTGCTCTTTGTCGAAAATAACGGCAGCCAATTTATCCCGCTCGTCGGGATCCAACATGGCCGGTTCCGGGTGCAAAAAGGTCCGACCGGTCGCGACACCCTCGTCACCGGCGAAGGCCAGCCGCTGACCGATGTCAATCAGCTCGGCGGCGAAGAAAAAAACACGGCGCAAACCAAGGCCGCCCTTTCCCTGAATGATTTCAAAACTGCTATCCGTTCTCGAATTTCCCAACAAGCGGCCAGTGCCAAGATTCCCTAGCTGCTTTTTTCTCCGCCTCGGCGCGGTTTGTGGCCTTGGTCTTATTTCGTTAGGCACGGCCCACGGCTTCGTCTTCGAGAATTCCTCCTGGCAGGTCCCGACCGTTCCGATGCGCATCCAGATGGGACCCGCGAATATCCCGATCGCGGATGGCAGCACCGATTTTGATTCGGTCGTGGCCAACGCGCTCGAGCTCTGGAACGAGCAAATGGATCGCATGCAATTCACCTGGACGACTGCTGCGCCTGGGACGGTGGCGAGTGAAGGCGACAGTGTGAATTCGATGCAGTTCAGCGACACCATCTACGGCGACGATTTTGGTTCCACAACGCTCGCGGTCACCTTGATCGATCGCATCGGAAACGAAACGACCGAGACCGATGTCCTCTTCAATACTGCCTATCGGTTCAACTCCTACCGCGGGGTTTACGCCATCTTCAACGGCATCTCCTATTTCGATCTCCACCGCATCGCCCTGCACGAGATTGGCCACGTCCTTGGACTCGATCACCCCGATGAGGCCGGCCAGGACGTGGTTGCGATCATGAACTCAAAAGTGAGCGGGGTCTCTTCCCTGCAGGCTGATGACATCGCTGGCGCGGTATCTCTCTACGGCGCGCCACCGAACGCTCCCAGTCCCACAGGCCACGGTCAGATCGTGCAGATCTCGACCCGGGGCCGGGTAGGAACGGGCGACGAAGTCATGATCGGCGGGTTCATTATCGAGGGAACGGCGACCAAGAAAGTGCTCATCCGCGCGATCGGTCCGTCGTTAGGCGAAAGCGGCGTCGTGGGTTCGCTTTCTGATCCCGCCCTTGAATTACACGATAGCACCGGTGCTCTCATTCAATCGAATGACAACTGGGCCGAGACTCAGTCGCAGGAAATTACGGACACCGGGCTTGCTCCGACCAACTCCCGCGAGTCAGCCATTCTCGCCGATCTCGCGCCCGGCGGTTACACCGCGATCGTCTCTGGTGCGGCCGGCGGCAGCGGTGTGGCCCTTGTCGAGGTCTACGACCTCGAACCCGAGAGCGGAAAACTGGGTAACATCTCCACTCGCGCCCGCGTCGGGACCGGCGATGACGCCCTGATCGGCGGCTTTATCGTTAACGGCCCGCAAAGCCAGATCAATGTCATCCGAGCCATCGGTCCGTCTCTTTCGTCAGCGGGCGTTTCGGGCGCGCTCGCCAATCCAATTCTCGAGCTTTACAACAGCAACGGCGATCTCCTACAAACCAACGACGACTTCAACAGCAATCGCGACGCCGGAGTCATTTACGGCTACGGCCTCGGTCCATCCAGTCTCTTTGAATCATCGCTTCTCTTCGTGAGCGCGCCCGGTGCCTTTACCGCGATCGTGCGTGGCGTGAACGATACGACTGGCATCGGCCTGGTCGAAATCTACGCCGTCTATAACAACTAAGCGGGGCGCCAGAGCAGGTAGACGGGAAATCCGCTCAGCACGATCGCAAACCCGATCCCGCAAGTGGCCGGCGCGAGGATCGCCAGGTCAACAATTAGCAGCATCGCGAGCGTGATGGCGACAAGCGGCACGACTGGATAACCCCACGCCCGATACGGCCGTGGCATTCCGGGCATTTTGCGCCGCAACACCATCACTGCTGCTACCAGCAAGACATAAAAAACGAGGTCGGCCGCCACGATGTATTCGAGGAGCTGGGTGTAAACGTTCCCATACCGCACCGCCCCGGTCGAGGGATCAGCGCTGATCGTGCGCGGGAGTGTGAGGATGGCCGCCCAGACAGCCTGCGCGACGAGCGCCGCGGCCGGGACGTGCTGGGCGTTAGTCTTTGCCGTCGCGCGAAAAAACAAACGATCGAGCGCCATCGCGTAATAGACCCGCGCTCCGGCCAGGATGAGCCCGTTGTTACAACCGAAAGTCGAGACGAGAATCGCGCCTGCCATCAGACTCGCGCCGGTGGATCCGAGGACGACGCGCATCGACGCGACCGCCACCCGGTTCTGCGGTGCATGGGCGATTTCGCCTAACGATAAGGTAGCGATGTAGGCCAGGTTAGCCAGGACATAGAGCGTCACCACCAGACCGCAACCGAGGAGGAGCGCACGAGGCAGGGTGCGGCCCGGCTCGCGCACCTCGCTTCCGGTAAAAGTGACGTTGGTCCAGGCAGTTTGGGCAAAGAGTGGACCGACCATCGCCTTGCCAAAAATCACGATCAGGACCAGCCCGTCAGTCATCGTTAGGCCCGGTTGTGCGCCTTGCGGCGTCCAGCCGTTGGCCCACGGGTTCCACCAGTCGTCCGATCGCGCCGCGCTGGCCGCCTGCCAGCCTAACGATAGTCCGACCACGATCAGCCCGATGAGCGCGGCGGTTTTGGCGAAAGTAAAAGTGTTCTGGACCAATTTGCCGACTTCCAGCCCGCGGGTGTTGATCCAGGTCAGAAAAAGAATCAGGAGCACTGCGACCAACTGCTCGCTCGAGAGGCTAATCGCATACGCTCCGAAGAGATGAATCGGCCTAACGAGATAGTGTTCCGTCGCGATCGCTGGAAAAAAGACTCCGGCGAACTTGGCGAAGGCAATTGCAACCGCCGCGATGGTGCCGGTCTGGATGACCAGAAAAAGCGTCCAGCCAAAAAGGAACCCGATCGACGGCCCATAGGCCTGGCGCAGGAAGACGTATTGCCCGCCGGCTTTCGGCATCATCGCCGCCAGCTCCGCGCAACAGATCGCGCCCGTGATGGTGAGAAGCCCGGCCATCGTCCAGGCGAGAAGGAGCCAGCCGGGCGCGTTCACGAGGCGCGTCGATTCTGCCGAGGTGATGAAAATTCCCGACCCGATCATGGAGCCGATCACGATCATGGTTGCATCGAGCGGCCCGAGGCCGCGCATCAGTTTGTCGTTAGGCGCGTCCATTCGTCAGTTCGCAGGCGCCGCCACTTTCACTCCGGCCGCGCATAATTGTGCCCGCAAAGTTTGGGCGAAGGCGACGGCTTCCGGTTTGTCGCCATGCAGGCAAATCGTATCCACCTCGAGAGTGACGTCGCTTCCGTCGACCGCGCGCACCTTGTTTTCGCGCAGCATCCGCAGGACACGCTGGCCCGCTTCCTCGGCGTCGTGCAGGAGCGCGTCAGGTCGGGTGCGGGGAACGAGAGAGCCGTCCGGCAGATAATTCCGGTCGGCAAAAACTTCCCGCGCGACTCGCAGCTCGATCGCCTCCGCGGCCCGGGCCATGGCGCTGCCAGCCGGGGCGAAGAGAATAAGCGAGCGATCAACCGCCAGGATTCCGTGTGCCACCGCCTCGGCCAGGGCCGGGTCGCGCGTCGCCATGTTGTAGAGTGCGCCATGGGGTTTGATGTGATTGGGGAGCACGCCTAACGAATTGGCAACGGCCTGGAACGCGCCCACCTGATAGGCGACCAAGGCAAAGACTTCTTTGGCTGTAACCGGCAGCTCGCGGCGCCCGAAATGTTCACGATCGGCCAGGCTCGGGTGCGCTCCGACGGCGACGCCAGCCTCTTTCGCCGCCATGATGGATGCAGTCATGCTGTTCGGATCGCCGGCGTGAAAGCCACAGGCAATGTTGGCCGAGCTGACGAGCAAGAGGAGCTCGCTCTCGCCCGCCGCGCCCTCGCCGAGATCGGCATTCAGATCGATGGAGAGATTCATAAAGCGCGCAAACTTAGAGCGACGCGAAATAATCGAAGATTATTTTCGCGCTCGACGAAGCGCGCGGCGGCATCGGCGGGCGTCACTTCCTCGAAACGGACCAAGTCGTTAGGCTGAAGCTGGGCCGCGGGCGCGAGATCGATTGTGATCACGTGCGCGATCTTCGGGTAACCACCGATCGTTTGGCAATCTCCGAGCAAGAGAATCGGCTGCCCGTCGTTCGCCACCTGGACCGTTCCCGGCGCGACCGCTTCGGAGAGCAACTCGCGCTTCTTTTTGCGGTTAAGGATCGCGCCCTCCAATCGCGCCCCCATCCGGTCCGCCTGCGCGCCGACCTTGAACGCGGTTTCCAGGAGTGAGTGCCGCGACTTTAGATCAAACATTTCCCACTCCGAGCCGGGCACGACCCGCAGGATTGGCGTCGACCTCACAGACCAGGCCCACTCTGGTGGTGCGCCCCAAGGCGCGATCCGGGCTGCCTCGCCCGCAGGGGCGACGGCCGTGCCTAACGAGAGCTCATCGCCATCCTGCAACGCGCGGCCGAGGTGACCGCCGAAGTGAGCGCGCAGGTCGGTCGAGCGGCTTCCGAGCACGGCGGGCGCCTCGATTCCTCCCGAGATGGCAAGCCACGCCCGGCAGCCGCGTCGCGCCCCGCGAATTTGCAGCTCTTCGTCTGGCCTAACGACCGCGGGGCGGCCAGCCGGGATCGTGGTTTCCGCGACTCGAACCTCAAAATCGCCGCCACACCAGGCAACCCGGCGCGCGTCTTCGAAGCGGAGTCGCATTCCGCCGAGTGCCACTTCGAGAAGCGCGGAATCGCCTGGGTTGCCGACGAGAAGGTTGGCCACCTGTGCCGCGCAGCGATCGAGTGCGCCGCCTCCGGAAACGCCGAGGGCACGCTGCCCCGGGCGGCCCAGGTCCTGCACGGTTGTGAGATGGCCGGCGCGAAGAACCGTTATCTGTCCCATGCCTCGAATTCCTCGCGAGTAATTGCGACAAAACGCACCCCGTCTCCCGCCCGTAACAGCGCCGCCGGCTCCCGCGTGACGTCGAAAAGTTGGAGCGGCGTTCGTCCGATAATGTTCCAGCCGCCGGGGGAAGGGAGCGGGTAGATGCCGGTCTGCGGGCCGCCGATTCCGACCGCGCCGGCCGGAACGAGCGTGCGCGGTTTTTCCCGGCGAGGGGTCGCCAGTCTCGCGGGCAAGCCTCCGAGAAAAGGAAAGCCGGGCGTGAAACCAACGCAGCGCACGTCGTAATGCGCCGCTGCGTGGCGTATGACGACCTCGTTAGGGGAAAGACCACAATGTTGCGCGACGGTTTCGAGATCGAGCGCGAAGGCTGCGTCGTAGCAAACCGGCACCTCGACTAGTCGCTTCCTGACGGCGGGCTTGATGCGGCGCGTTCTTCCCCGCAAGGCTACGTCAACGGATGCCAGGCCGGCTTCCAGTTTTCCCGGCGATTCAAAGAAGACCGCGACGCTCGCAAAAGCGGGAGCAATTTCAGTCACTCCGGGAAGGCTGGCGGCTTCCAGTTTCTGGAGCGTTTTCAGGACCGCGCCTAACGAATCGACGACGCGCACAATCAGCGCTGAGTCGCCCAGCGGTACGATCTCCATGGCCACCCCCGAGTTTGCCGCCCGGCGGCGCGTTTGCAAAGTGCGATCCCGCGCGCTGCCGGATTAGAAACTGAAGGTCAACCCGGTCACGATGTGATGATTGAGGGGCGTGACTTCGATCGAGCCGCTTGGAATCTCGAGCGAGTCGAGATTGGCGTAGGTAAATTTGTATTCGAACATCAAACCGATGTGGCGGGTGAGAGCAAGGTTCATTCCCGCCAAACCCTCGACGCCCGGCCCGTGCAGTTGGTAGCCCTCGTGAAAACGGCCACCGACTGTCGATTCGACATGCGGAATCGCCGCGCCCACACCGACGCCGACATTCGGTCGAGGTGGCCGAGGAAATCTTCTCCCCGCTGACCCGGTTTCCAGCGATAAACAATATCGCCCAGCGCGTAGTTCAATCCGTGCGAGAGGCTGAAGGACTGGATGATGCCATCGACGCGTTCGTTGTCATTCACGCCCACGCCGTTTCGGCGGCCAGTCACCTGCACCGTGGAATCGGTGTCCGCGTGCGTCTTCATGTGAAAAAATTCGGCGCCGAATCCCCAATGCGAATCTTCGGAGGGAAAGCAAAGCGCCCGCGCTCCGTAATAAGGTGGATCGTCGAAGTCACGGCCTTCAAATGGAACGTCGCGAAAAGTCAGATCGGTTCCGCCGCGCTGTTGCAAGCGCAGATCGCTGTCCTGGCTCAGTGCGACGCCGGTAAAAATCGACAGCTCTGCTTCTGCGTCAGCTTTGCGGGTGAAAGCAGACAGGAAACCCAGGAACAGAAACAGCACAGCATAGCGGGTTGTGAAACGAAGAGCCTTTTCTGCGAAGCGAGATCGAATCATCACGGGACGGTAAGATGAAGTGCGAGCGAAGACTTTCCCGGGACGGAAGTCCATCCAAGTCCTTTTCGTTAGGCAACTGCTGGCCGGGAAGGTTTGTAGACTAGCGCGATCACCAGTCCGAGCAGAACACTCTGCACCATTCCGCTCCCGAACCACTTCAGCGCGATGCCGAGCGGAAGAGGGGAGACGACATAGGTAATTAAGGTTGTGGCCTGCACGATCAGGCCGACGAGAAATCCGTATGCGCAACCCAGGCCGGTACTGCGGCGAGCCGCGAGACCGAGCGCCCAAATCGTCACGAAAGCGATCGCGACCAGGAGTTGCGCGCCGAGCATCCAGGGAAATCGAGCGTTCATTTCTGTCTCGGGCCGCCAGAGCTCCTTCGTCGCGGCGTAGTCGGATTTCAGCCAGACGGCGTGAATCAAAAAATCGGTCGCGAAGATGAAGATGAAAGCCACCACGATGGCGAGCAGGAGACGTTTGATGTTCATGAATTTAGCTAACGAGAGGATGCATTCCCTGACGAGTATTAAGTATCGGAGACACGCCCGTCGAAGCTTGCTCGCCTTCGAGGCGTTGGCATAACCTGCTCGAGGGAAAGACGAAACAATGACGACACGATTGCATTGGATGGTCGCGGTGATGGCGGTATCGCTTTCTGGTGCGGACTCTGTCAGCGCGAAGGAAGAGCCGATATTTCCGGGTCTCGGTCATTACCAGCGAAAGATCACGACTGAGTCGCCCAAGGCTCAGCGCTATTTCAAACAGGGTCTCGCCTTTTATCAGGGCTTCAATCTTGGCGAAGCGATTCGCTCTTTTCAGGAAGCCGTCCGCCTCGATCCCAAGTGCGCGATGGCGCATTACGGCATCGCGCTCGCCTGCGGCCCGCATATAAACCTGCCCCTCGTTCCGCCGCCCGCCGCCGAGCTGGCCTGGCAGGAATTGAAACTCGCGCAGGAAAATGCGGAGCACGCTTCCCCGGTCGAGCGCGACTTGATCGAGGCTCTGAGCCATCGCTATGCAAACCCGCAGCCGGAAGATCGCGCGCCGCTCGATCTCGCCTACGCGGACGCGATGCGAAAAGTCTGGCAAAATCATCCTAACGACCCTGACGTCGGCGCCTTCTTCGCCGAAGCGATGATGGATCTGCGTCCGTGGAATCAATGGACGCCCGAAGGCCAGGCAAACCCTGGCACGGGAGAAATCCTGGCCACGCTCGAAAGCGTTTTGCAGCTGAGCCCGAAGCATCCTTTTGCGAATCATCTCTTCATTCACGCGACCGAAGCTTCGCCCCATCCGGAGCGCGCGACGGTCGCGGCGGATCGTCTCCGGAGCCTTCAGCCCGGCCTCGCCCACAACGTCCACATGCCTTCACACATCGACATCCGCTGCGGACGCTGGCAGGAGGCGGTCGAGACCAATATCAAAGCAGTCGAGGCGGACCGGCGTTATCGGAAAATCGCGGGACCACCCAAGGGATTCATCAGCGTTTACGTCGCGCACAACCAGCACATGCTGGCTTACGCAGCCATGATGACCGGCCAGCGCGCCCTCGCCCTGAAGCATATCCGCGCCATGGTCGCGGAACTGCCGGCGGATTTCCTGAAGGAAAACGCGCTCCAGGCCGAGGGCTTCGTTTCCAGGCCGCTGGAAGTGATGGTTCGTTTTGGGATGTGGGATGAAATTCTGGCCGAGCCTAACCAATATCCGGAATATATGACGGGCACGCGCGCTTTCCATCATGCCGCGCGCGCCATTGCCTACGCGGCAAAAGGCGAGCCCGGGAAGGCGCGCGAGGAGCAGAAGATCTTTCTCGAAAAGGCGAAGCTCGTGCCGGAGGAGGAGACCTTCGGCAATAACACCGCGCAAGATCTTCTCGCGCTCACCAAACACATGACCGAGGGCGAAATCCTGATCCGGGAGAACAAGCTCGAAGAGGGAATCGCGGAGCTACGGGAAGCGATCCAACTGGAAGACGCGCTCAAATACGATGAACCGCCGGGTTGGCTCATCCCGATCCGTCATTCGTTAGGCGCGACCCTCATGCAGCATGGCCGTTTCGCCGAAGCCGAGCAGGTCTATCGCGACGACCTGGCGAGGTTGCCTGACAACGGCTGGTCGCTCTATGGCCTGGCGGAGAGTCTGAGCATGCAAAAGGAAAAGCCGAAGGAAGCGAACGCGCTCCGGACCAGGTTTAAGAAAGTCTGGGCCGAAGCCGATACCAAGATCACCAGTTCCTGCCTCTGCCAGCCAGGAAAGGTGGCCATTCAGCAGGCCATGGTCCCGTTAGGCGTTGAATTCATCATTTCGTCGGGTGTGCGCTCTCGCGATGCCGAGTAAGTTCGGCTTTACGAGCGCAAGATTTTTCCGCTATCCAAATGGGAAGCTCAATCTTCGCGAACCCCTCGCCCCGGTATGAGGTATAACCTGCTCAAATCACGCGTTCCCGCCTCCCGCCGGCAAGGCGTGGCTGGCAAGCTGGTCGAGCTCTGCCAGC
Source organism: Chthoniobacterales bacterium (assembly GCA_051003415.1). Taxonomy (GTDB): domain Bacteria; phylum Verrucomicrobiota; class Verrucomicrobiia; order Chthoniobacterales; family UBA10450; genus Palsa-1392. Next base: position 8,593 of record JBPCLI010000106.1, on the reverse strand, counting down.
AACTCGACCAGACCATCCCTTCGAAAGACGCCGACCAGAATCTTCTCCTCGCCACCTGGAACATTCGCGACTTCGGAAAACGGAATAACCGCGGCTTCGGTCCGCGTCTCCCGGAGGCGCTCTTTTACATCGCAGAAATCCTCTCCCGTTTCGATTTCATCGCCATCTAGGAAGTGAATGAACTCTACGATTTCGAGAAGGTCGTCGACATCCTCGGCGAAAACTGGGACTTCATCGCGACCGACGTCACCGACACCAAGCTCGGCGGCAACCGCGAACGGCTGACCTACCTTTTCGACAAACGCAAAGTCTGCTTCCAGAACATCGCGGGAGAAATCGTTCTGCCTAACGACATGCTGGTGAGCAAAGCTCTCCTCGAGAAAGAAGACGACACCAAGCTCTATGCCGGAAAACAATTCCGCCGTACTCCCTTCGCGGCCAAGTTCCAGTCCGGTTGGTTTCGCTTCGAGATCTGCACCGTTCCTCTCTATTACGGAGCCGAGTCTGGGGCGCAGCTGGAGGAGCGGATTGAGGAAATCAGCCGGATCGCCGAATACTTTGGCAAACGCTCGGAGGAAGCCGAAAATGAGTTCCGTTCGTTGGTTCTGCTGGGCGACTTCAACATCGTCCACCCCGAGCATCGGACGATGAAGGCTCTCGCCGATCAGGGCTTCAGAATTCCTCCCGGTCTCGAACCTTCCAATGTCGCCGGGGGCAAATACTACGACCAGATTGCCTTCAAGGCCCGTTCCGGCGTGCTGGAGTACGTCGCCGCTGGCGGAAAATTAGGCTCCGGCGTTTTCGACATCTTCAAGGAAGTTTTCACTCCCTCGCAGTTCGAGGATTACAAGGCTGACGCGGCGAGGAGTTCCAATGGCAAAGACAAGACCACCGACTCCGCTCTCAAATCCTATTACAGCGACAATTGGCGCACCTACCAGGTCAGCGACCATAAACCGCTGTGGGTCCGTCTTCGCACCAACGACAGCCCCAGATATCTTCAGTCGATCGTGACCGGCGAGCGGAATTGGTGATCGGCTTTCCCGAGCACCGCTGCAAATTCGCTCGTAGTTTTATCGGCGATCAAAGCGGTTAAGGTAGACGTTCGCGCCTGATGAACCACTACACGCTTCTAAATCCGATCGTCGGCGGGATCCTTATCGGCCTCGCCAGTCTGGTCGCCACCGCGCTGAGTGGAAAGATCCCGGGAATCTCCGGTGTCTTCGGACGCCTCCTGGTTCCGCAGACGACCGACAAGATTTGGCGGGCGGTTTTTATCCTAGCCCTGATTGGTGGTGCCGCGCTCAGCTTCGCCCTTTGGCAAAGCGCGGCGATTTTTCGGCCGATGCGTCCCCTTGTCCTCATGATGGCGGCGGGATTTCTTGTCGGGCTCGGCACCCGGCTCGGCGGCGGCTGCACCAGCGGCCACGGCGTTTGCGGCGTCGGGATGGGCGCGAAGGATTCGATCGCTGCCACGCTTATCTTCATGGCGACCGCCATCGCAACGGTTTTCGTTTATCAGCACGTCCTCTCATGAAGCCGGGAAAGTTGATTCTCTTTCTTCTCGCCGGTGGCCTCTTTGGCTCCGGGCTGGCCATTTCCGGAATGGCCGACCCGGCGCGGGTGATCGGATTTCTCGACCTGTTTGGCAACTGGGATCCGGCGTTACTCTTGGTCATGGGGGGCGCTGTCATGACCTACGGACTGGGGATGCTGCTCTTGCGACGCCTCGGGAACAAAAGCCTGCGCCTTCCTTCGAAGGCCTCAGAACCGATCGACCGCCGGCTGGTCATTGGCGCCGCGATTTTCGGGATTGGCTGGGGTTTGGGCGGGTTCTGTCCCGGACCAGCTTTGGCTAACCTGGGCGCGCTCCGCCCCGCCGCGCTCGCCTTCGTGCCTGCCATGGCCATCGGCATGATCGTGGCGCAACGATCGCTCGGCGCAGACCGCGTGGCTGGCACAGGAGGAGATGCCGCCTCAACAGCCGCGCGCGAATGACCCGCCCCCTGCCTAACGAATTCGTAAGGGTGAAGCGATCGCGGGTCCACGGCACCGGGGTTTTCGCGGCCCGGCCGATTCCAAAGGGCACCCGGATCATCGAATACACCGGCGAGCGTATTTCCTGGAAGGAAGCGCAGGACCTGCCGCCGCTCGATCCCGACGACCCGCATCACACCTTCTTTTTCTCGCTCGACGACGGCCAGGTGATCAACGCCGCCGTGGGCGGGAACGCGGCGCGCTGGATCAACCACTCCTGCGATCCGAATTGCAAAACGACCGAGCAGCGCGGACGCGTCTATATCGTGGCCCAGCGCAGCCTGAAGGAGGGCGAGGAACTTTTCTACGACTACTCACTCGAGCCGGCGGACCGGCGGACGAAAGCCTTGGAGCGGCTTTTCGCCTGTCATTGCGGCAGCGCCAAGTGCCGCGGGACGATGCTGGAACCGCGCTAGAGGCGGTTGCCGTCAGGCGATTTTTTCAACGCAGACCCGCTTCCTATTGACATTCTATAGGAGAACATATTTACTCCTATAGACGTTCAATAGGAACCATGAAAAAGAAAATCGACCTTCTCCAGGGCACGCTCCACCTCCTGGTTTTAAAAGCGCTCACGCCGCAGCCGTTGCACGGCCTCGGCGTTTCCCAGCGGATTAATCAGATCACCAATCAAACTTTCGAAGTGAAGCCGGGGTCGCTCTTTCCTGCTCTTCACCGGATGGAGGAAGCGGGCTGGCTGAAGGCGAACTGGGGCGAATCGGAAAATAACCGGCGCGCCAAGTTCTATTTCCTAACGAGTGCGGGCCGGCGCCAACTCACGACCGAGACGGAAGACTGGCAGCGCATTTCGCTCGGGATCGCGAGCGCGCTGAGTGCAAATTAACGAGGGTCCCACGATGCGCATTCTCTCGTTGCTGGTGGCCCTGGGGCGAAATCTTTTTGGAAATAAAAAGGTCGAGCGCGATCTCGCGGAGGAGGTCGATTCCTACCTCGCGCTCTCGACCGACGCCAAGGTGCGGGCGGGCCTGGACGAGACGGCCGCGCGACGCGAAGCGGCGGTTGAGCTGGGCGGGGTTGAGCAGGTGAAGGAAGAAGTGCGCGATGTGCGCCTCGGCCATTTTCTTGAGACGCGGCTGCAGGATCTGCGCTTCGCCTTCCACACCCTGCGCAAGTCGCCCGTTTTCTCCCTCACCGTCGTGCTCGTCCTCGCGATCGGGATCGGGAGCACCGTACTCATGTTCGCGCTCGTCAACTCGCTCCTTCTCCGCGGCCCGGCCTTCCCGGAAGCGGAGCGTCTCTACATGCTCTGGCAAAAGATTCCGCAGGAAGATCGCGTCTCCTTTTCGCCTAACGAATTCACTGTTTGGGAAAAACAGAGCGAAGTTTTCCAGGAAATGGCGGCCTTCACCGGGACCAGTTTCACCGTTTCCGGGCGGGGCGAACCGGACCTTGTCCACGGGCAGATGGTGACGCCTTCTTTCTTCAACCTGTTGCGCGCGACGCCCAGTCATGGCCGCTCCTTTCTCGCGGAGGAGGGGACGCCGGGACAGGATCATGCGGTCATTCTCAGTCACGGGCTTTGGCGGCAAAAATTCGGCGGTCGCGCGGAGGTCCTGGGCGAGAAGGTGATGATGGATGGCAAACCTTTCACCGTCGTCGGAGTGATGCCGGAGAGTTTCCATTTTCCCGATCACACCACGAAATTTTGGGTCCCGGCGGCGTTGCCCGGACCGGTCTTCCAGGAACATCCCGACGCGCATTTTCTCCGTATCCTCGGGCGGGTGAAAACAGGCGTTTCGGCGGAGCGGCTCCAGGCCGAAGCCGACACCATCGGCCAGCGCGTGACTGATCCGGCGGACAAGACTGAGCGCCGTTTTTTCGCGGTGGGGCTGAAGGAAATGATCACCGGCCATCTGCGCAGTCCGCTCCTGGTTTTATTGAGCGCGGTTGGATTCCTCCTCCTCATCGCCTGCGCCAACGTGGCTAATCTCACGCTGGCGCGGACGCATGCGCGGCGGGGTGAGATGGCTCTGCGGGCCGCGCTCGGCGCGAGTCGGCCGCGGCTGGTGGCGCAACTCCTGACCGAGGCCGGGGTCTTGGCCGCGATTGGCGGAACCTTCGGACTCCTGCTCGCGCACTGGGGTCTCGGATTGCTGCAACGTTTTGCCAATGTCCCGGAATTGTTAGGCGCGAAGATTGACGGAAGCGCCCTCGGATTTGTCGTTCTCGCCTCGGCTTTCTGCGGGCTGCTCTGCGGGCTCGGGCCGGCCTGGAGCGGGTCGCGCATCACCTTCCGCACTTCTCTCAGCGGATCGACCCGCTCGACCACGGGCGCGACTGGCGCGCGCCACGCCCTTGTTTTTACCGAGGTCGCGCTGGCCGCGGTCCTGCTCATCGGTTGCGCGCTGATGATGCGCACTTTCGTTAGGCTAATTCAGGTTAATCCCGGTTTCCGCCCCGCCGATGTCGTCACCGCCGACGCCCTGATGTCGGAGGATCGCTACCCCGGAAAGCCGCAGATGCTCGCCTTCTACCGCAGCTCCCTCGCCACCGTGCGCAGCCTGCCCGGCGTCCAGAGTGCGGCCATGATCACGCATCTCCCCTTCGGCGGGAACGACTGGGGGAATGGTTACGAGATTGAGGGACAATCGGCCCGTGACGAGAATGCCGTCGCGCAGATCCGCCCGGTCAGTCCCGGCTATTTTTCAACCCTCCGGATTCCGCTCAAGAGCGGCAACGACTTCAGCGAGCGCGACAGTGAGAATGCCGCCGGAGTCGCGATCGTGAGCGAGTTGCTGGCGCGGCGTTCTTGGCCTAACGACAAGGCGGTGGGAAAAAAAATCCGCTACGGCGACGACTGGCTGACCGTGATTGGCGTCTGCGGCGACATCAAGCATGGCACGCTCGACGAATCGTCCGTCAGCACCATCTATCTGCCCTATCCGCAGGTGCCGGCGGGGATTGCGCAGTTTGTCGCGCGCGACTTAAACTTCGTGGTCCGTTCCTCCAGTCCGGGCGCGGTCGCGGGCGGAGTGCGCGGGGCGATTCGCACGCTCGACCCGGGCATGGTCGTGAACGTGAACACGCTGGAAGCGCTGATTCATGATTCCGTCACTCAGCCGCGTTTCCGGACCTGGCTGATCGGTATCTTTTCCATTCTCGCGCTCAGTCTGGCCTGCCTCGGTATCTATGGCGTCATCGCTTACCTGGTGACGCAACGTGACAAGGAGATCGGCATTCGCCTCGCCCTTGGCGCGACTCGCGCGAACATCCTCGGGTTGGTTTTGGGACGAACCTTCCAACTCGCGCTGGCCGGCATCGCCGCCGGATTGCTCGCCGCATTTTTTCTCGCGCGTTTTCTCGACACCATCCTTTTCGGCATTACCGCGCATGATCCGCTCACCTTCGTCCTCGTGCCGTTAGGCTTGATCGCAATCGCGCTGCTCGCCGGTTATCTGCCCGCGCGCCGCGCCACTCGGGTTGATCCTGTCACTTCTCTCCGTTATGAATAACGATCCTCGCGCAGGATAAAAAAATCATCGACTCCGCGATGTTGAAACATCGTCGTGCATTCGTCGGTGATCTGACGGAGTTTGAGAAGGCGGAAAAAGAAGTAACGGGTTAACCCTAACGAGCAAGAAAACAGATTTATGCCAGCAAGAAAAGGATCGGCAGTTTGGGAAGGGACCCTGAAAGAGGGCAAGGGAACGATGAAACTCGGGAGCGGCGCCTACGAGGGGCCATACTCGTTTCAGTCGCGTTTCGAAAATGCGAGCGGCACCAATCCCGAGGAACTTATCGGCGCGGCCGAAGCAGGCTGCTTCTCCATGGCCCTTTCTTCCAATCTCGAAAAAGCCGGCCACCCGGCGAAACGGATCAGCACGACCGCGAACGTAAAACTCGAGATGGTCGACGGCGGTCCGAAGATCACCACAATCGATCTTCAGGTCGAGGCCAGCGTTCCGGGAATGGACGACGAGGCTTTCCAGGAGCAGGCCGAGAAAACAAAGAAAACCTGCCCGGTCTCCGTCGCGCTTTCCGGCACGCAGATCAATCTGACGGCTAAGCTCGCCTAGCCGCCAAGCCTAACGATTGCGGCTGGGCGCGAGCTCAGGATCGCGCGCCGTCTTTCAGGAAATGAATGCCGTGCTCGGCGGCGATTTCCATAACGTGTGGCATGTCGGGGCCTTGCGGTTTGGCGAATTCCTCTGCACAGCGGCTGAAGAAAACGTCGAAGCCCCCTGGCGCGGTCGTGATCAGCATGCGCGCGGTTTCGCTTCCGGCATTCTTAAAAGTGTGCACCTGCCCGCGCGAGACGAAAGCCGAGGCGCCGGGCCCCACCTCTTCCCATTTCGAGTTCTGGAAAAACACGACGCGTCCTTTCAAGACGTGGAAGGTCTCGTCGTCGTTGATATGAAAATGGGGCGCTGGCCCCCCGCCGGGCGGGGTCGATTCCAGCCACATCGTGAGGCGGCCACCGGTCTGTTCGCTGTCGAGCAGGATGACCACTTCTTCGCCAAAGGCGTGCAGCACAGGCCTTTCGCCCGCACCGACTACGATCGCGGTTTCGCCACTCACATTATTTCGCGAGCTCGTCGAGATACTGCACGTAGGAGAGGACGGAGCCGTCCCAGCCTTCCACTTGCGGGTTGGTCGATTCGATCACGTAATATTCGTCCGGAGCATGCGCGCCGCTGCCGTGCCCGAGGCCGAAATGTCCCGCGCCCAGACTGAGCGGCGGATTGGTGAAAACGAAGCCCGGCCAGGAACCGCCGAGCCGCGGCACGAGCACCGGATCGATCCCTTGATTTTTGTAAACGGCTTCCTCGGCCTTGATGATCGGCGAATCAGCCGGCGTGGTCGTCGGATCGTAGCCGCCGGTCATGTTGACATCGATGTCGCCAAAACCGCGCTTCGCGAGATGGGCTTTCAAGGCCGCGAGCGCTCCCTCCGCGGTCTGGTTAGGCACGAGACGCAGATCCAGCTTCGCGATTGCCTGATGCGGCAAAATCGTTTTCCCTCCAGGTCCGGTGTAGCCGCCGATGATACCTTCGATATTGACCGTCGGCGCGCCCGCGAGCCGCTCGAGCGCTTCGGTCCAGCTCACATCCTTCACCCAATGTTTCACGCCCATCAGCTTCTTTGCTTCGTCTTCGCTCAGCCGTTTGGCGGCGGCCGCGATCATCGCCTTGTCGCCCGCTGAAAGCGGTTGGACGTTTTTCGTTAGGCCGTCGATCGCCGGGTCGCCATCGGCATCAACCAGCGTGTTAAGCGCCTGCACGAGATGCCAGGCCGGGCTGTCGACCCGCGCCTTGTTCGAGGAGTGGATGTCCTTCAGCGGACCACGACCCCACTTCTCGCCGTTCGAGGTCAGCTCCACTTCGATGACGCCCTTCGCGCCTAACGAGATCGTGACCATGCCGCTCGGGTCCTGGCTGGCGAAGGGCATAAAAATCCCGCTGCATTGCGAGAGCGCTTTTTCGATCTCGGGCTTGTGCACGACCTGCGGGAAATGAGGCGAACCAATCTCCTCTTCGCCTTCCGCCACGAGGACAAAGTTGACCGGCACCTTCTTGCCCGCCGCCTTCATCGCGTGGAGCGCAGCGAGGAACGCGGCCTCCGGTCCTTTCTGGTTCACTGCGCCGCGGCCGATCACGACCTTGCCAAATCCCGGCTTGTCCACAATCGCGGCCTCGAGCGGAGGCGACGACCATTCCTTGGGATCGAACTGCTTCACATCGTACATGAAATAAAGGCCGACGGTTTTTGGGGCGCCAGCGTCGAGAGTCGCGAAGACAACGGGTTTGCCATCGGTCTCGACTCGTTCCGCGCGCTGGAAGCCGGCTTCTTTTAGGAGCTTGATCATGTAATCCGCGCCCTGTGGATAGTTGAGATTCTCGGCCGCGATCGAAGGGAGTTTGATCCAATCCTGGAGACGTTTCACTCCTTCATCGTGCTGTTTCGCGATCTGCGCTTTGACGTCGGCGTAATCTGAATTCGCCGCGTGAGTGCTCGAAAGTGAAAGAAGCATCGCCCCGCCGGCGAGAGTGGAAACAAGAAGTGCTTTACGAATCATCTGTCATCCATGCAGCCGTGCGGAGGCGCTGGCAAATCGAAAACTGAACAACGCGGCGATGGACGGCACGCGCAATTCTTCGTAGCGAAATGCAATCGCATGGCGACTGCACCGACTTCGGGTAAGGACATTTTCTCCCTTAGCGCACCCGATCCCGCGCTCTGATCGCTCTACATTATCCGCGCCATTTGCACCGGGCCGGGCTGATTTTTTTGCTGCCCTACCTGTATTTTCGCTACCCGGGTTGGGCAATCATGAAGAAGTCAAGATCGCGCCATCCGTTCCAGTCTCGGAAGACTTCCTGAGCGCGTTGCGCGAAGTAGCGGCCGAAGCCACCGCGGTGCGTTCCGCTTTGAAAAAATTCCAGCCCAATCCGGCACGGGACAAAATCGTCGCCTCATTCACGTGGAGGGTAGAAGATGCTCCGGGCCTTATGTCTGACAAGGAGACTCCATTGCGCTTGGAAATCGCGCACGTGCTTTTCATCGACATCGTGGGCTATTCGAAGCTGCTCATCAA
>JBPCLI010000105.1:0-24303 GCA_051003415.1 Chthoniobacterales bacterium | reverse complement strand
AGCGGGCCGCGGCAGTATCTCGGCTATATCGTGCGCGTTTATTACAAGGACCAGTTGCAGGCAGTCCGGGCCGACCCGACGCGGCTGCTCAATCTTTTCCCACCGCCCTTCACCGCGCCGCCGCAATAATGCATCTGCTCATCGTTCATCACGAACCGGAAATCGGCCAGGCGCTCCAGACGATGATCCAGGAATACACCGCGCACACAGCGGATTGCGTCACGACGGACGAAGCCGCGCTCGAGTGGGCGCGGCAGGCGCCGGGCTGCGACCTGCTGGTGACGCAACTGGAAAGCGAAGGAGTCGATGGCCTGACGATGGCCGGGTCGTTAGGCGAACGCTTCCCGGGACTTCATACTTTTTTCCTCCCTGGCTATCCGCTCGGCGCGCAGCGGCTGGAGGTCGCAAACACGAAGATTTTCCCGGAACCGATCGACGGTGAGCGTCTCCTCCAGGCGATCGAACGGACCGCGTCGGCGCTCAACGGGCCGGATTTGTTTCACATCATCGACTTGCTCCAGATGTGTTGTCTGAGCGGGAAAAGCGGCGGCGTGCAACTGGTCGTGGGATCGGATGCTGGCGTGGTCTATTTGCGTAACGGCGAACTGCGCCATGCCGAGACGCAACGTTCGCGCGGGTTGGAAGCGATCTACGAAATGCTGCGCTGGGGTCACGCGGAGTTCGCCTACGACGCGCACGCCGGCCCGGCCGAGCAATCGATCGGCATCGGTTGGGACGCAGCCCTGATCGAGGTCGTGATGCGCGACCGCGAAGAACAGGCGCTGCAACCGGGCGCATCGGAGGCGGAAATTTCGGCCGCGATGTTACCGCCGGAGCCGGATCTGACCGGGCAGCAGTTTGGCACGTATGCGGTCGGGCCGAAGTTGACGGAAAGTTTCTGGGACAAGGTTTACCAGGCGGAGCAGACGTCGATCGGGCGTTCCGTCGCGCTCCACGTCTTGCGGAGCAGCCTGCGCGAGAATCCGGAACGCGCGCAGGAATTTCTCGATGCTGCCAGCGCCAACGCCAACATCCGGCACCCGGCGATCCTGCCGGTCTACGAAGCGGGAGAATTCGAGGGCACCTATTTTTATGCGCGGGAGTTTGTCGTTGGACGAACGGTCTATGAGGTCAAAGCGCGCGGTCACACTATTCCAGAGATGACTGCGTTGCGGATTGTGTGCGCGATCGCCGAAGCCCTCGCGCATCTCGACGATCACGGCATCATGCACGCGCCGCTTCGGCTCTCGCGCATCTTCATTACGCCCAACGACGAATGCCGCCTCGCCGATGTGGCGGTGGCAAATCCCGGCATGGCCCAGCTTGCGCCCGCGCAGACGGAAATCCAGATGATCGGCCGCATCCTCATCCCGATGACGAAGGCAACCGCCATTCCGGGCAGCGGACGCGTGCTCACGCTCATCTACCAGATGCAGACTTCGGGCGAGGAGGCGATCACGACCTGGGGCGAGCTGGCGCAGGAGGCGAAAAAGCTTGCGACGATTGTCGGCCCGCCGCCGCCCGTTCTGTCGCCGAAGAAGACCGGCGTGTTCGACAAGATCTGGGGTAAGCGCGGCTGATTCGGCCGGGTCGCTTTCATCTCCTTCGACTTGCGGTATTTTAGGCGCGCATGACCCGGTCGTTTGTCTTTCTCGCGCTCTTTTTTCTCGCTCTCTCAGCGCGGGCGCAGATCCAAGTTGAGCTAAAATTCAAGCGCCTGCAATACATCGCCTACGAGCCTGTCATCGCGACGATCACGATCACCAACCTGGCGGGACGCGCCATCGAGCTGCGTGACGATGCCGAGCAGCCTTGGTACGGCTTTGAAGTAACGGCTAACGATGGCCGCACCCTGGCGCCGATCCGGCAAGGAGACGAACCGCCGTTGAAGATGGCGGCCGGCACTTCCGTCACCCGCAAGATCAATCTCACCCCGCTTTTTCCAGTGACGGATCTCGGCGTCTATCACGTGCGAGCCAACGTGTTCTTCGCCGACTTGAACAAATTCTTTTACGCGCGCGCGAAAGTGTTCGAGGTCACGACCGCGCGTCCCATCTGGCAGCGGACGGTGGGTGACCCGGAGAGCAATGGCGTGCGAACTTATTCCCTGATGACGAATCGGTTTCCCGATCACACCTCGCTCTACGTGCGGGTGGAGGACAAACAGAACAGCCTGGTCTACGCCACCTTCTCGTTAGGTCGACTCATCTCTTTCGACGAACCGCATGCCGAGGTCGACCGCGATAACCAGCTCCACGTTCTGCAATGTTCCGCCCCGCGGATCTGGTCCTATTCCATCGTCGGACTCGATGGGCGGTTGTTGAAACACGCCACTTATTCGCAAACGCGCAGCTCGCCGAAGCTCCGCCGCACTCCGGAAGGCATGGTGGCGGTGAGCGGGGGAATGCTCGACGCGCCGGTGGCGCCCGCCGTCGGACGCGCGGTCCCGAAGTTATCCGATCGGCCGGCTGATATTCCGGAAGATTAAACCCCCATGACAGCTCATTTTTTCCGCGCCCGCGGGCGCGTCTCAGTCCTGAATATACTCACCGGCGCGCTCGCTCTGCTCCTGCTTTTCCCGGCGCCTGCTTTCTCGGCCGGGCGGAAATTCTCGACGGTGGTAATCGACGCCGGACACGGCGGCTTCGATCGCGGCGGAATTCCCGGGCAACGCGTGCCGGAGAAAACGATGGCGCTCGACGTCGCGCTTCGGTTGCAGAAACGACTGCGCCAGGCCGGCTATCGCGTGATCATGACCCGAGACAGCGATGTCTTCGTCCCGTTGGGTGACCGGGTGCGAATCGCGGGTAGTTACCGCGACGCGGTTTTCGTCTGCATCCATTTCAACTCCGCCACCCGAGCGGGCGCGAATGGGATCGAGACTTATTATTACAGCACCGACAGCGCGGGACTGGCGGCCGATATACACCGCCAGGTCGTCTCAGGCACGACGAGCGATAACCGCGGTATTCGACGGCGCGGCTATTTCGTCCTGCGCCGCGCTGCTATCCCGGCCGTCTTGGTGGAGTGCGGCTTCCTGACCAACCCGACCGAAGCGCGGCTCGCCTTGGAGAGCACTTATCGTCAGCGTCTGGCCGATCGAATCGCTGATGGCGTGATGGGTAAACCAAACCCGCCGAACCGCCCGGTCGTAGCCGGCGTGACGCATGTACGCTCGCCCATCCGGCAGACGGGAAACTATAACGACTTCGTCCGCGCCGAACCGGACCGCCGGCCGATGTATCATTCCGGCCGTTCCTCGAAAAATAGCAGCCGGAAATCGAAAAAATCTTTCAACAGCAGTTCAAAGAAGAAAAGCTCGAGCAGCAGCAAGAAGTCGAGCGGCAAGAAGGGCTCGAGCAGCGAAACGAAAAAGAAGAAGAAGAAAAAGCCGGCGAATTCCGGCGATTAAGTTGCACTCACCCATCATCACTCCGGCGCAGATGCGGGCGGCCGAAGAGGCCGCTTTCGCGCGCGGCGTGTCGGCGGAGACCTTGATGGAGGAGGCGGGCGCGGGGATCGCCCGTGCCCTCGCGAAATTTTTCCCGCGATCCGGGAAGTGCATCGTGTTTGCCGGGAAAGGTCACAACGCGGGTGATGCCTTCGTGGCCGCGCGCTGGCTGCTCCAAGCCGGATGGGAAGTTGAGACCCGGCTCATTTTTCCCGAAGCGGAACTGAGCGCCCTAACGAGCAAGAAGCTGGGGGAACTGCGGGAATCCCAAAGTGCGAGGGGCCTTTGCGCCCCGATCAGGGAAGACGCCGCTACAATCGGGGCCCAGAGCCACCTTTCACATTGGATTGTGCTCGACGGGTTACTCGGGCTCGGCGCGCGCCCGCCTTTGCGCGAACCGATCCGCGGCGCCTGCCGCGAGATCAACGCCTTGCGCGATCGCGCCCACATCATCGCGATTGATCTTCCTTCCGGACTCGACGGGGATTCCGGCGAGGCGGACGACGACTGCGTGGTCGCTGATTTCACGATTACGGTTGGTTGCGCGAAACGCGGTTTGGTGGCGGATTCCGCGATCGATTTCGTGGGCCGGCTCGAGCTGGTCCCGTTGCCCGAACTCCAGCCAAACGAAACCTTTGATTCCGAACTGGCGACGCCGGAATCACTCGCTGGTCTTCTGCCGCGACGAAAGTATTCCGCCTACAAAAACCAGTTTGGCCGCATCGGCGTCATCGCCGGTTCGCGCGGTTTTACGGGCGCGGCGATCATCTGCTCGTTAGGCGCACTCCGCAGCGGAGCAGGTTTGGTCGAGTTATTCGTCCCGGAGGAAATCTACGAAATTGTCGCCACCTCGGCCGCGCCGGAGGTGATGGTGAAGCCGGTCGAATCTTACGCCGACCTGCTCGAGGAACCGATCGACGTCTGGGCGATCGGCCCCGGTCTCGGGAAGTCGCGCGCCGATGAAATCCTCGCGCTCATCCGCAACGCCCGCCAGCCGATGGTGGTCGATGCCGATGGCCTTAATATTCTCGCGGAGAGAATGGAGACCTTGAAAGAAAGCTGCGGCCCGCGCCTGCTCACGCCGCATCCGGGCGAGATGAAACGGATTTTCCCTAACGAGAAACTGCCGCGGGCGGAGCTGGCGACGAAATTCTGCCACGAATACGCGGCGACACTCCTCTTGAAAGGGAGTCGCACGATCGTCGCGCAAGCGGGCCGCCCATTGAGCTACAACACGACCGGCAACCCGGGCATGTCGACCGGCGGGATGGGGGATGCGCTGACCGGTGTCTGCGCCGGATTGCTCGGGCAAAAACTTTCGCCTAACGACGCCGGGCGTCTCGGCGCCTGGCTCTGCGGACGGGCGGCAGAGATGGCGGTCCTGAACGACGACGCGAGCGAAGAATCGCTCCTGCCAAGCGACGTGCTCGACCACCTCGGGGCCGCCTTCCACGAGCTGCGAGCGATGTGAAAGCCGCTTCGGGTAGCGCACTCGTCCCGAGTGCTGGCGACGGTGTCTCACCGTTGCGGACTTTCCTCAACGCACGGTGCCCAAGGTGGCTGCACTGTTTCTCGAAAAGTTCGTCGCGGTGTAACACCGCGACCAGCATTCGGGACAAGTGCGCTACTCGGACAAATGTCCCCACGTCATGAAGAAAATCATCGTGGTCGGCTATCCGAAAAGCGGTTGCACCTGGGCGACTCGACTGGTGGCCGAACTGGTCGGCTGTCCGGTCGCCGGTTTCTGGAAATCGGAGAAGAAGGAAATCGCGGTCGAGGGCGCAGACCGCGTCTCGGAATTTCGCTGCTACAAGGCGCACCATCAGCTCACTGAACTCGGCGTTACGCCCGACGAATTGGCTCACCGCGTCCTCTACGTTCTGCGCGACCCGCGTGACATCGCGCTCTCGGCCGCGAATCATTTCCAGTTTGTTCGTTATCCTTTCCTGCGCTGGTCCTTTCGCTTACTGCCGCAGGGAGAAAAGCTGTATCGCCACACCCTTTATTCACTTTTCGTTAGGCAGAATTATCGACTGGAGCGGATGACGGAGGCGCTGCTCGAGGGCTCGGCCGCAGTGCACAAGTCGGTCCGCCTTTCCTGGCTGGAACATTGGCGGCCCTATGCCGAGGCGGGAGTGCCGATTGTTCGTTACGAAGACCTGCTCGCGCGGCCGGAGGAGGAGTCCGCCCGGATTCTGCAGCATCTCGTCCTGCGCCGCAGCGCGTCGGAGATCGCGCGCGCGGTCGAGAACCAGTCTTTCGCGCGCAAAAAGCAAACCCTGCTCCAAAGCGGCGAAACCGGCCGGGCAAAATTCCTACGGGTCGGGAAGAGCGGACAGGGGCGCGAGAAATTGCCCGCGCATTTGCAGAGACGCTTCGTCGAGGAATTGGGCTCGGAACTGGGAGAATGGGGCTATCTCGAAGGAGGATCGGAGTGATGGATTGGTATTTTGGTGAGCGCGTCTCGCGTCCTGGCCCAAGGTACAAACAAGTCCAAAAAAAGGAAGTTCGCTGAACCAGCGCAAAAAACCGTCACGTCGTGAAACATGACGGCTTATTGTGGAGGGCGGTTGGTCGTTAGGCTGAGCAGCGTTATCGATCGTTGACGACCAATCGAGGCGCGGCGTGGCTCACTTCGAGCTGGTCACTCACTTTCTGGATCCTCGACGCCTGCTCCCGCAGGGTCACGCAGAGCGCGCTGATTTCCTTCTGTTGTTGCGCGACGGTCGTTTCCAACTTCTGCACGTTGCGGTGCTCTTTGAGGAACTGGTTGAGTAACATCGCGTTGACCGCTTCGTAACGCACGGTGTAGACCTTCCCCTGCTCGTCGCGCGCCACCAGAGCGGGGTTAACCTTTTCTACTTGCTCGGCCACGAGGCCGAACTGCGGGATCCCCTCCGGATCGAGCTCCTGCTTGTAGTGGAAGGTCACCGGTTGGAGTTCAAGAATCGCTTCGCTCGCCTTGTCCATCGGTTTGATCTGGTCCTTGAAACGCTCCGAGGAAGCTATCGTGCCGAGCTTACCTTTCGGGCTTACCACCACTTGCACGCCATTCGCTACCATTGCTCCGTAAATGCCGGCGATAAAGGTTCTTTTCTGGTCTCCGCTCGTGCCGATGCGGATGGTGCTGGACTCGTCCGCAACACCTTCGTTGGCGATGTCGATATTGAAGTTGCCGGTGGTGAGGAGGGCGCCAGCGCTATTGCCCAAGGCCGTGTTGTTGTTGCCGGTGGTGTTGCTAATGAGCGCATCAACACCGTGGGCCGTGTTTCCGCTGCCGGTTGTGTTGCTGACAAGCGCGTTATGACCATCAGTCGTATTGTCATTGCCGGTCGTGTTGGCATAGAGCGCAAAAGCACCGTTGGCCGTGTTGTTGCTGCCGGTGTTATTAAAGAGCGTTTGCCAACCGTTGGCGGTGTTTTCGGAGCCGGTTGTGCCAAGACCCATCGCGGCACGACCGGTGGCGGTGTTGCCGATGCCGTCGGCGTTGAGATAGAGCGCTGCACCACCGGTGGCCGTGTTGTGATCGCCGGTTATATGGAAAGCGAGCGCATTACGACCCATGGCAGTGTTGTAGGCGCCGGTTGTGTTGGCATTGAGCGCGTTAAAGCCGCAGGCTGTGTTTAAGCCGGCTGTGTCGTTGGCAAGCGCGAGCGAACCAATCGCGGTTTCTTCCGACCCCCTTTTAAGACTATAGAGCGCGTTAAAACCAATCGCCGTGTTGTTGAAGCCGTCTCTGAGGCTGAAGAGCGCACCATCACCCTCAGCGGTGTTGTTGTTGGGATAGCCTCCGTCTGGTGGCGGGTCAACCGCTCGAGCCGTCGGCGAGAGCGCAAAACATGCGAGGAAAAAGGCGCTGAGAAGAAAACAGCGGAAAGCAACGGTGTGGAAGAAGTTTAATTGTTTTGTATTCATGGATTGGATTGTCTTTAAGGTTGAGTTGTTCACCTCTTCCAAAGGAAAAACTTTCTCGGCATTGCAAAAAAAGCGCGAATGCCTACGGAAAAACCGTGCACCCTTCCCCAGACGCGCGAGTTCGCGACGGGTGCTTCGTGGCGGACCAATGAAAGAGATGGCGCTCTACTTCACCACGTCGGGAAGGATCGACGCCGCAGTTTTTCGAAGCGCGGGTCACCGCGGAACGGATCGAGGAATGGGTCGACTTTGATGAATCCGATGTCCCAACCTGCGCGATTTCTATAACTCTGTTCGAGCCCGCGGAGCGCTTCCCAAAACATTCTCCGTCCGCTTGAGTCCTTCCGGTGTTAGTTCGAAGGCCCAGGAAAGAAGCAGGGTCATGGCGAAACCGATCAGCAACTTAAGGACAACTAGCCGAATCGCCCAATTTGGGATCCCGAAAAAAGGAAGACCGGAGTCGCGATCTGGATGAAAAGCCAGGCGGCAAGGCGATAGGCTACCGCGACTTTGTAAATATTGCGCCGCTTCAGCTTGCCCAGGAACTTCGTTGCATTCACTGCGCTCGGTCGTCTCGCAATAAGTGGAGTTATAGGAACATTGTCTCCACTCCTTCCAAAGGGAAGACTTTTCCGGCATTGCAAAAAAAGTGCGGAGGACTGGAAGAAGCGACTTGAGCGAAAATCGGGTGGCGCACGCGTCTCGCGTGCTGGTTGCAGCGTTCCGCGGCGACGAACTTTTGAAGGCCAAGAGAAAACCAAGGGCTAACGAGTCTGGAATTGCGGAGAAGCGGCGCGACCGAGCGACTAAGTTCGCGACTCGCCAAAGCTTCCGGAGGAGGCGGCCGGTCGTAGCCGTTGATTCGGGGAAAGCGTTGCGGCCACGAGATTGAATCGCGGCCGCGCTGGCCCTTCGAATCACTACTGCACAGAAAGGCGGGTTGCTGTCAGTGTGCCAGTGACCTCAAAGAGGAAGTTTCCACTTAGGTCGTAGAACTTTTGAACGAACGTGCCCTGGTAGGTGTTGCCGTCCTGGCTGACGGTATTTGCTTGCGTCTCCTCGATGTGACCGGTCACCACCCCGTTCGTATCGAACGTCCATATTACGTGTAAGAGCTTCGCACGATTATGTGCGGTTTGTTTCCAAGTCCCCTGGCACACTGCACCAGGGTGAATAGAGTTGACCTCGAACTCCAGCCCATCACTATGCCATTGATCGTACGTTTGAAACAACTCCACTGTTCCTTGGAAATAGTGGACATTCCATAAGCCTACGATTGCACCGCCCTCGGTTCCTCTTCCTCCCCCTGTTTGCGCCGTCAATGAAGACACGCAGGTAAGCGCCATGAGAAGCGCTGGAATTATCCTTCGGTACTGAATGGTTTGATTGTGCATGATTTTGTTTCCTTTTGTTTCTTTGTTCACTTCTTCCAAAGGAAAAACTTTCTCGGCATTGCAAAAAAAACGCAGATGCTTATCAAAAGCCCGCAGGGGCGATCAAAGAAAAAATGCCGCCCTACTTCCTCACGATAGGAACGATCGACACCGCCATTTTACCTCGGCTTAAGCGATGCGACGATTTTCTCGAAGCGCGGATCGCCTCGCAACGAATCCCAGCAGGGATTGAAGTGCAGATCGCCGTACTTTGGACCGGCTGGGATTTTCGCGACGATTTCGAGTTGCTCAATCGCAAGGTCGCGTTCCCCGGTCCACGCATAAACCAACGCCAAATTGGTGATCAACCCCGGAGCTGCCAAGGAATCCCTGGTAATCGGCATGAGTTCGACCGCCTGCCGTGCTTCGGCGATAGACTCGTTTTTGCGGCCGAGCCCAGCATCGAGTCTCGCGATTTGTGCGAAGTAATCCTCATCCTTCAGCTTGCTTCCCTGTGTCGCGTCTAGTCTCTTGCGCGCCTCTCCGAAGCCCGATTGCGCTTTCTCTTTATCGCCCCGGGCGCGAGCAATGAGCCCGTCGGCCCAACTCTGCGGAGGTTGCCCGCCGAAGGCTTCATCGACAAACGTCGCAGGAGTAGCCGCAATCACCCGGTTGGCGGCGTCAAAATCGCGCAGGTAGAGGGCGGCGTTGAATCGAGCAGTCCACACCCTGGCTTGCGGGAAGTCTTCCGGGACTTTTGCGAGAACGGACTGAGCACCTGCCGGGTCGCCCGTGTCCAATTTTAGGTCCGCCAGATACATCTGAACCCAGACGTTTTCCGGTTCGCTCGCCACCGCTTTTTCGAGAAACTGTCTCCCTGCGACGTAACGGCGCATTTCCCTGTAAGTGTCCCAAAGGTAATGCCGAATCTCCTGGTTACCTGGATCGAGTTCGCTCGCTTTTTCTAACTTGGCGAGCGAATCGTTCCAGCGATTTTGCCGCCGATCGTTCCGGCCCGCCATCCAAAGCACATCAGCATCATTCGGCATGGTGCGAGCAGCGACGGCCAGCTCGTCATGTGCCCGGTCTAAATCGCCGGCGTAAAAGTAGTAGCGCGCCAAGGCCACGTGCGACTGGCCCAGGTCCGGTCGCAATCGCAACGCAGTGTCCGCCGCTTTCCTCGCCAACTCGAGGTGCGTCCGATCGCCACCCAAAAGGCCGTACCAGTCGGCTTGCGTTTTCGCGAGGAGGCAATAAGCGAGCGCAAACTTCGGATCGCACTGCGTTGCCTCCTCGAGAAGTCCGACTTTTCGGGCCGAGCCTTTGTCCACGCCCTGCCAATCGCCATAAACGAAGATCGCTCTGGCCTCCGAGTAGAAAGCGTAAGCCTTTAAGTCCGCCGTGGGTCGCTCGCCGATCGCAACCTTCTCTTCCGGTGACAGCCTGGCGCGCAGCTGATCGGCGATTTGTTGCGCGATCTCGCTTTGGATCGCGAAAACATCCGCCAAATCGCGATCGTAAGTCTGAGCCCAGAGATGCGCATCAGCGCGGGCATCGATCAGCTGAGCGTTGACGCGAACGCGATTCGCAACGCGCTGCACGCTGCCTTCCAAAAGATGGGCTACTCCAAGTGTTGTCCCAATGTCGCGCAGGTTGCGCGCGGTCCCGCTCTTGTACTGCGCGACCGAGGTGCGGCTGATCACTTTCAGGTCGGCGATCCTGGCGAGGTTCGACAGAATTGCGTCCTGCACGCCGACGGCGAAGAAGGAGTCCTCTTTGTCGTTACTCAGACTGTCGAACGGCAAGACCGCGATACTTTTCTCCGGCGCCATCATGGCAGTCGATGAGTGGTGCGAAAAATAATTCGTTAGGCCAACGGCGCCAATCGTCACAAACGCGAGCGCGAGCGCTGCCCATTTTAATAGCTTGCGGCGGCGAGGTTTCGCTTCCAAAGCTTCGCGACAACGGCGCAGCGCGGTCAACAGTTCCCGGGCCGACTGCGGTCGCTTTGTTGGATTGGTCGCCAGCATCGAGCGCAGAAGGCCGATCATTGGAACGGGTACCTTCGCGGCGGCGAGCTGTTCCAGCGGCAGCGGCTGGTCCTTAACTTTGCCCGGCGAGCGGCTGGCGAAAGGCGTTCTTCCACCGAGCAGATACCAGAGTGTCGCGCCTAACGAATATATGTCCGAGCGCACGTCCAGCGGCGCCCCGCCAGCCTTGAACTGCTCCGGACTGGCGAAGTCCGGCGTGCCCGAAAAACCGGCGTGAGCCTGAGTGGAAATGACCGGCGTGTTGGTGACGGCTCGGGCCAGCCCAAAGTCGATCACCTTTACGACCAGCGCATCCGATCCACCGGGCTTGGTCGCGACCACCATTATGTTGCTCGGCTTCAGATCGCGATGGACCAACCCATGCTCCTCCGCGGCCATGAGCGCATGGGCGACCTGGGTGACGATCTCGAGCGCCACCGCCGTCTTGAGCGGCCCGTCGCGACGAACTCGCGCTTCGAGCGTTTCACCCTCGACCAACTCCATTGCGTAGAAGCGTTGGCTGGCCTCGGTTTCGCCGAAGTGAAAGACGCTGGCGACATTCGGGTGCCGCAACTGGGCCGCGGCCCGCGCTTCGTGACGGAAACGCTCCCGCGCCTCCGGGTTACCGGAGTAGCGAGCGCTAATAATTTTTAGGGCGACCGGAGAATCCAAATTGATGTCGCGCGCGCGATAGGTGATGCCCATCGATCCCTGACCCAGTTGGTCGAGGGTAACGCCATCCTCGCGCAGACAAACCTCGTAGTGCTGGAAGCGTCGCGTCTCGCCGCCGGCTTCACTAAAGCCGCCCACGAGCAGGCAATTCAAACATCCCAGGTCGGCCGCTTCGCTTTCGATCGGCGCGCCGCACTGCGCGCAGCAGATAACCTGGTTTGGGGCAGGCGACATTTGGCTTCTCGCGACAATGCACCTCTCAACAAGCGGAGGTGAGCACACTGCAAAGGTGGTGCAGCTCTTCGTCCACGTTATCGGCGGCGGCGATGGTGCGGGCAACTTCTTCCCGTAACCGCTCCCGATATCGCGCCCGCAAGCGGGAAAGATCGCTGCGTAAAGTTTCAATCGGTTTGCCGAGCCGGGTGGCGATTTCCTCCTGACTCGGCAAAGTTGTCCCACCGCTGAGAAACGGCTTCAATTCTTGAAAGAGGCGCGCCTTTGGACCACTAAACTCCGCGCTCAAGCGCTCGAGCGCGCGAGAAACCAGCATCGCGGCCCAGCGCCGTTCGTAATGCTGGTCGTCGTCAAATGTCGTGGCCGCTGGTTCGCGGGCCCAGAGGGCCTCCACGGCCTCCATCTCTTCCTCCAGGAGCACAAACTGGCGATCGCCGCCACGCTTGAGCGCGTGTTCCCGATCCCAGACATCCGCCAGGTAATGTTTGAGCGACGCGAGTAGGAATGAACGGAACTTGCCCTTGGCGCGATCGGTTTGTTCGTAAGCCTTGGTCTGGATGAGGAAAGCAAAAAAGCTCTGAATCAGATCCTGCGCGTCCGCCGGGCTGTAACCGCGCCTGCGCACGAAGGTGTAGAGCGGCGGCCAGTAATCCCGGCAGAGCTGGGCCAGGGCAGCCTCGGCCGTCTCGCCTTGAAGCGCGCACGAGGCGACGACGCTCCAGTGCGTCGTCGTGAAAGGCGCTCCCCCGTGCCGCAAAGTCCCGGGAACATCCTTCACATCTGTAGTTCGTATCGTGCTGACACCCGATAGATCAAGGTTATTCGCTGCCCCAGTAAGGTTTCCACCAGAAAAAAAAGACCGCGCACCCAGTCATGGGCGGTAATGTCGGGAGACCACTCATCTCTCGGGATTCCATGGTTTGGCCGAGAGTAGTTCCGAAAGTCTAGGATCGGAGACGCTGTCCTTCGGCAGACTCAGGACAGGCTCTTCGTCCTCTTCGCGGCTCTGAACAACAAGCAAGAGCGAGAGCGCGCGATACCTACCGAGTTGTCCTTGTGTCTGTGGCGAGGAGCTTCTGAAAGCGCGCATCTTTCCGGAGCGGGTCCCATTCCCAGCGAACCTTGAGATCGTTCTGGGTGATGCTGTAATCCACGCTGTCGACCGCCCCGGGTGTTTGTAGCAATTGTTCGATCAAGGGGACGGCCTGGTCGGTTTCGCCGACCCGCGCATAAATCAGGGCGAGGTAACAAAGCATGATCGCGCCGTCATTGGCGTCCTTCGATTCCGGCTTGAGCTGGACGGCGAGCCGACCTTCGCGAATGGCGTCGCTCTTTCGCCCGAGGAAAGCGTAGACCAGGCCGAGATTGGCGTGACGTTCCGCTGCTTCTGGCGCTTCCTGCACCGCGTTTTCAAACTCCGGCAGCGCGGCGGTAAACTGCTGCCCGGCGGCCGCATTGTCGCCGCGGGCGAGATCGGTCATTCCGGCGAGAAAGCTTTTCGGCTGGAGGCCGCCATTGAGATAAGAAAAACCGTTCGCCGCCGTCTCTGCCAGGATCCGGTCAGCGGCGGCGAAATCGCGCCGCAACATCGCGTCTTCCCAGCGGGCGCAGGTCACCACCCCGTCGGGGTCGTTGCCGGGCGCAATATCGGCCAGCCAGGGGCCGAGCGCGGCCGGATCGCCTTTCCACATGAAATCGACGTAGCCGGATTGGATTTTGGCCACGACCGAATCGGGCGCAACGGCGCGGAAACGGGCGGCGGCCTCGGCCGCCTGCGGCCAGCGCCGCATGGAGGTGTTAGTAAAGACGAGGTTGCGAATGATGTTGGGATTCTGCGGGTCGAGCTTCTCCATCCGCTGATAGGCCGCGAGCGCGTCCTCCCAGCGACCTTGGCGGCGGCGGATGGCGGCGACGTAGGCGCCGATGTTGCTATCGTTAGGCAGAGCCCGCTGGGCGGTGGCAAATTCCGTCAGGGCGCGCTCGTAATCGTCGTCGAACCAGAAGGCGCACTGCCCGAGGGCGAAGTGGGCTTCGCCGAGATCGGGCTGGAGGCGGAGGGAAGCTTCGGCTTCGCCCCGGGCGCGAGTTTTCCAGCTGTCGAGCGGTTCGTGAAAATGGAAAATCTCGGCGCAGGTCGAGGCGAGGTGGGCGCGGGCGAGCGCGAACTCCGGATCGAGCGCGGTTGCCTTGGCGTAGAGATTGACCGCCTGGCGATAATCCTGGAGCAACGTGTCCGGCCCCTGTTCGTAGGGCAGCGCCTGAAGATAGAGGAGATAGGCCTCCGGATTCTGAGTCGGCTTTTTTGACACCCGCTCTTTTTCCTCCGGTGTCAGCCGGGCGCGCAGGGCCTCGGCGATCTCCGTCGCGAGCTCACCTTCCAAGCCTAACGAATCCTTAATCGTGCGGTCGTAGCGATTGGCCCAGAGATGGCGGTCCTGCTCCGCGTCGATCAATTGCACATTGACCACGACCCGGTCTTTTTTCCGGCGCACACTCCCTTCGAGGATGGTGGCCACGCCCAGAGTCTGGCCGATTTCCTTGATGTTGCGCGTCTCGATGTCGCGATATTTCATCACGCTGGTCCGGCTGATGACGGTGAGGGCCTGGATCTTGGCCAGATTGGTCAGCAGATCGTCGAGGATGCCGTCGGCGAAGTAGGCGTTTTCTTTCTCGGCGCTCAAATTCTCGAAGGGGAGAACGGCGATGCTTTTGGAGAATACTCCCGCGCCCGCGCGATGGGCCGGGGAAAAACGGAGGTAGAGCAGGAGCGCGATCGCGATCGCGAGAATGCCGATGATCGCAGTGTAGAAGCGGTGGACGGCGGGCCAGCCGGGAGATTTTCCGGCGGGCAGCTCGTCGGTTTTTACGATCCCCTGCGGGGTCAGCTCAAAGGCCCAGGCAAGCGCGACCGCGATCGGGAAACCGACCACGAGGAGGATGACGATCAACCTAACGACCCAGTTGGCGATGTTGAAGAATGGGAAAACCTGAGTCGCGACCTGGATCAGGAGCCAACTCGTCATCGTGTAAACGACGGCCGCGCGGTAGACATTGCGCCGCTGCAGTTCGGCGAAAATGCTTCTGGGTTCGGGCTTCTCGTCGTTCCCCGGCTGAGGGGTCGCGTGGCCAGAGCTGGAAAGTTTTGTCGGCACCGCGGGATTGCCGAAATCGTCGCCAAATAGATTCGAGATTGAGAGCTTGACCCCGTGCTTGACCTCGAACCTGCCCAGATGATGGAAGTGCGGCGACCATTGCCGATATTCGGCGAGGTCCTCCGCCACCCGTCGCGAAACAAGGATGTGGCCGGCGTCGCCACAATCCATGACTCTTTGGGCGAGGTTGATTCCGGCCCCCGCGATATTGGTTCGCTCGTTCACATCGCTCACTTCGCTCACCGGGCCGCTATGGATTCCCATCCGAATCCGGATCTCCGGATGGGCCTTGAGCGCGCGCGCAATCTCGAGCGCACATCGCGCCGGTTCTTCCAAACTGTTGCGAAAGACGAGCGCCATTCCATCGCCCGTCGGAAGACGAACCAGTTGTTCGTTAGTCGCTTCCTCCACCTGCCGGGTCGCGAGCACGATGTCGGTCAGCAGGCGCATCTGCTCCTTCTGCTCGTCGATCAGGAGCTTGGAATAGCCGACCACGTCGAGAAAGAGGACATGTCCGATCTCGAACCGAAGGTTCTTCTCAGCTTCAGAGGCCATCGTTTTCTCAAACGGCAAGCGCGGCAAAAAAAATTGTTGGATCCACGGTGAGGCTGCGTTGGTCAGCAAAAGAGCGTCATTTATCTCTGCTGTCGATGCAATTAGCCTCTTCCGATGCTGCACCGCAGCATCGATTGGCCGAGTGGCAAACCCCGCGGAACGCGTGGATCGTCAGAATTTTTTCGTTAGGCCGACGTAAACGAAGCGACCGGTCGAATCGCAGACGAAGTCGGCGTAGTGGGTCCCCGTGTTCGCGTCCGGGGGATCGTGGCCGAAGACATTGTAGCAGCCGAGGATGACGGTGGTCCCGTTCAGAATTCGCTTCCAGATTGGGATTCCGTAGTTCGCGGTTTGCGCAGCTGTGCTTTCGGCCGGTTTGCCATCTTTTGTTCTCTCGATTTCGCTCCGATCTTTTGCGTAACCGGCCACAGGTTTAGATTCGACGGAGGCGACAAAACTGAAACTGTAGGAGCCTTGGACATCGAAAAACCAGGTCTGCTTTACGTAGTATTCCCGCCTTGAGAGCGAGCTCTCATGAGGAGCCGTCCAGACAGTGAACCGTGGCGCTCAAATCCAGGCCTTGCCAGGCCATTGCGCGGGAGCTTCCGGGTGATTGCGAAAGATGAGCGCAATTCCGTCGCCGTTCGACAGCCTAACGAGTGTCCCTTCCGCCTCAGGCAGGCGAAACTGCGGAGTGTTACGGGCGATCTCGTTCCGCTTTCTCGTCAGTTCCGCCTGCTGGTCGGTGACGAGTTTGGAATGACCGACAATGTCCATGAAAAGGACGTTCCCGATCTCGACTTCAAATCCGATAACGGCATGAGGGTGCATTAGTAAACTGTCTTCGGCTCGGGTCCGGCGAGGATTTTCTGGAAACGCGGATCGTTCCGCAGTGCATCCCATTCCGGGCGCAAGCGCAAATCGGCCAGGGTGATGTTTGCCGGGCAATTGCCCAAATCGATTGGACCAGGAGTCGCCAGGAGTCGTTCGATCAATTCCAGAGCGCGGTCGGCTTCTCCGACCAGCGCGTAGATCACCGCGAGATTGCCCTTGGCGATCGCGCCGTGGTACGCATCCTGACTTTCCGGCTCGAGTTTGACCCCCCGCAGACCTTCGCTGAGCGCGTCTCTTTTTCGGCCTTGATAGGCGTAAAGCAGGCCGAGCAAACTGTGCCGCGACGCAACCTCAGGCCGGGCCCGCACCCACCTTTCAATGTCTGGCGCGGCGGCAGCGAAAAAGCGTTGCGCGGATGCCGTGTCACCGCGGGCCCGCGCGATGCGACCTAGGTTGAATGAATTCGGAGTGTCCGCGGCGCGGGGATTCGCCAGGATTTTTGCCGCGGTCGCGTAGTCTCGCTGCAACATGGCGAGGTCCAAACGGGCCTCGGTCGCCACGCCATCGGGATCGATTCCGGCCGGACCGCTTTGCAAGGTCGTCATCGCCGCAGCGGGATTGCTGTCGCGAAAGATTTGGAGATAGGCCAAGCCAATTTTGGCGTAGGTCGAGTCTGCCACGATCTCCTGAGCGCGTTCATAACACTCGGTTGCAGCGCCCCAATCGCGCACGAGAAGATAGTTAGCAGCCGCGAAGTCATTCACATGGACGTTTCGGGGATCGAGGATCTGGGCGCGCTGGAAGGTGGCGATCGATTCATGCCAGCGTCCCTGCCGGCGATAGACTCCCGCGATGTAAATGAGAATATCTGGCTCGTTAGGCAAAGTCGCGACCGCGATGGAAAATTCCTTAAGGGCCGCCGAGTAATTCTTGTCGACCTCATAGAAACAAAGGCCGAGAGCCAGGTGGCCTTCGCCCAAAGAGGGTGACAAACGCAGGGCGTCTTCCGCTGCCTGGCGGGCGTTCGCTCCCGGATTCGGTCCGTCCGCCCCATCCGCAAGGCGAGTCTCCACGATGGCAAGCCGGGCGCGCGCGAGGGCAAATTTCGGATCAAGCGCGATCGCCTGCGCGTAGAGTTGCTCTGCGGCGGTCCGACTTTCATCCGAAGGGTTTACGACTCTTTCCCAGCCAAGGCCTTTCAAATAGAGAGCGTAGGCTTCCGGATCGGCGGTCGGCTTTTTCACGAGAAGCGCTGCTTCTTCCGGCGCGAGTTTCGCCTCCAGGGCCGCCGCGATCTCGGAGGCCAATTCGCCCTGAAGACCGATCGCATCCGCACCGGTCCGGTCGTAGCGCTCCGCCCAGAGATGGCGATCGCGCCGGGCGTCGATCAATTGAACATTGAGAAGCACGCGATCACCTTCGCGCCGCACGCTGCCTTCGAGCACATTCTCCACCCCAAGCGCCCGGCCGATCTCGCGCATATTGCGCGCACCGGGCTTCTCATAGCTCATCACGCTCGTGCGGCTGATCACCCGCAACTCGTGAATCTTGGCCAGACTCGTCAGCACGTCGTCTTGAATCCCGGCGGCGAAAAAAGCATTCGTTTCGTCTTTGCTCAGATTTTCGAACGGCAGCACCGCGATCGACTTTTCCGGCGGCGGATTTTCGTCCGAATTTTGCCAGAAGAGGTAACTCGCTAGGCTAAGCACGCCCGCAAACAAAATCGCGAGGACGGTCGCGGTCCGCCGACGCGACAACGCTGCCCGGCAGGCCTCCATCTCACCTAACAGCGCCCGGGCGGACTGCGGCCTCTCCCCGGGATCGGTCGCGAGGGTGCGACGGAGCAGCCTGAGCAAAGGAGCCGGGACTTTGCGCGCCACCAACTCTTCGACCGGGAGCGTGGCTTCCTCCCGGCTGCTTCGAATCTCTTCGATCGTCTTCCCGCGATACGGCACTTCACCGCTAAGCGCATACCAGAGCGTTACGCCTAACGAATATATGTCCGAGCGCGCGTCTGCTGCTTTGCCGGCAAATTGTTCCGGGCTGGCGAAGGTCGGGGTGCCGACAAAGGCGCCGTGGGTCAGGTCCATGGCATCGGCCGCTTCCCCCGTCACCTTGGCCAGCCCGAAGTCGATCACCTTCACTTCCTCCCTGGCCATGCAGGTTTCGTTAGGCACGAGCATGATGTTGGCCGGTTTCAGATCGCGATGGACCAGTCCGTGGCTAGCCGCAGCGACCAGGGCCCGAGCCACTTGGATGGCGACCTCGAGGGCCGCGCCCGGCGCCAGCGGACCCTCCCGCCGCACGCGCGCTTCGAGCGTTTCTCCCACGACCAACTCCATCGCGTAATAGCAGCGATCGGCCGCGCCGAATTGGAAAACGCCCGCCACATTTGGATGCCGCAGCACCGCCGCGGCCCGCGCCTCACGCAGGAAGCGCTCGCGCGCGGTGCGGGCGTCATCCGGCGCCGTCGGCATGTCGATTACCTTCAGCGCAACTTCCCTCTGCAAGACCTTGTCGCGCGCGCGATAGGTCACGCCCATCGCGCCGTGGCCCAGATCCCACAAGCTGCCGTCCGCGCGCCGCTCGATCTCGAAGTCGCCTAGGACTAACGAACTCCCTTCGTCGTCAGGCTCGCTCAGTCCGCCGCGCAGTAGACAGGCAATGCAGTCGCGCGTCCCTCGGAGCGGCGCGTCACAGGTCGCGCAGGTGGTGGAGAAAACGGTGGATGCAGGCGTGGCGACGGTTCCTCCTTCATCGGCTGGTCAAGACCCGGAGGAGTTCGCGCAATTCATCCTCGACTTCGCTCTCCCGTTCCACTGTCGAGCGCACTCCAACCCGCAAAGCTTCGCGGTAACGCGCCCGTAACCGGGTGACATCGCTTCGCAAAGTGGAGGCGGGAGTTGCCAGCCGCGCGCCCAGCTCCGTATAGGTCGGGAGCCGATCAGCTCCGCCGGTGAGGAAAATCCTTAACATCGCGAAAAGCTTTTCTTTGCCCTCGGCCTCATACTCCGCCGCCACCCGCCCGAGCGCTCCGGCGACGAGCGTTTCCGCCCAGCTTCGCTCAAACACCCGGTCTTCGTTAGCCGATTCTTCCGCCCCGCCATGGGTTTGGAAAATGGACTCGGCTTCATCCACCTGAGCTTCACTTAAGGGCAAAAAGTCGCGACCACCGCCGCGTTTGAGGGTTTGCGCGCGGTCGTCCGCGTCGGCGAGGAGATTCTTCAACGAAGCGAGCAGGAAAGAACGAAACTTTCCTTTCTGCCGGTCGACCCGGGTGTAGAGCTTGTGTTCGATTAGGTAGGCGAAAAAACTCTGCGTCAGATCCTGCGCGTCATGGACGGCGTAACCCCGGCTGCGCACAAAAGTATAGAGGGGCGGCCAGTAGGTCTGGCAAAGTTGCGCGAGCGCGGTGTGCGCTGCTTCCGGTGCTGACTGACTTTCCCCGGCCGCGAGCACTACGCTCCAATGAGTCGGGGCGAACGGCTCGCTCGCGCCGCGGATCGTCCCGGGCAAAGACTCCATGGCCCTCGGTATAACAAGACTGCGGGAAAAGGCAAGTCGCGAGAAAGTGACAAATTTTTGCAGCGCCGCCTCCGGAATCCCTTTGGAAAAGGAAAGCGATCATCGCTTCCAAAAAAAAGAAACAAAATCAACACCTAACAATGGAGAAAATTATGAAACTAATCCTCAAAACCATGCTCGCGCTCTCAACCCTGGCGGTTGTCAGCGTCCTCGTTTCCCCGGCCGACGCCCAGAATTCCCCGGTAGTGATGCAAATTACCGGTGGCTCGACCGGCAAATTCATTCCCACGTCGCATTCGCTCACCACCAGCGGCTATTCGGACTTCGCGGTCAACGTAAAGGTCAGGCAAGATGGCACTGCGTTCGGCCAGTTTGTCTGTGCCGTCACGAACGCGATTGTTATTTCCGGCCAGGTAACCAACGCGACCGTGAATGCTGACGGGAGTGTCACGGTGACGGGACTTGGCTACGGCTATGGCGTGGGCTTCGGAGGATTCGACGGCGACTCATTCTTTGCCACGTTCCGGCCGGGCGGCCCGCATGTAGGCGGCTTTGATTTCGCCGACGCAAATTTCCCGGCGGGATTTTACGATACTGAAGGTGTCCTCTACGGCTCTATCACGATTACGCACTGACGGGAAACGCGGTCCCGCTGACACAAGTCCTGCGCGCGGCTAACAGGCTTCCGTGTTTGACGGCGATCCGGTAACGGGTCGCCGTCGATCCTCGGGAGTCGCCACTTCGAAGCTTAAGACAGATGCGCGACAGGCGCGAGAGCAGCTTCTTTTGGCAAGCATGCAGCCGCCGGGTCGCAAGGTTAGTGCCCGACAGCGCGGTTTTGTGCCTCGTGACGTTGATGCTCCTGGCGCAGGTCGCGCCCACCCAAGCGCGAACCCGCCGGCGTCATTATCCGGCTCCGATCGACGTTGCCCTCGAGCCTTTTTTGCTCGTGCATGCGGTCGTTCACACCGTAGCCATGCCGATCGTCACCAACGCGCCGCACGTCATCGTGGCAGCGGCGGCGGCGCCGATTCGGATCGCTCGCGGTGTGCGCGCGCCTGAAGTTCTTCGCGGCGAAGCGGTCGAGGAGAAATTGCCGCGCGCGGATGTGAGGATGCTTCTTCTTGACCGCCCCATCCAAACCAATCAAAATCTGACTTATGGAGGCCGAAACGAAAGACAACCGGGGCGAAGGTACCGAGACGAATGTGCCGGAGCAAAGCGAGACTCGGCCGCTCTCCAAGCTGCGCGATTTGCGACCGGAAAAAGATCCGATTGGCGCCGGGCGCGGCCGATTTCTTGAACCCGAAACGAAGCGTTTGTAGCAGCGCAGAGCGCAAATGCTGACTCGTTAGGCGAGGCCGGTTGCTACTAGGGCGCCGGGGTCGGCGATGACGTGGCGTTGGCGGGCTTAGTCGGCTCTTGCGAGTTTGCTTTGCTGTCGGTGCCTGCGGCTCTCATTCCTCGGCGTTGTTGCCGCCGTTGCTGGTGATTAGCCTGCCGTTTCGCTTGCTGATCCGCGACCGTGCCGTCGCGATTGTTGGCTCCGAATCGGCGGCGGTGTTCCTGACGATGCTCGCGGCGGCGTTCGAAACGCTGCATGTTCTCGGGCCTGGTCGGCGCCGTGCTCGCGACGGGACGGGCCGCGGGGCTGGCCGCAGCGGTGGTGGTCGTTGCAGCGTCCGGCTGCTGAGCGCCGGCGGAGAGAGCGAAACCGATCACGAGGCCGGCGGCCAATGCGAAATAGAAGATTTTCATCGTTTATTTAGTGGTCGCTGTTTCTCGGCCGCGCTAGGGATTTTGGCGAGGCCGGAGTCTGGGACTGGGTCGAGAAGGTTGACGTTGGGTTTTGGGTCGCGGAGTGATGGCGCGATCGCGCGGCCGAGGATGTTGGATTGTGGGCGGCCGCTGATGATCGATCGGCGGTCGCGTGCCAGCCGTTTGAAAAGGCGAGCGCGGGCGTCGCGCAAAAGTTCGGGAATTTGGAATGCGGAGAATTGCCGACGGCTGGGAATAGACAACGAACTCATCGGCGGGCGAGAGCAGACAGTCGGAGTCCGGTATGCGCGACTGTGGATCGAAGAGAGTGTAGGAGGGGACGGTCGCGGTCACATAGCCGGTGTTCAGTCCAGATGCCGTGTCAGGCTCGGTATCGACAGCTTGTTCGTAATTCGCTTCCGATTGCACCGCGTCTTCAGCTTCCTGGGGTTCCGTTGCGACCGCGGCGCGATAATCGATCGGGGCGGGGCGGCGGTTTCTTGAATTGAGAACGGGCGCAGCGGTCGCGAAAGAATCGACCGCGCGCGTCGGCTGTTGGGCGATCGGTTGCTGCTTGACGGTCCGAAGATTGGAAAATGCCAGCCAGGCGAGAAGTGCGATGACGACGCCGAGTTCGAGCGCGATCAGGTTTGCAACTTTACTGCTCATTTCGTTAGGCTCGCCCGCTGTGGCCTGATCGGAATCTGCCGGAAAGAACGAGCTGCGACAACTTCAAAAATCGAGAGTAACGGTGTCCGGATTGCCGCCGGTTGTTCGTTGATTGAATGAAAGCAATCAATTCAGTGAAAGAAGGAACCGAAAATATGAGCACATCGATGAAAGAAGAAACAAAGACGGCGCCGCAGCGAATACCGGCGGGAATGCATACGGTCACGCCGCACCTCGTTTGCGCGGACTCCGCAGAAGCGATCGAGTTTTACAAAAAGGCATTCGGCGCGGTCGAGATCAGTCGATTGCCGGGGCCGGATGGTAAGGTGATGCACGCCAGCATCCGGATCGGCGATTCAATGGTCATGCTGAACGAGGAACGGGCCGAGTGGGGCGCCCTCAGTCCGAAAGCCCTCAAGGGATCACCGGTCACGATCCACCTTTACGTAGAAGACGCGGACGCGTTCTTCGAACAGGCAGTAAAGGCGGGCGCGAAGGTCACAATGCCGCTCGACGACATGTTCTGGGGCGATCGCTACGGGAAAGTGGAAGACCCGTTCGGACATCAATGGTCGATCGGCACCCACCTCCGCGATGTGACGCCGGAAGAGATGCAGAAGGGGATGCAAGAGATGAGCGACTAACGAGAATGGAGCGACCTTGCGCCGCGGCAGGCGGCGTTTGAGGGAAAATAGCGGAATCCCGCCTCCAGAGAAGGCTTGCATGAGGGGAGCGGAAGCGGTGCAATCGGCTTCCGAGTTCCGATGCGCCGTCTTTCCGCTCTCTCTGCAATCCTGATCGGTGGTGCGATCGCCGGCGCGCTTGATATCACTTACGCAGTCGGGTTCTCGGCCCTGCACGGCGTGGCGCCGATGCGCATTCTGCAGTCAGTCGCGAGCGGTCTGCTCGGCGCGCCGGCCTTCGAAGGCGGCGCCTCGACAGCGGCGCTCGGTCTCGCACTCCACTTTTGCGTCGCCCTGCTTTGGGCGGCCATTTTTTACCTGACGAGCAAGGCACTTCCATTTCTCACTCGTTATCCGGTCGTCGGGGGGTTGCTCTATGGCATTCTCATCTACGCGGTCATGAACCTCGTCGTCCTGCCGCTTTCCGCTTTTCCGCGCAAGGTCTCATTTCCGCTGCTGGTCTTGGTGACAGGAATCCTCGTACACATGTTTTGCATTGGGCTTCCCATCTCGCTCGCCGTCCGCCGGACCTTGCCGGACGGTGTTCGCTCAAAGTAACCGCACGGCCGTAACCGCAATCTTGCCCCCGAAGCAAACATCAACGTCAGCTCCGGGCGTGCGGTCGCGCAGGTTGTAGTCGCCGGCAAAATAAAGTCCGCTCTCTTCCTCGTGCCGATAATTGAGCGGAAGCGGTTTTGGATCGAGCGGGCACCAAATGACTTCCGGGTCGGGTGCATCCGGCGCGAGCAACGGCAGATTGACGTTATAAAAGACCCCGGGTTCGATCGACTTCGCCAGCAACTCGCCGAGCAGAGGCGTGATCCAGCGCTGCGCTCGTTCCCAGTCGTACTCGACGCCGCTCCTGCGATAGTGCGAAAAAGCGATGCCCGGCCAGCCATGCATGAGCGCTTCGCGTACCGCCGCCACCGTGCCCGAGTAATAAACATCCGCGCCGAGGTTTGCGCCGTGATTGATCCCGCTCAGGATCCACTTCGCATCCGGCACCGCGTGCAAGAGCCCGAGTCGCGTGCAGTCCGCCGGCGTGCCGTGAATGGCAAAACGCTTGTCGCCGCGCGGCTCGATCCGCACGCCTTCGCGCCAGGTCACGGCATGACTCACGCCGGATTGCGGACCGGCCGGTGCGACCACGACCGGCTCGCCGAAAGTGCGAGCGGCGCTGACGAGCGCCGCGAGCCCCGGCGCGT
This sequence comes from Chthoniobacterales bacterium, assembly GCA_051003415.1. Taxonomy (GTDB): domain Bacteria; phylum Verrucomicrobiota; class Verrucomicrobiia; order Chthoniobacterales; family UBA10450; genus Palsa-1392. Next base: position 247 of record JBPCLI010000105.1, on the reverse strand, counting down.
CGATGCCGTCGTCGTTTGTGACCAGAAATTTCATGCGTGTTGCATGCTAACGCACCGCACGAAGAGCGGCCAGTCATCGTCCAGAATGTAGCGCAAGCTTCCAGCTTGCAGGGACGGCGAGCGCAAGCGGGAAGCTCGCGCTACCCTCGAGGGTCGCCCGGCGCGCGCATCATTCCTCCACGAAGTCTTTCATCCTAGCGAGCGCAGCGTCCCATTGTTGCGCAATGCGATCGAGATACTCCTTGGC
>JBPCLI010000104.1:0-37496 GCA_051003415.1 Chthoniobacterales bacterium | reverse complement strand
CGCGAACCTTGGCGCCGTTACCCCGCTGGCAGTGGCGAAAAATCACCCCACCATCGACGAGCTGATTGCGCTCACGGAACGAGACGAATCCCTCCAGACACGCCAAAAAGTGAATGTAGATGACCTTCGCCCGGCTCCTTACCACTGGGGCGTAACGTTGACGACTGCACAGACAGGAGTCGCAGCCGAATTCCTCACCACGATTGGGTAAAGCGCCTCGTTAGGCTGGCTTTTAGACGATTTCGACTGCCGTGTGACCGACCAAAACGGACAGGTTTAGAATGCTGGGGCCGGCTGGCTGATGATCGAGCCCGTAATTCCGCCGGGCAACAAGATCGAACCGCTCCAGGTTCCGCGCGCTGTCCAAAATTTCACCGGCTTCCATCGCTTCCAGGTGCGGCAGAACCTTCTCTGTGATGCCCGCCATTCGCTGGACGTGTCGCGTTCCGCGGTCGTGCATCGTGGCTGCGGCTGCGTCGCAGGCAGGCACGATGGCGCGCTCTACTGGCCTCGCAAGGCCCTTTGCCGCCTCGATGTGCTGTGTCCAATGCTCGCGGCTCGCCCGCGCCAGCATAGTGCCTTCAGGAATGCCCATCCGGCGCGCCAGTTCCCGCAGTCCGATGCCGGAGGCGTAGGCAGTTTTCGCCTGCTCCCACGTCTCCCGCGAAATCCGATTCTTCATCGGCAAGGAAAATATCATTGCTTACCGCAAAGCGAAAGCGGCAGGATTCGCGGAAATGAAAGTTTTCGTCGTTCTCCTCGCTTCAATTCTCTGTTCTTGCATCGCCGCGCCCGTCTACACCCGTTTCGAGTCGAGCCAGCCTGGCGCTCGGATCGAAATCAATAACGAGTACGTTGGCCAAACGCCTTTCACTTACAAATGGCTGGCCAACATGTACAGCCACTTCGGAAAGTTCGCAGACGAAACATCAATTCGTGCCTACCCCTTCGGTCCGCACCAATACCAGCAACGAAAATACTTCGAGAGCCACCATGGCGATCTGCCAAAGATCCCGCAGCAGATTTACTTCGACATGAGCTCTCCGGACATCAGCAAGCCGGAATCCGAGTGAGCTTCAAATTAGTCGTGGGGCTGTTGATCGGAACCATTGCGCTGGATTCCTGCAAAAATAGCAATCCGCATTATGAAGGGTATGCCACGCAAGGCGGGCACGTCACGCAAGACCAGGCGGTAGCGCATAACGCCGCGAATCGGCTTTAAACCGTCAAGCAGCACTCGTCCCTGGATGTTTGTGGATGGGTCGCAGCAGCAGCAAGGGGAGCGAACCTTTGAGATACTTGTCGAAAGCGAGCCTGCCGGAGCGCGCATCGAACTGAACGACGGCTACGAGGGCGTGACACCGCTAAAGTTGTCAGTTCTGGGCAACCTGGATGGAACATGGAAATTGGACACGCAAATAACCGCTTTGCCGGTTAATCCAGGCCAACAGGTCCAGACCAAATTCTTCCACTCGTTCGACCATCACCAGATTCCAAAGCGAATATTCTTCGACATGAGTTTGATCCGGGTACAGCAGCCCTCAATCGACGTGAACGTCAACACTGGCGATCCTAACGAGTAACGAATTAAACGAATCAAGCCCCAAAAACTTACCCTTCGTTTAATTCGGCGCGGAATAAGTTTGCCTATTTTTCTCCTGCCCGAGTAAATAGCTGTAATGAACCCCCGTTCTTTCGAGGCAGGCGCGACGAAAGAGGCCTTTTCTTCGACGCGCTGGGGCGTGGTCCTCGCCGCCGGTGAACCGCACGACGTATCGGGCGAGGCGCACCGGGCGCTTTCCGAGCTCTGCTCGGTTTTCTTGGTGGCCCGATGCTTCAAAGCGAGCATCCACGCCGCTCTTTCAGCTGCATTTCTCGCGCGCGCAAAAGAATTTCTGCAACGCGGCCCAAAATTTTCCGAAGGAATAGGAAACGGACAAGTGTCCCAATCAACAAAAACGCAACCAACAAAAAGGAAAATCAAATGCACTTAATAAACAAAATAGCAGTGAGCGTCGCGGCCTTGGCCGTGGCCACTTCCCTGGTCTGTGGCGCTGGGCAACAGGCATCAGAGTCGGCCAGAAGCAGCGGTATCCCAAGCGTATGGCAAGGCTTAGGGACGGTCCTACCAACCTCTGCCGGGCTCCCCGCGCCAGAGTCACCCGGCGACCCGAGCCACCCGCAGACGTTCACGCAAATCGATGTACAAGGGGCCTCATTTACGTCTCCGCGCGGGATCAACTCGGGAGGTGACATCGTCGGGTTTTATGGTGGCAAAAGGGGGGGGATCCATAGTTTTCTGCTGAGCAACGGTGCGTTTACGACCATCGATATCCCGGGACCCTATCTGACGTATGCCTTTGGCATCAATGGGCAGGGCGACATTGTCGGGGACACTATTGACAGCAGCTTCTTCCCAACTGGTTTCCTGCTGATCGACGGCGCATTTACGACCATCGCCGTACCGGGAGCCACTTCCACGGGAGCGCGTGGGATCAACGAGCAAGGCGACATCGTCGGTTACTATTGTGACAGCAGCTGCCATGGTTTTCTGCTGATCGACGGCGCATTTACGACCATTGATGTACCAGGGGCGACTTCCACCTACGCAAACGGGATTAATTCTCGAGGCGACATTGTCGGGTACTATTATCAGAACAACATCGCCATCGCTCATGGTTTTCTGCTGAGCAACGGCGCGTTTACAACCATCGATGTAACGGGAGCCCCTCAGACGTTTGCCTCAGGCATCGATTCGCAGGGCCACATTGCCGGCTACTATTATGACAGCAGCTTTAACGCAACTGGTTTTCTGCTGATCAATGGTAAATTTATTACCATTGGTTTCCCGGGAGCCCGCCAGACGCCAGTGAATGGGATCAACCCGCAAGGCGACAGCTTCGTGGGCGATTTTACTGACGTCAACTTCAGAGGACATGGTTATCTGCTGAGCAGGTAAAGTTGAGCGCAACCCATAAATAGGCCCACCGCGCAATCGCGGGTGGGTGCCGGATAACCCTCCTGCAATCGTCGTGTTTGCCGAACATTCCCCCAAGTTGCAAACGCGCGCTTCCACCAAATGAGCGCCAAGGCTTCTTTATGCAGTCCCGTCGGTCCGGCTCGTCGCCAGCCCGTTATCGCGTAACTCCTTCGTCGCGACCACGACCCCTGCTTCATCGAGAACGCGCAAAACGCCTCCATCTCGTTGCGACAGAAACCCCGCCAGCTTGATTGCCCGTTGCTCCGCATCCGCCTCACGAAAGACCATCGGTCCTTCCAGTTGCCCACCACGCAATCCCACTCCATCCTCGACCGGACGCAGATCGAATTTGTTCATGCCTCCCATGCTCCACGGCACGCATAGTTCATTTTGCAGTTCTCCTTTCGGTGTGAGTTCGTTCCCGAATCTCGCTCCGCTTTCATGTTATCTGGCCCCTATTCCTCCTCCCTGTCTACCTGTTCACCGGAACAAAGGCGAGCGAACCAAGATCGTTGGCGGTGAGTTGCCCCACCCGGGTCCCCCTTCCCGTGGTGACGTCGAACGTGACCAGCCACCGAAGGTGCAAGTCGTCGCTTCCGCCGCCCCCTTCCAGCCCATACATGACATTGCTCGGGCTAAAGTCCGCCGCCTTCACCAGGTTTTGAAGGCCAGTTGGACCGATTAGCGTGGCCATGCCCGTTTTGTGGTTGAAGCGATAGAACGAAAAACTAGTTACCCCAAGAAGCGCTCCCCTCCCGTTGGCCGCCAGCCCTCCTTGCTTTATCAAGTCAATCCCGGTTGACCCGATTTGAACTGCCTGCCCCGTCAAGGTATTGATGGTGTAAAAGTCTTGATCGAACTCGGAGAGCGCATAGACGATCCCCGTTCTCGGGTCGATCGCGATATCTGTAAGGACAGCACCCAACGGGCCGATCGGAGTAACCAAAGCGGTGGCCGGATCGACCATGACGAAATAGTCTGGGTTGGTTGGAGACGCGGGTCCAGTCGCGCCGTAGACGATGCCATTGATCCGATTGTACTTGAGGCCGGTGATGCCGTAAGAATTACCAGCAGCGTCGCGCAGCGAACCCACCGTGGTAAGGATGGCGCCCGTCGCGGGATCAACCGTGTAAAGGATGCCTTCAATACCGAAGGTTCCCGACGCGGCATAAAGGACAGCTCTTCCTCCCGCGTCGCCCTGAGCGCTTGCCCCAACTCGACTGGCGAACAGCAATGAGATTGCGGCCAGACAAATCCTGCTGAATTGCGATCTAAACCAGAGCTTCAAATGAAACGTCATGTAATGGGTCAACTTCAGAATCTCGCTGTTTTGGCGGCCCGCCCGCACACCCCCCCGAGGGTCTGCAAAAAGCACTCGTAGTTATAATCATCCCGGAAAATCGCCTCCCGCCGATCCCTCGGCCCAGGAGTTGATAGACCATCCCGGCGAATTCGACTCGGGCCTTGCGCGGCATCCCACGCCTTTTATGCGCCGACCACTCCCCATGTCCAGCACAATCGCCGAGATTCTCGGACTTCTCTGAAACAAGTATCAAATCAAACCGATGGATAAGGCCAGTGAAGTTATTCTCGCGCTCCAACCGGTGACCTTCCACTACAAGCCCGAGCTTGATCCGGCTGGCATCCCGCAGTTCGGGCTCGTGGCCGAGCAGGTGGAAAAGGTCAACCCCGACTTGGTGGCCCGCGACGAACAGGGCAAGCCCTACACAGTGCGTTAGGAAGCGGTGAACGCGATGTTGCTCAATGAATTCCTCAAGGAACACCGCGAGGTGGAGGAGCAGGTCGGATTATCGCCAAAGTGCCAGCCCAAGTGAGTTGGAGTGAATCTTGGAAAGCCACCGGTCACTCAGACCCGCCACGGGGCTTTGCTTTTGCAGCGGTTCATCTTTTTGGGAAAAATGTTGGTTTCTATTGCGTACACTTAAAAAGCAATTTGGTGAAACATGATGCCAACCGCGAGCAGCAATTAAACATTCTCAAACGCGAGATCGCAGCCGCTCAACTAATGAAGCACGTCCAGGACCTGCAAGGGCGTGTCTTGCCCTCCATCAAGGCGGTTGTTGTCGGAGGCGATTTCAACACGAATGGCGATCAGTCCACCTTTGTAAGCGAGAAAACTCTGGATTCCCTTTCCTCTGCCGGATTTCGCACCGCTTTTCCTGTTTTCCCCCCGCTCGAGCAACGAATCACGCACCCAGGGGATGGGCAGTATCCAGACGCGACCTTCGATTATCTATTCTTCAAGGGGGCCAAGCCAACCGATTACAAGATCGTCCAAACCGGCGTGTCAGACCATCTCCCTCTTACTTGCAACTTCATGATCGGCGACTAGGGGCACACACAATGCCGCTGGAAAAACCCGATCAACAACACCTGCGATCGGCGCACGGTTACGTTGAACTCGGTATGTTCGATGATGCAAACGCTGCGCTGGAGGAGATCGACCCGTTCTGTCGGCATTTGCCCGAGGTTCTGGTCGCACGGGTTGCCATCTACCACGGGTTAAAGAATTGGGAACTTTTGGCAGTCGTCGCCAAGAAGCTGGTTGAGTGGAATCCCGGCGATCCTGGCCACTTTATCGACCTTGCCTATGCAACTCGCCGCGCAGAATCAATTCAAGCGGCACACGCGATCCTGAAGCGTGCTGAGAGGCTGCATTCAAAGGAGCCAACGATTCAATTCAACCTCGCCTGCTACGAGGCGCAGTTGGGCAACCTTGTCCAAGCAAAGGTGCACTTGGAACAAGCAACCAGAATCGAACCGAAATTCCGGTCAAAGGCGTTAGACGACCCGGATTTGAAGCCGATTTGGAATTCGCTTGCGGCGGACTGAAAAATTATTGCCAAAAAGGCTTGACACCATTCCGGGCGGGCCGGCTTAATTACGACTTACCGCAGCCCCACTAGATATTCCCGACCCGCTTCAGAGGGTGGATCGCGCCGGCCTTGTCGAGAGAGGCTCCGGTTAATCGGAGGTCCTCAAGATGAAATTATTTCTGGCCGCGCAACGCTGGACTCCCCGGCTTTTCCTAGCGTCTCAGAACATCTTGGCCTCCTCGCACAATAAAATCAAACAACCAAGAAATGGAGTTGTTCCCATGAAAACAAAAGCCACCTCTCGATCTGCGTTCTCCCGTCTGCGCGTTCTAGTTGGCTTTGCTCTTGGCTCAGTTGGAGTGCTCCTAGCTGTGGCTACGTCGAGTCAATCTGTAACTGGAGCGTCCGCCACGACGGCGCCAGCGCAAACACTTGGTAGTTGGGAAACGACTGGCAGCCTCGCTACGGGACGCGGTTTTCACACCGCGACGTTGCTGCCCAGCGGCAAGGTACTCGTAGCAGGAGGAGGGCACTCCTTCAGCTATTTGGCCAGCGCGGAACTCTACGATCCGAGCACCGGGACCTGGACAACCACCGACAGCCTCGCCACCGATCGCGGTTTTCACACCGCAACATTACTGCCCAATGGGAAGGTACTTGTTGTAGGCGGTTTCAACACCCAGGGGGCTCTTGCGAGCGCGGAACTGTACGATCCGGCGAGCGGGACTTGGGCGGCGACCGGCAGCCTCGCAACCGCACGCGCTTACCACACCGCAACGTTGCTGCCCAACGGCAGTGTGCTTGTTGCAGGGGGTTCGCCGAATGGTTTGAACACCCTTTCGAGCGCGGAACTTTACGATCCGCCCACCGGCACCTGGACACCGACCGGTAGCCTTGGCGTAGCGCGGTTCCAGCACACCGCGACGCTGCTGCCCAACGGCAAGGTGCTCATAGCAGCCGGGCAGGCCTACCTCGAAAGAGTTTCGAGCGCGGAGTTATACGATCCGGCGAGCGGGAACTGGGCGGCGACCGGCAGCCTAGTCAACAAGCGCGCGGCGCACACGGCCACGTTGCTGCCGAGTGGCAAGGTGCTCGTCGCGGCCGGTGTTTATGGCGGTGCTATTCGGACTGCGGAACTCTACGACGAAGCAAGCGGGACTTGGGCGTTGACCGGCAGCCTCGCCACCGAACGCTCCGGTCACACAGCAACCCTGCTACCGAACGGCAACATTATCGTCGCAGGCGGTTTTGACCTAAGCTACATCACTCTCGCGAGTGCAGAGATCTATGACCCGGCAATGGGGACTTGGTCAGCAACCGCCAGCATGGACACAACACGCTATGGTCACACCGCGACATTGCTGTCTGACGAGAAAGTGCTCGTCGCAGGCGGTTTCGGCGATCTTGCGAGCGCAGAACTCTATGATTCGCTGATCGGTGCACTCCAACTGACTAGCGCAGCGTCGAGAGAAACCCACGGCATCGCGGGTAGCTTCGACGTCAATCTGCCACTCGCTGGCGGCGGCATCGAAGGCCGTTACGGCCCATCCCGGCAGGATATCGTGTTCACGTTCAATAGCAATGTGACGGGGGCCGATACCGTCACTACCTCCTGCGGAACGGCTGCCAAGGCCTCGCTCGACCCGAACGACCCGCACAGCCTGCTCGTCAAGCTGACCGCGCTGAGCTGCGACCAGCAATTCGTGACCGTCACCCTCAGTGGCGTGCACGACGACCAGGGCAACATTCTGGCCTCTGCCTCCATAACGTTTGGTCTATTATTTGGTGACGTTAATGGCGATGGCATCGTCAACAAAGCGGATGTTGTTTCGATTCGCGCAGTTCAGGGTCAGCGCGTCAACAGCTCCAACTTCCGCAATGATCTGACGGTTGATGGCAAGATCAACAATAAGGACGTAGGCGTCTACAAAACCTTCCGCGGCGACTCGCTGCCATAATCGAAAAGGTCTTAAAAATCCCAACACTTCATGTCTCAGCACTAATTTCGTATCCCATAGATCTGAATCTGGTGTAGTTGCTTTATCCTGGGAGCTTCTACCCTCTTTCAGACCTGTAGTCGCAAGCAAACCACCACTCCAGGTAAAAGAGGGAGTTCATGTGTATTTAGCGAACAAAATCATCAGAACGATCAGTCTTGTCGGCGCATGCGCTCTTGCTGTTACGGCGGCGCGAGCGGTTAGTCCACCACCGGACGGAGGGTATGACAACTTCAACACCGCCGAAGGTCAAGATGCGCTTTTTAACCTCACCACCGGCTTCGAGAACACGGCCATCGGCTATAATGCGCTCTATTTCAACACCACCGGAGCCGGCAACACGGCCAACGGTTATTTGGCGCTCGGTTTTAACACAACCGGCTCCAACAACACGGCCAACGGGTATTCTGTCCTCTTTTTGAACGAGACCGGAAACGCCAACACGGCCTGCGGTTTAAGCGCCCTCTATAACAACACCAGCGGTAACAACAACACGGCCATTGGCTATATAGCTGGCAGCTTTAATAAAACCGGCAACAACAATATAGCACTGGGAGCTGGTGCGGGCTCTAATCTCACTTCGGGCGATAACAATATCGATATCGGCAACTCCGGCGATGGTGGGGAGTCCGGGAAGATCCGCCTCGGCACCATTGGTAGCCAGACGGCGACCTTTATCGCAGGCATTAGGGAGACACCCCTTGCCAAAGGCCTAGCCCTAGCAGTCGGCATCAATGCCGATGGGCAACTGGGTGTCAGAGCTTCCTCGGCGCGTTTCAAGGAGGCGATCAAGCCGATGAACAAGGCAAGCGAAGCGATTCTGTCACTCCGCCCAGTTAGCTTCCGATACAGGAAAGCACTCGACCCAAAGAGCGCGCCGCAGTTTGGGCTGATCGCCGAGGAGGTAGCAAAGGTTGATCCTGATCTAGTGGTGTGTGACGAGAAGGGCAAGCCCTTTAGCGTCCGGTATGAGGAAGTTAATGCGATGTTGCTCAACGAGTTCCTGAAAGAGCATCGGAAGGTCCAGGGATTGGAGGAAACCGTAGCGCAGTTGAAATCCGCGGTGGCACAGCAAAAGGACTTACAGGCGACCGTCGCGCATCTACAATCGGCGCTAGAAAAGCAGGCATCGCAGATCCAGAAGGTGAGCGATCAGGTCGCGGCGAGCAAAACCGCTCCGCCAATGATCGTCACCAATCGGTAGAGCCTTGGGCGTCGCGTAGAGCGCAACGGAAATGCCGAGAACAGGGGGCCTTGGCGGCTATACCGGGCGGGCCAGCCTTCCACGATGCCGACGATCCCTGATTGACGACGAGGGGCATCTCCCGCGAACCGCGCTCCCAATCGCGGACAGTCGCCCAATCAGTTACTCCCGTCGGTCGGGCTCGTAGCCAGCCCGTTATCGCGGAACTCCTTCGTCGCGACCACGACCCCGGCTTCAACTCGTAACATCGTCACATTCTGGCAATTCTTCATAGGTAGAAACGAACTTTTCGCGAGTTTTCAAACTCGTAAACACGCGCGCAGTGTGTGACGAGTTTGCGAGCCGGTTGGAATGGCCTTTTCATAGGTAAACGAGCTGATTTGTGACGATGTTACGAGTTTGCAGGAGGGGCATAGCGTGCGAAGGCGTCGGTGAAGCTGTTCCGGTCATATCCCTTGAAGGTTTTCGCCCCATCGCGCTTCGACGCTGAGAAGATCTGAAATCGCTTCAACATTCGTGACAGCTTCACCTTTGTGATTGGTTGGCCGCGGTTGAACTCAGGCCAGGGGCGATCTTCCATTTCTACGAGAGCCTCGACCAAATCAGCCGACGAAATCTGATCGCCTTCTGTCCGCTGCCAGATGTCCTGAATATCGGCGAGCAACATAGCGCCGATGCCTTCGGCGTCCATGTCTGCCTTCGCCGTGAGGTCGGCGAATGCGCTACCGGCACGTTGCGGCCAATTGCCACCCGCGATTTCAGCAATTGCAAATAATGGACGCCAGTTGTCCGCGAGCCGGTTGAAAACATCCGTTGGTAATGTTGGGTCAGCGGATTCGAGTCGAGCGAAATTATCCGCGGTCCATCGCGCCAGCTTGCGGCAAAGCACCTGCTCGTTTTCTGTGCGGCGGGAATCAAACCGCTCGCGTAGTTCCCCAGATTTTGCCCGTTCAAGCCGGGTAACAATTGAGCGGTCGTGGAGCGTTCCAGGCAATCCACCTATGCCGCACAGAACTGCTGGCGCGTGTGCGGCAAATCCGCGAACCTCATTCTTCTGGCCTTCGCAGCGGAACACGGTCGCCCCACGTCGGTGGCCCGCATTCAATAAACCCCGAAGCTCTTCGTTGTCTTTGAGCCAGGCGTCATATTCATCGGCAAGAATTGTCGGAGCATGTGCCTCAACTAGCCGAAACAAGACCGCGACAGTCATGTTTTCCGTGAGCAATGGTCGCGGAACAAATACCGCGACGACATCCCGCAATGTCGTTTTGCCGCAGCCCTTTTCCGGCGATTGGATATTTAGGCGGGGCGAACATAGGAACGCATTGAAGCAGTGAGTGTGAGCGCACCATAACGCCAGCACATCCGCTGCACCTTTGGGCAAGACGACATAACGGGAGAACGCCTCTGCTATTCCATACAGCGCGTCTGCGCCACACACGGATTCCGGCCACGGATCAACGTCCGCGAGGATTATCCCTGAGCCTTGAAGCGTGCTCGAAGGCTGACTTCGGTGTTGGCGGTCCCTAGCAAGATCCTCCGGAACGAAAGTTCCATCAGTCCACTCTGTGCCCGACGGTGGGAGCGGAATCTCGTCTATGTCTGCCCATGTTTTTCTTAGGTGGATTGCGCTCATTGGCACACCCCCGGGTCAAAAAAGTAGACCGTCTGTGGGTTGCCATTGTCGCGAGTGCCACCTGGCATCCTCACAAACTGCGAGCGGGTCCACGTCGCGCGATCAGCGCCTAGGCTCACCGCATAGCGCATGTGGGTGCGAAGCTTATCCTCCGGCTGCCCCAACGCCCAGAACCAGCCATGAATCGACTTGCTCCCACTGTGCACAGCTAACACCAACGGAGCGCGTGTTTCCGCAAGGTGCAGCAAGATTGCCGATTGTTCGTCGGCATTTCCGTCGTCTTGCTCGATTACAAGGAAACGACGAGGGCCGGTATTGTCCAATGTGTGTTCGGACTCCTGGCCCTCTTGCGTATGTCCCGTCCGCGCCGACATCGGCGACGGCACGATGAGTTGCAGTTTAGCTAGGCAACCGCGCAGAGTCTTGCGCGAGCGCGTTTCAAAGTCCCACTTGCTTCGCCCGACGCACAGAAGCGGATTACCGGGAAATAACCGGTCGATGATTTCTTCCGTGTGGCTGTCGTTATCTTCAACCCGAACAGGAGACACTTCCCACAAGTCAACCAAACCTTTGCCGGCGTGGATAACCGCTTCGCGTTGCTCTTGGTTCACCGCCGGCCAGGCCGGAACGGTTACGCCCGCTGCCGGTTGACCGGGCCGCCATGCCGTCGCCCGCGACCGTTCAACGGCTCGCTCGATCTCCCCCGGCTTGAGTCGCTCGCCTGCGGTCGCAGCTTGGAGAAGCAGACTTATCTCGTCATTCGCGCGATAGGGATGCAATACCCGCGCAACGCGGTAGAACCAGTTGTTCAATCCTCCACCGCGCTCCGGTGGACTCGCCAGTAAGTCGCGCACAAACTGCGGCAAGTTTCGGTTCGTCGTCGCCCTCATGGGTCGCGGCTTTCTCTGTTGGCGATACTATCTTGAATCCGCGCCTTGCTCTGTTCGATGCGCCAGAACACCGACTCGAAAGGGTATTGTATGAATTCGAGTGCGTGATACTCTGCGCGTGAGAGTTTGCTGAGAAGCGCGACATGTTGCAGCGCCGCCTCTTCTTTAGGTGGCGACATTCGGAACCTCCTCTCCCGGCACTTTTTCGGTTATTCGCTTTTTCGGCTTCGGATTGTATTCCTCGGTCCGCGCGAGGAAAGCTTCGATCTGGTCTCGCGATATCAACAAGCGCCCGGCATCCGCCAAAGGGCGGATTTTGCCGGCATAGAGAGCGCGATAAACAAAGGTCGGTGATTTGCCGAGTGCGGTAGCAAGTTCGCTCACGCTTAGAGCGAGCCGCTCGCCTAGGTTGATTCGTTCACGCGCAGCACGCGATTGCGTCTGCGCCCGTTGTCCAGGACTTGAATCGTCTATCATGGACACTCATACTATGCACGAAAACCGCGCCTCCAAATAGAACCATTTCCCGTTGTAAGTGATGTCACTTACTTTTTCTTGGGGAAGAACAGCTTGTCGAAAGACTTCCACACTTGTCGCTTGATTTCAGATCGCATGTCGTCACGCTTCATGCCTTCGGTCTGGCAATACATCCCTCGTCTTACCGCTCGTTTTACCGAACTTTTCCCCAACACAGGTGCGCCTAAGCACGCGAGACGCTCATCTTCTTCAGGCCTAAAGCCCGACTTCAACGCTTGGTTCCAAGCGGACTCAAACCATTGTTTTTTCGTATTTTTGGTGAGAGCAGGCAATCGTTCCGCCCGTTCCAACGCTTGAGCGACAAGTAGACAGAAGAAGGCACCTCGCGTTGAGGCGGCGTTGGGATGCCATTCACGGCCACTGAACGTACGACCAGCGCTGAGTTGTATTCTGTCCATAAGCTCATTGTTGCTCTGTCTTAGCGCTCTTTTTCGAGAGATCATCGCCGGCCACAAGATCGTTTCCCTCGCAATCGGCTGGAGGAGTTTCGGCCTGTTTTGCGCAACCTCGTTCAATGAACAAACGCACAGTTCGGCAATCCAAACCAATGTGTTTACCGAAAAATGATCTCCAGCGGCAGCGAGCGGAATTAGCTCGTTTACGGCTCCTAACGCCTGTTCGTATACACGAATGCTTTTCTCCAACTGTGCGATCTTTGCTTCTCGCCGCTTTATCTCGGCCTCGCGTTGCACAGGGGTGATCCGTTTGCCGCCAACTAAGTATGAGGGGCCATCCTCATCAGATTTCCTAGGCGCTCGTCCCTCCGGACGCGAAGGGAGCTTCTTCGTTTTTTTCATAGAAAAATCTGTGAAGGTCGGGTTAGAACGGTCGGTTGCGGGGACGGGGGCGCCGGGGTGGGGGGCGGCTACCCTCAACCGGTCAAATAGGTTGCTTTGTTTGGCACTCCTTATGCGGTTGCGGCTGGAAAAGGAATCACGTCCGCCGGAGGCCGAGTGACCGGCGCAAAGCTCACTCGCTGCGCTTGCGCGATGCTGTGATCATCACGCAGGTGGCCATACACTTTCATCGCGAGTGCCCCGCCATCTTTGTGCCCGAGCCAGTGCGAGACCGTCGGGATATCCACGCCGGACTCGATGCAGATGGTGGCGAATAGATGCCGGAAATGGTGATGCGTGATGCGAGGCAAACTGAGTTTGCGTGCCGCACTATCGATTGCCTTTTGCGCCTCGTTGACTCGAAACACCTTTACGCCAAGCGATTCGGCAGGACGTTCGCTACGCATCCTCTGAAAGAGAGCACGCGCATCTGGAATCATCGGCACACGTCGAATCGTCCAGTTTTTCGTGCCGGTCGTGGGGTCGCCACGTACGACAATCTTTCCAACCTCGAAATCCAGGTCGCGCCATTCGATCGCCGCCGCCTCGCTTTTCCGGCATCCGGTGAAGGCCAAGCCGCGCAGCAAATCAGCGCAATCATGGGAGCACCATGCTCCGGCGCGTTCAACCGTTTCCACGAGCCGCAGGAAATCCGCACGGGCGGGGAGCTCAGGCGGCTTGGTGCGCACCTTTATGCGCTTGAGTTGGGCGGCTGGATTGCCGTAAACAATGCCCGCCTCGATCGCCACATCGAACACGTGCCGTAGGCCAGCGACGGTATTGTTGTAGCGCGTCGGCGACGCGATCTTGCGGAATTTCCGAGCCCATTCTGCGCAATCGCCCCGCGTCAAGCGGCGTACTTCCCGAGCTGCGAGGTCCGGCCAGCTTTTCAGAAGCGCCTTGAAAACCTGTCTCCAGTAGTGGCGCGTGCTTGGCTTAATCCCCTCGTTGTCATCGAGGTTTTGCAGATGCGTGGCGAGCGTGTCATCAAACGTCATCTTGGCCGACGAATGATTCGCCGAGGTCACCTGTTTTTCGCGATACTGACGCAGAAATTCGGCCAGGCGCGCTTTGGCTACTGAGAAATGCTCGGTGCGCAAGCTCTTCCAAATTTCTTTATTGTTGGCGAAGGCGCGCGCATAATAGCGACCGGACTTGTGACGGACCAGGTTTTGAACTTTTGTTTTTTCCCACGTTTTGTTAGGCGTTTCGTTCGCGGTGTTTTTCATGGTTTTGCCTTGTTTTGCACAGTGACCGTAGAAAACAACCGTAGAAAAGGCAAGGAAAATCTTTCCGGATGCGCGCTTTTCCCTCGCAAACGGGCCTATAGCTCAGCGGTTAGAGCAGGGGACTCATAATCCCTTGGTCCCAGGTTCGAATCCTGGTGGGCCCATCTCATTTCATCCAATTGCCGATCGCCACCTTGCTTTGCTCGACCGGACGCCCGTTGCGCCTCGCGTTCGAGATCGCACTCTTGAGTGCGCTCATCCTCGCGACGCGTTGCGCAAACTACCGGGAGGTCTTCGTCGCTGGCAAAGTCTATTTTGTCGACGCCGACTGCTACTCGCGCATGACCCGGGTGCGGCTGGTGGCGGAACATCCGGGGCTAGTCGTTAGGCAGCATGATTTCGAAAACTTCCCCGCGGGGATCAGTCCGCACACCACGGCGCCTTTGGACTACTTGATCGCGTTACTGGCAACCGGTTTGCGCCCGCTTACTGCGCAGCCGCTCGATCTGGCGGGTGCGATCGTGTCGCCCCTGCTGGCGCTCGCGGCGGGATGGTTTCTTTGGTGGTGGTCGCGCCGGGTCGACTGGCCGGGGCGTTGGGCTCTCCTTCTGGTTTACGCGTTGAGCGCGATTCTGGTGCACGGCACAGCGCTCGGCCGGCCGGACCAGCAATCGCTCCTCATCGTCACATTGCTCATCGCTTTGGCGGCGGAGTATCGGCTCCAGGAGAGGCCGTCGCGGGGGTGGGGAATTGTCAGCGGAATTGGCTGGGGCCTGGCGTTGTGGGTCTCGCTGTATGAACCGCTTATCCTGCTTGCGGCGCTCTTGCTTTCCTTCGTCGTTGCAGATCGCGCGCAGTTCACCGCCCGGGCGCGGCGAACCGGTTGGTGGATTCTGATCGGCATTATCCTCCTGGCGGCGCTGATCGAGCGGCGCTTGCCGGAATGGCCGGAAGCGGAACCGTTTTTCGCCAACTGGTCGGGAACGATTGGCGAACTCAGGCCCGTCAACCTAACGAATCCAGCCTGGCTCTACTGGTCGGGGGGGTTGCTTCTCGTTAGTCCGTTTCTCTTGCTGCTGGCGGCGTGGCGGCGGCGTCTCCCCTGGACTTTTGCCGGCCTGCTCGCGCTTTGTTTTGTGCTGACAATTGGACAGGCACGCTGGGGATATTTCTTTGTCACCGTTTTCCTCCTGACGATTCCAGCTCAGTTCGCCTTCGTCAGGCCTGGTTGGCGGGCCGGTGCGACGGTGGTCTTCACTCTCTTTCCGTTAGTCCTCTTCTGGGATAAAAGTTTCGCGCCTAACGAGGAGGCGTCGGCGCAGCGAATCGCGCTGGCGCAATGGCGCGCGGTCGCAAGTTCGTTAGCCGGGCCGAACGCGGCGCCGATTTTGGCGCCCTGGTGGCTGGCGCCGGCGACCGCCTACTGGTCGGGCCACCCGGTCGTGGCCGGGAGTTCGCATGAAAGCCTCCCCGGCATCGTGGCAACTGCCCGTTTTTTCCTCTCCACTTCACCGGAGGAAGCGTGGGAGATTCTCCAAGAGCATCGGGTGAAGTGGGTTTTGGCCGAAGACAGCGAGCGTGTGGCGGCGAATTCCGAGGCCATTCTCGGCCTTTCCGCGCCATCCACCGCGCTCTGTTACAGATTGGACCGTGATCCGACAAAAGTTCCTGATTTTCTGAACTTAATCGGCAGGAACGGAAGTTGCACACTCTACGAAGTTCGCGAGTTGCATTACAAATTCAGGAGTTTGCGGAAGCCGAGCGTTGACATGACACCCGGCGGCTTCTAATAATGCCTTCGTGTTAAAGAAATTCTTCCCGCAAAGGCCCGCGCCCTCGGGCGAAAGTTCATCGCCCGGATCGACTTTTTCTGAGGAGAAGCCGGTTTCTTCTTTTCGGGAGGAAACACCTAAACAACCAACCCTGACCGAGCAAAAATATATGGCCGAACATACTGGCAAAGATGTCCTTTCGAAAGATGTCGTGATTAAGGGAAGCATTACATTTCAAAAGGAGCTCATGATCGACGGCAAAGTCGAAGGTGAGATCAGCTCCGATGGCGTGCTGACGATCGGTGAAAACGCCGACATCCGGGGCGATATCAAGACTAAATCGATCACCGTTTACGGCAAAGTGCACGGCAACATCACCGTCGCCGAACGCTGCGAACTCAAATCGCGCTGCACGTTGCGGGGCGATCTGAAGGCTGCTCGTCTCGTGATCGAAGAAGGTGCGACTTTCATCGGCAAGTCCGAAGTGACCAGCGGCAAGGTGCCGGTCAGCTCGAACAGCGGGTCGACCCGTCCTGAGATCGTGCGGAATGATGAGGCGCCGGCCAAGACGGCCTTTGCCGGGCGTTCCTAAGCGATAGCCCGCCGGCACCTCTGTGTCCAAGTCGCCTCCTAAGGTTAGTGTGGAGTGTCCACACTGCGGCTTCAAACAGATGGAGTATGTCGCGGCCAGGAGCATACTCTGCCGGCAGTGCGGCAAACATTCCGTCGTCGCTCACGCCGAGCGTGTCGAGGTCGTCAGAGCGACGCTCGAAATCGGCGGGATCGTGGCGAGGCAGTCGTTGCTGCAGCGAGTCAAAGGGCTCTGGAACCGGCACCGCATCACTTCGGTGGCGTGCTTTGATTGCGGGACGGTCCAGGAACTGAACTCAGCCGCGGCCTCCACCATTTGTCCCTCGTGCAGCGTCCACATGGACCTGCGCGATTACAAGATTAACACTTCCTTCAGCCGCTCCATTCGCACCCACGGCCAGGTCCATGTCACTGCCGCGGGCGACCTGAGCGGCAGCACGGTTGTTTGTCGTTCGGCGATCATTGATGGCAAACTGCGCGGCAGTTTGGAGTGCACCGAGAAAGTGGAATTCCGCGCAGCGGCCAAGCTGCAGGCCCCTTTGAGCGCGCCCGAGGTGCTGATTGGCAGAAAAGCAAACGTGCAATTATTTCGGCAGCTCCAGGTCCGCTCGATTGAGATTCGGGGCAAACTGTCGGGTGAGATCATGGCCGAAACTGTCGTGACCATCCGCCGCACCGGATCGCTCGACGGCAATGTCATCGCGCGCTCGATCAACGTCGAAAAGGGCGGGTCATTTACCGGCGAGCTCATCATTGGCCAGAAGAAATTGGAGCAGGCGGAATTGATCGCGGGGGTCGAGGAAACGACGAAGCCGAGCAGCGGCGCAAAATCGCGTCCGTCACCGGCGCATCATTTCGGTTTGCCGGCCACTTCCTAGTTTGCGGTCGATGCAAAAGCTGCTTCCGCGCAGTCCTTACGAGCGTCTCGGAGGATACGTTCACCTGCCGCGTTTGATCGACAAGGCGCGGCTCCATCGCCAGGGTTTGCTCGACGGTTACAACTACAAGACCGTCGGCTTCGACAAGCACCTCCTCGCTTTTCTGAAACTCGATCCCGATGCCTTCGAAAAAGTGGCTAACGAACTCGAGGACGCCGCCGCCATTCTCGTCTGGATTCGCGCCAACGGCGTCGCCCACACGCCCGAAGAGATTGAGCAATGGAACGAGGCGATGATTTCACGGCATCCCGACACTGCGGAAAAGAGGGCGCGCTTCCTCCACTTTCTGAAGGAAGCGGGCGGCGCCGGGCGGAAGGACATCCGCACTTATTTCGATCTCATCGAATTCGATGAGGATCGACTGAAATAATGTGGGAAGGGCCTCTGCGCCCCGATCGGGGCAGACGTCGCGACAGACCGGGGCACAAAAGCCCCTCCCACATTGGCCGCCTGACGAGCACAACTACTTTACGAATTGGGCGAAAATCTTGTTCGCTTCCTCGAGCGTTTCCTTGCTCCCAATGTCATACCAGGTGCCCTTGATCTGATAAGTTTTCACCGGGCGCCGGGTGTATAGCCATTGGATGAAACGCCCGGGCTGATCGGGATTGTTTCCGGCCGCGATGTAGGTCGTGAAAAGTTCGAGCGTCTCGGCCGCAAAGTAGTAAAGCGCGATGCCGGTCAGAGTCGTCTCCGGGTTTTCGGGCTTCTCTTCGAAACGGGTGATGATGCCGTCTTCGTCCGTCTGGATTGCGGAATATTTCTTCATCGCGTCGAGATCACCCACGTCGTAGGTCGCGAGGGTGGCGGCGGAACCTTTCGCGGCGGCGGCAAAATCCGCCAGCGGTTCGCTGAAGAGGTTATCGCCACCGACCACGATCATCGGCTCGCTCGTCAATTCCTCGCGCGTGATGACCAGTCGAATGTCGCCGATGGCGCCGAGCTTGTCGGCATCGCTGCGCGAGCCGTCGTTCACGATCTTGAATTTAACCTTGGGTTGCGATTTTGAGTAACGGCTGGCCCAATCCTCGAAGTCTTTCGCAAATTTGTCGTTCGTCACCACGTAAACCGTTCCGATCTCGGGAATCGGAGCCAGGTTATCGAGGACCCATTCGATCATTGGTTTGCCCGCTACTTCGAGGAGCGGTTTGGCCTTCGTGAGCGTAAGCGGGTAGAGGCGGGTGGCGTAGCCGGCAGCAAGGATGAGGACGTTCATGCGATGTGGATGCGGAAAGTAAATGCATCGGCCGATGCCACAAGCGCGGATTGCGCGCGAGTCGTTAGGCGCGCCCTGGCACGGCGACGGCGGTCAATTCCTCCTGGAGTTGATCGATCCGTTTCGCGTCGGTAATTTTCCCGCGAGTGCCGGCGTCGGTCACGTAGAAGGTGTCGATTGCTGCGCCCTTTTCTGTGTTGATGCGGGCGAGCGCGATATAAACGTTGTTCCGCCCCAGGCAGGCGACGAGGTCGTGGAGAAGGCCCAGCCGGTCCGGTGTTTCCACCTGGATCAGAGTCGACATGGGATGACTCTTATTTTCAATCGTGATACCGCTCGGAAAATCAATCTCCGGCGCGCGCTCGCTGGCCTTGCGCCGAACATTGGTCAGAAGTGGCGTCATGTCGAATCTTTCGCCTTCCAGCGCGATTCGGAGAACTGATTCGACCGTTGCGATCTCGTGCGGATCGGTCACCGGTCCGAGCTTCTTGTTGCAGACGCGGAAGACGTCGAGCACGAGACTGTCGCCGCGCACGAAAATATCCGCGCTCAAGATATTCACTGACGCGACGGCGAACGCACCCGCGATGCTGGCGAGTAATTGCAGTCGATCCCAAGTGCAGATGGAAACAACGCTGTGGCCTTGTTCCGGCTGTGCCTCCCAGCGCACGGCGGGCACGTAGGCGGCCTCGCCGGTAAGATAGAGGCCGCGCCAAAAACTGCGAAATAGATCGAGATGCGCGACAATTTCTTCGACATCGAACGCCCGAAAATAATGGTCGGGCATGTAATCGAAGTGGGCCTCGATTTCGTCCGCGAAATCCGGCACGAGTCTGGCCGCGACGGCATCGTGCAGTCGGTCGCGTTCGATTTTTGTCTGGGAAATGAACCCTTCCTGGTCCTGCAAATAGCGCGCTGTCGCATGATAAAGTTGCCAGACGAGCAGTTCTTTCCAATCCGACCACGCATCGGTTGTGCCCTGCCCATCGGCCAGGGTGAGCAGCATGAGCGCGTCGAGATTCACCTGCGATTTCACGATGCTCGCAAACTCGATCACGGTCGCCGGGTCATCGACGTTCCGTTGTTGCGCCATGTTCGAGAGGGTGACGTGGTGATCGACGAGAAGAACGAGGGCGCGGCGCTGCTCGGGCCAGAGCTGGAGACGCGCCGCCACACCTTGGGCGAAGAGCGCGCTCGCTTCCGAGTGCGGCCGGGCGCCGACGCCTTTGCCGGTGTCGTGCATGAGGAGCGCGAGGTAGAGAACGTAGGGATCGGCCAGGGTCTCGAAGAGCTTCCGATAGGGCTGCAGTTTCGGGTCGTTAGTCTCGCAGAGGGCGTCGAGTTTTTCGATGCAGACCAGGGTGTGCTCGTCGGCCGTATAACGATGGAAATATTCGTGCTGCACGAGACAGGTGAGGGGACCGAACTCCGGCAGGTAACGGCCGAGAAAATCCACCTCGTGCATCAGGCGCAGGATGCGCGCGACCTTTCCCTTGCGGCCAAGGATGCGAGTAAAGATCTCGCGCGGCTCCTTGCCGTAACGAAACTCGCGATTCACGAAACGGAGCCGGCGACTGAGGAGATCGGTCAGTTCCGGGCTTAGCTCCAGGTCGCGCTCTTGCGCATGTTCGAATGCTTTCATGAGCTGCTCCGGCTCGTCGGCAAAGAGTTGCGGATCGCTTACGTGGAGTTGTCCGCCGCGGCTGAAGAATTTTTCGAAATGCTCTTCCGGCGCTCGCCGTCGCGGGAGGAGGGGAAAAAAAAGGCGGCGGGTGGTCGTCGCCGTTCCGGTCGAGAAACGCTCACTTAGGCGTTCGGTAATGCGAAAAATATTCCGGGTGTGTTCATAGTAATCTTTCATGAACGCCTCGCTCCGTGCGACCGGGGTGTTTCCGCTGTAGCCGAGCCGGCGCGCGATTTCCGATTGCTGGGTGATGTGCAGGACATCGGTCGCGCGCTCATTCGTGTAATGCAGCTGCGTGCGAACCCGGAGCAGAAAATCGTAGGCGACATCGATCCGGCGCCGGTCGCTCCCACTCAGCCAATCCTTGCCGACGAGGTGCGTTGTCGTTAGGGCGCCTTCCTTGAAGCAGGTCATCCAGAGAAGATTTTGGTAATCGCGTAGACCGCCGCAGCCCCGTTTTACGTTCGGTTCCTGGAGGTAAACGTTGTTGGCAAATTTCTCGTGCCGCTGCGCCTGATCTTCCATGCGGGCACGGATGTATTCCTTCTCATGTCCCTGCACACACCGCTTGCGAAACTGCGCGCGGAACCCTTGCAAGAGATCCCTGTCGCCGGTCAGAAGACGCGCTTCGAGCATCGCGGTCTTGGTCAGCATCTCGCTGTTAGCTTGCGCGATCGCTTCGCGGACCGAGCGCGTCGAGTGGCCGACTTTAAAACCGATGTCCCAAAGAAAATAAAGAACCTGCTCAACGGTTTGCTTGAGTGAATCGGGCACCTCTTTGCCCAGGTGCGGATGGAGAAACATGACGTCGACATCGCTCCCGGGATTGAGCTCGCCGCGTCCGTAGCCGCCGAGCGCGACGAGGCTCACCGGAACGATCGTGGTTCCCGTCTTTTCCTGCGCGGAAGCGGTGGCGGTCGCAAAGAGGTGACGCAGGATGACGTCGATGAGCGAAGCGCGGCTCGCGCAGACTTCGCGGCCGCCGCCGCCAGCCTGGTGACGCAAACGCAGGCGGTGATTTTCGATCTTGAGAAACTTCTGGTAGAGCGCAAGGAGTTGGCTCGGACCGGCCTTTGGGCCCGGCCCAAGTTCGCGCCGCGCATGTTCCCGCACTTTTTCCTGAGGATCGGACATGCGGAAGAATCTAAAGCCGAATTCGGAAACAACGAATTGTCGGGCAAGCGCTCCGCTTGCTGAATGCAGAAGAACAGCAGGCGGAGCGCCTGCCCCTACAATTGAATCTCGTAGCGCCGCATTTTGTTATAAAGAGTCGGGCGCTGGATCCCGAGTAATTCGGCCGCTTTCTTCTTGTTGCCGTGCGTTTGGGCGAGCGCGTCGAGAATGGCGTTGCGCTCCATGTCGCAGAGGCTGCGGGCCGAACCAGTTGTTTGCTTGGCCGCGGCCGCGCGCTCTGTTTTTTGCAAGGCGACCGGAAGCCGCAGTTCGGCCGGTAATTCCTTGACCGTGATCTGCCCTTGTCGCGCGAGCACGACTGCGTATTCGATCGTGTTCTGCAATTCGCGCACGTTCCCCGGCCAGCCGTAATCGAGCAATTTTTGAAACGCTTCCGGTTCAATCGTCGGCTCCGCTTTTCCGAGCTGCTGGGCAAAGGTCCGAACAAAACTGGCGACGAGCGGCGGAATATCCTCCTTCCGCTCGCGCAGCGGCGGCAATTCGATTTGGAAGGTGTTGAGCCGGTAATAAAGATCCGAACGAAGACGATTTTCGGCCAGCGCCTGTTGCACCGGGCGATTGGTTGCGGCTACGACGCGGAAGTTTGCCTTCAACGTCTTGGTGCTGCCCAAGGGACGAAATTCCCGCTCCTGCAGGACCCGCAAAAAACGTGTCTGCAATTCCGCTGGCATCTCGGAAATCTCATCGAGGAAAAGCGTGCTCCCATCGGCTTCCGCGATCATCCCGCGGAAATCGTTTGTCGCTCCGGTGAAGGCGCCCTTCATGTAACCGAAGAGCTCGCCCTCGATCATCGCCTGCGGAAACGCAGCACAATTCAGTTTCACCATCGGCTTTTCCGCTCGCCGGCTCCGATTGTGAATCACGTTCGCGATGACTTCCTTGCCGACGCCGCTTTCGCCGGTGATGAGCACGTTTGCCTCGGATGGCGCCATCGCGGTGATCAGTTCGTCGATCTGCTGCATCGCCTTGCTCTTGAAAATCGGCGCGAGCCGGGTCTCCGCCTGCGCGAGACGTTGTTTCAAAACCTGCGTTGTCTGGCGCAATTCGAGCGTTTCTCGGAGGAGCGATTGCTTCTCAAGCGCTTTCTCGACCAGACTGAGGAGCTCCTCCGGCGCATACGGTTTGCTGATGAAATGGTAGGCGCCGCGTTTGATCGACTCGATCGCGTTGTTCAACGAATCGTGCGCGGTCAGGATGACGACCTGGGTGTCGGGGTGATCGGTTTTGATTTGCTCGAGCATCTGCAATCCGTCGGCATCGGGCAGTTGCAGATCGAGCAGAACGAGGGCGGGTGATTTGCTCTGCAGCAGTCGCATGCCGGTCGCGGCATTGGCCGCCACGTCGGCCTGATAACCGTGCCGGCCTAACAATGCCTCGAGCGTCATCAGGATCGGGCGCTCGTCGTCGATGATCAGGATGCGTCGATTTTCCGAGGTCATGAAAAGTTCCGGCTGCGGCAACGGAGAGATGCCGACTCAGGAGACGAGGATGGGAAGCGAGACAGTTGTAACGAGGGTCGAGGTGGTTGGATCGAATTGTGCGCGAAACGTGCCATGGTGCGCTTCGAAAATACCGCGAGCCCGGAATAGGCCAAGACCATAATGCCCGCTTCGGGTGCGCGCGAGAGGGCGGCCGCCCCAGTTTTCCGTCGTGTCGTCAAATTTCGCCTTGGGCTCGCGCAGGATAAATTCGATCGTTTCGCCTTCATGTTGGACTTCGAAAAGGAGCGAGCCCTCCGCGCGGCCGTGGGTAGAAGCATTGGTGAACAGCTCGAAAAACGCCTCTTGCAGGAGGTGTGGATCCATTTCCAGGGCTTCCTCGCCTAACGAAATCTTCCAGTCGACCTGGGCGGCAAGCGCCGGCTGCTCGCGGTTCATTTTCGCGCGCAGATCCTCGATAAATTCTGCCGCCAGGTAGCGCATCGTGGTTGGTCGAATACGGGCCAGCGACGCGGAGAGTCGCCGCAGATGCGTGGACATTTCGCCGGTCATTTTGCGGAGCCGGTCAATCTCGTTTTTCGCTTCCTTATCGCTGGCGAGGTCACTCAAAGAGGTGGCCTGCAGCTCGACCGCGTTGAGATGATTGCGCAGATCGTGATTCAATTGGCCGACGAAGTTCGTCAGCTCAGTCCATCCAATATTCGGCTCAGTTTGCACTTTGGGAGAGCCGCGCTCGTCGTCCCCACGCGCGGGCGGAGCGAATCTAGGCGATGAGGCGACGCGCGCTACCTGATCCGCCAAAATTTTTCGTTCCCGGGTTCGTCGCCGCTGTTTTGGAGAACGAAGTGTCGTCCAAATTTTTTTCCTAACGGGGACGGCGCCTCGTCAAAATTGCAGGGCAAGCGCTCCGCTTGCCAAGTTCCGGGGAGCGCACCCGCCTTAAAGTTTGTGTTCGCGTTCCGCGCTCTCTTTTTCTTCGTGCTCGGGGGATTCTTTGTCTTCGTCCCAGCCGATCTTGCGGCCCTTGTTTTGTTTTTCGAGCCAGGCCATCAGCGGCTGGAAATAATCGACCATCGCGCGGGTCGAGATGTCTTCGCCAGTCGCGTCCTTCAGCACTTTGCGCCAGTCTTCCGTGCCGCCTTTCTTCAGGATGTTTTCGTAGAGCCATTTCCCGACTTCCTTGTTCCCGGCGTAATTACATGACTGGGGCGGCTGATGCAGAATCTTGCGCGCGATGTAGTCGTGCAGCTGGAACTTCAGGACGGTCGCGAAGGCATAGTTATAGTAATAAGCGGGCGCGTCGTTGATGTGCGTTTTCGTCGCGTAGTCGGCCCATTTTTCATCGCGCTTTTCGGGCGGCTCGACGCCCTGGAACTCGCTCACGTATTTCCACCAGCGGGCGTTCCATTCGTCCGGATCCAGTTTGTGCGCGTAGATGTCGGCTTCCCAATGCGTCATCGTGCCGGAAGCGAAAAAGATAAACGGAATCGAGCGGGAAAGGGCGTCGTCGAGCAGGAAAGCCATCTTGTCGGCCTTGAAGTCGTTAGGCAAAATTCCTTTCGCCTGCAAGTAAGGCACCTGGCTGGAAGCGAGCGCAGCCAGTTCGCCGATACCTTCGTGGAAGCCAGGATTCGCTCCGAGGCGAAGAAGCGGCGGCACCTCCGGCCGCGTGTAGGAGAGAAAGTAATGCCCGTGTCCGAGTTCATGATGCGCGGTGAAGAACCATTCGGCGTTCGGCTCGATGCTTTGCAGTGAACGAATGTCGTAGGCCAGATCGATGTGATAGGCCCAGGCGTGCGTGTTCTTCTTCCGCGGATCACCTTTCGGTACCGGATAAAGATCCGATTTGACCCAAAAACTTCCCGGGAGCGGCTGCATCCCGAGGCTGAGGTAAAAATCCTCGGCGCTCTTTGCGACCCACTCTGCGGTCTTGCCCTTGAAATAAGGATCGAGGTCCGCCGCTTCGACCAGTCCGGTCCAATTCTGAGCCCAGCGATTGTTTATCCAATGTGCCGGGATCTTGTTTGGAACTGGCTGATGAAATTTTTCGGCCAGTTTGTATTTCGCCCAGGTATGAAGTTGCAGATAGAGCGGCCGAAGATCGTTCATGAACTGCTCGTTCATCTTCACCATCTCGTCAGCCGTCATGCCGTAGGGCGCGACCTGGAGCGTGAAGTAATCGGGATAGTTCATCTCGCCGGCGACGCCGTTGCGCAGGTTGCGCAGGTTCATAAGATTCACGCTCAGGGTCGATCCGATTTCCTTGGAGGCTTCCCAAACAGCCTTGCGCTCGGCTAGGTCAGTACTGGAGGAGAGCAGATTATCAATCTCGTTCGCAGTGATCGGCTTTCCTTTGAGTTTAAATTGGAAGCTGTTGAGGAAGGAGGCCTGCCGCGTTTCGGCCTGGATGCGGCGTTCGACCAGCACCGGATTCGTCATCGGACCTTCCGCGGCGTTGAGCAGCACCTGCTTGAGTTCGCGGACGCTGAGCGGAGGGAGGCCGGCGCTTTGTTTGAGCAACTCCTGCGCTTCCTTGATTAGGTCCGGGTTGCCGTTGAACGCGGCGTAAGCTTTGCTTGCCGCTTCCGAAGCGGCGTCGTGCGCCGGGGTCACGTCCCGGACCGCGTCCCATTGCGCCAGACTGTTAATCTTGTAGAGCGCCTGGTAGCTCGAATTTACGAGCGCGAGAAATCGGTCGGCCTGGTCCTGGACTTGTGACTTCCCTTCGGCCGCGCTGGCCGGCGCGGGCGAAGGCAAGGGGGCCCCGAGCAACGGCAGCGGCAGAATCGTTAGGCCAAGGGCGACGCTGAAAAGCCGAAAGCAATGCATGGGCGGACATTTAAGCCGCGGCCGTCGCCAGGGCAAGCTGCCCGCCCGCGAAAGCCTTCGGAGTTCGAATCCCAATCCGGAGAGTTGCGGGCACCCTCCCCGGGACAAGCAGCGACGTCCGCCTTACATGTGCTCGATCACGTTATCGCCAAAGGCGGAGCACTTGATCTCCGTCGCGCCCTCCATCTGGCGCGCGAAATCGTAAGTCACCCGCTTGCTCGCGATCGCGCCGTTCAAGCCTTTCACGATCAGGTCGGCCGCTTCCGTCCAGCCCAGGTAGCGGAACATCATCTCGCCCGACAAAATGACCGAACCCGGATTCACCTTGTCCTGGTTCGCATACTTCGGCGCCGTGCCGTGAGTCGCTTCGAAGACCGCGTGGCCGGTGATGTAATTGACATTCCCGCCCGGCGCGATGCCGATCCCGCCAACCTGAGCGGCCAGCGCGTCGCTCAGGTAATCGCCGTTCAGGTTTAGCGTCGCGATGACGTCGAAATCCTCCGGCCGCGTCAGCACCTGCTGGAGCGTGATGTCCGCGATCGCATCCTTGATCACAACCCCGGCGCCCGGTTTGCCTTCCGGAATTTTGCACCATGGCCCGCCGTCGAGTTCTTCCGCGCCGAAGAATGATTTCGCGACCTCGTAACCCCAATCGCGAAACGCGCCTTCGGTGAACTTCATGATGTTCCCCTTATGCACCAGCGTCACGCTCTTGCGCTTGTTCTCAATCGCGTAGCTGATCGCGCTGTGGATCAGTCGCACGCTGCCAGAGTAGCTGACCGGTTTGATTCCGACACCGACGCGCACATCGGTCGGGAAATCCTTCGCGCCAACCGCCTGCCAGAATTCCTGCGCCTTCTTTTCCGTGCCGAACCGAACCTTGGAAAACTGCTTCGGAAATTCCTTCTCGAGAAAGTCGAGCACCTTCTTCGCTTCCGGCGTGCCTCCGGCCCACTCGATGCCCGCATAAATGTCTTCCGTGTTCTCGCGGAAGATCACCATGTTCACCTTTTCCGGCCGTTTCACGGGCGAGGGGACGCCTTCAAACCATTGCACCGGGCGCAAGCAAACATACAGGTCGAGCATCTGGCGGAGCGCGACGTTCAGCGAACTGATGCCGCCGCCGACCGGCGTCGTTAGGGGACCCTTGATCCCGACCAGATATTCGCGGAATGCCGTTACCGTATCGTCCGGCAGCCAGTTATCGAACTTATCCTTCGCGGACTGGCCGGCGAAGACCTCGAACCACGAAATCTTCTTGTTGCCGCCGTAAGCCTTCTCGACCGCCGCATCCATCACTCGCACACTGGCGGCCCAGATATCGGGCCCGGTGCCGTCGCCGCGGATGAACGGAATGACCGGATGATCCGGCACGCTCAGTTTATCGGTCCTGGTAATTTTGGCGCCGGGGGGCGGAGTAAGGTCTGTGTAAGGCATGGCGGAATGTAGGGAAAAGCTGAAAGCTGAAAAGCTGAAAGCTGAAATATTGTAGGGCGGGCGCTCCGCCTGCCTTGGAGGGACGGTCCGCAATAGGCGGATGTCGTCCGAGCTTCATCCGGGGGAGCACGGGCTGCCAGCCCGTTGGTAGGAGTCTCGCTGAACAGGCTTCCACTTTTGCTGCGCGATGAGCGGGGTTATCCGCGTTTTGGAGGTTCGTGCTGGGTGACACCCAGCACCGACGGGGTGAGACCCCGTGCTCCTCAAACCATCCGCGTCATCCGCGGTAAAAATCTATCCGAGCCGGTAAACGATGCGCGCCTTGTCCACATCGTAAGGCGACATTTGCAGCCGCACCCTATCGCCCGTCGTCAGGCGGATGAACCGTTTCCGCATCTTGCCCGAGATATGGGCGAGCACGATGTGCTCATTTGCGAGCTGCACCCGGAACATGGTGCCGGCCAGGACGGTCATGACCTTGCCTTCGATTTCGATCGCTTTCTTGGGATCAACAGCCATTTGAGTTTTGCTACTCGATCATGCAAAACCGGCGCCCGATAACCGGGCGCCGGCCTGCAAAATCAGAAGCGATCGAATTACCGACGTCCACCGCCGGCATACTGTCCGCCGCCGGAGCGTTCTTCACGAGCACGCGCCTCGTTCACGGTCAGGGCGCGTCCGGAGACTTCCTTGCCGTTGAGGGCCGCGATCGCCGCGTTGCCGCCGGTCGCATCGGTGAAGGTAACGAAGCCGAAGCCGCGTGACCGGCCGGTCTCCCGGTCGCTGAGGATGGCGACGTCCGTCACTTTGCCGTGTTCGGAAAAGAGGTCGCGCAGATCGTTTTCAGTGGTCTCAAAAGAGAGATTTCCTACGTATAGTTTCATTGTTTTTGTGATTTTGGAGCAAGCAGCTGGAGCTACAGAGCCGTTCCCGGGAATCGGGTTTCAGAATCACCAATGAGGAATCTCACCTGACGATCTACCGCACTACGAACAGAACAGAACTTATCCAAGAGCCGCCACAGTCGTCGGTATTTGGGAATAAGCAATGGGGAGAGGAAGTTATTCGTTATTGGTTTTTTTGTGATTGGGGAATCCATCCAACCCTGAATTAAATTACCCTTCCTCACTGTCCGAAGAAACAATGCAACCCCTCACTGACCCCTTCGCTCCTTGCAGGAAGGGCAACTGGCCGATAAACTGAGGGACGGCTTACTAGTCGGTCGGGCTGCGGAAATAGGGAGAGCCGATCATGATCCGGATTCGGAGCCAAGGAAGAGACGCCGGGTGATGGGATTGCTCGCATGAGAAAATGGATATGGCAGGGGCACCGCTGGCTCTTTTTCGCGGCCCTTATTTACGCGCCCTGGGCATACGGATGCACGACGCCGGCCACCATGGTGGTTTTGAACTGGATGCTGGGAGGAGTGGTCGTCTGGTGGGGGGTCGTCGAGCTCTGCAAGATCTTGTTTCATCGAGATGTGCTCGCGGCCAGAAATCACCGCGCGGAGCAAGCCGGAGATTATCGCCCGCGTGATCGTCGGGAGCTGATCCTGTGCAGCATCATCAGCGCTCTGCTTGTCATCGGTTGGTGGATGGTTTGGAACGCGGGCTGGATTTACGATCCGGAATATGCGGTCTTCCTTCCGATCAATAGGCCATTTTCTCATGCGGCGGGGTCGCTGGATGTGGCGATCAGCACCGTCTGGATGCTGCGGGCGACGCTCTTGTTGCTGGTCGTATTGTTTGTCGCCGATCTGACGCGGAAGCGAGAATGGCTACTGCGCTTGTGGTGGGCCGTGGGGCTGGCGGGGGGATCCATTGCCCTCCTCGGCTTGCTCCAGAAAGCCAGCGGCGCCGAGATGATCTTTTGGCAGCCGGCTCCTGCTGGCGGCGTCTCGACATTTTTTGCGAGCTATTATTACCACGCCAACGCCGGGGCATTCCTGAACCTGACCTTGCCGCCGGTGGCCGGACTGGCTTTGCGCACCTGGACCCGTCCGGCGCACCCGGCGGCACGAGCCCTCTGGCTGTGCCTGCTGGTGATCATGGTGGTGGCGGTCTTTTCCAATACTTCACGCGCGGCGGAACTGATCGCTTTGGTTTTGATCGCCGTCCTTGCGCTGGGCTCGATCAACGTCATTCGGCATATGATTAGGCATCTGGAACCGAAACATGCGATTACCGGGGTGCTGCTGGTGGGGGTGACACTTTGGGCGGTGGCCCGCGTCAGCCATCTCGACCAACCTCTCCAGCGCTGGCAGGTGTTCAGTCAGCAGTTTCCGGTAGATGGCCGCTGGTTGTCTGCGCAAGCGGCCGTCGGCGCCCTGCCTCGTGCGGGTATGCTGGGCTCTGGCCCCGGCACGTTTCGCGTCGCCTTCCGCTTCTATACTGGCGATCTGAGTGACCAACTTCCGGGGGTCTGGCGATTTTTGCACCAGGATTATCTGCAAACGCTGCTCGAGTGGGGATGGTTGGGAGGCGCCTGTTGGGCGGCACTATTTTTTGGCGGAATCTGGAGCGGTCTCCAGGCTCTGCGTCGGAGGACAGATCTGGCGCCCCGTTACCGTTCCTTGCTCATGCTTAGCTTGCTCGCTCTCACGGGAGTGGCTCTCCACGCGCTGGTCGATTTCCCCCTGCAGATCGCCTCGCTTCAGTTGTATGTGGCGACGTATTTGGGAATCTGCTGGGGAGGAAGGAAAGCAGCCGCTTAATCGGGAAGAGCGGGCGGGTGCTGCGAAGCCAGCTCTCGGAGCTGCTCTTCAGCTTTAAGAGCATCAGATAACTCGGGTCTTGCGGGCGAATCGCCGGGCCGGGAAGCTGCCTCCATTCTTCCAAAGGGCCAATCGCGCGCATCACCCTCGCCCATCACCGAAGGCTCGCGATTCCCTTCCCCTGCCTGAACCTCTCCGCGCACGCACGTCACACGCGTCTTGGAATCGTTCACCCGAATCTGAAAGAGGCAGTCCGCATCGCCACGAATGGCCGCGTGCGGGGTCACGACATCCAATTGAGCCGGGGTCGCGCTTAAGGATTCAACGGCAATGATGATGGCTCCTCGATTCAGCCGCAGGCGCACCTCTCGGTTGAAGATGTGGCCGCCGGTATCGTTGCCGTCCTTGGCCAGCTGCAACTTCTCGATCGCCAGCTCCGATCCGCCCGCAACCTGCATCAGGATGCCGGGTAACAGGGCGAGATCGAGGCGCGCACCCGGGGACACCCTCAGGGTATCACCGGCGGCGAGTCTCGAATCAGTCGCCAGCAGCGCAGACACTCTCCTTCCGGCTGAGATGCGACTGACTTCGCCCTGCACAGAGAGCACCGTGGCCAACACATTTCGAGTAACTTGCCCGGAGCAGCCGGGGAGCACCCCCGCGGCAAGCATCAGCAAAGAGAACACGGCATGGCGCGGGTTTCGCAATGGCCCCGGAAGCGATGAAAAGCCAGGACGACCGTGCATTCGCAACGTGACGTGGGCGAAATCCGAAGAGCTGCTGGCCAGGGGAAGGCCAGTCGCCAAACCTGTTTCAGACGTCGCGGAGTTAGTGCTTTTCCGGCTGCTTCGCTGGCTGCTCTCCCGAAACGACCCGGCACGGTCCCGCATAGTCGCCGGGATGGTTGGCCAGGAATTTACTCACCTGATCACACGGAATGCTGATTTCGTGAGGGTTTTTGGGATTGTGACAGACAGTGCACTTCCCGCTGGGCGGCTTGCCAAAACTAAGACTGAAAGCGACCGCCGTTAACATGGAGATGCCGAAAAACAACCGAGTGGGAACGCGATTAATCATGCTGCTTTTATAATAACGTTGTTGACTTCTGGCAAGCACAAATATTTGGCTGCTGCAAGGGCCATCTGGAATCGTTTTCGTTGTGTCCAGGCGATCGCGCCGAGGCGAGGCCGGCGGCGGTGGACGCATCCCCAGGAAACCCGCGACTGTTGTCCGTGTCTGTGTGGTGAAGTTCGTTCCGAGAGTCAGGAAATCTGTTGTGAGCGTCGTGGTTTGAGCCCCGGGGACGTCCGAAATTGCATTGGGAACGCAGCTCTTTGAATCGTTGAAATTGAAACAGATCACGAGCGTTTGGGCGCCGCTCTCGGACTCCAAGCAAGCGCTGGGACAAGCAACGGATCGCGATTGCGACCTTATTGATTGATTGTTTCTAATCGCTTAACAAAGGCGCAATCAACGCGCGTTCCTCGGGGAGGAGCGGTGCTGCGGCTAACGTGCGCGCGTCGCCTTTCGCCGCTTCTTTCCAGCCGTTTGCGTCAAGCGCTACCGCACGAATTGCCAGCGGACCCACCGGGGAATCTTCCGCCGCTTTAATTCCAGAGAACGCTTTCAGGGCCGCGGCCGGGTGGCCGAGGCGCAACTGGGCCAACGATAACGTCGCTCGCGCCTGCCAGTTCATCGGCTCTCGCTTCACCAATAATTCAGCCTCTCGCACGGCGCGTTCAGCATCAGCCCCCGAAGCACCCAGCAGCAGGCTTAGATATGTTCGATCATTGCGCGCAAGATCATCCTCGGGCGACAATCGACAGATCTGAGTCAGAATCTCTTTCGCCTTCGCCGTTTCACCACGCGCGCGAGCCAGGCGGGCGCGTGACTCGTAAGGCGCGCGCAGGTTTGGCGCGAAGGAGATAGCCTGCGTGTAGGCGGAGTCCGCGATAGCCGATGCGCCGGCGCGTTCAGCATAGTTTGCCAGGGCCATGCACTGATTTGCGTCGGCCGCCGCTTCCAGCGCGCGCTGCCATTCGTTAGCTGTGCCGGCTACTTCTTTTAGTTGCTCTCGGGCAGTGGCGAGATACATGTGCTGAAAAACCGGGTCCAACCGGAAACGCTCGCTGGAAAGCAGGTCCCGAACTTCTTGAAAACGTCCCAGCGCGCCGAGTGCATCAAGATATTGAAGATAAAGCTCGCGCCCATGTAACGCGCGCTGCAAAGGCATTATGTCGACCATGGTTTGATATCGCTTCTGAGTGTAAAGCCAGGTGTTTAGCGCCGTCAGGGTTTCGTCGTCCGAATTGCGAAAGCGCGCGATCGCCTGATTTAGTAACTCATCAGCGCGCGATGGTTGTTCGCGGGCGCGCAACTTCATCGCCAGGAGCTGATGATAAGAGCGAGCTTTTGGATGTCTTTCCAATCGATCGGCTACTTCAGCTGCGGATAAACTTGTGACCGGAGGTGCGGTAGCAGTTTGGGCTAAGGAAAACGCCGCGCTGTTTTCTCCTCCAGAAGAGGCGGTTGGCGCCTGTTGTTGAGACAGGAAAGTAAGGGCACTAAGTGACATGACGTTGGCAGAATTCCGCGCCAAGCCTTCGATGCGTTTCCAAGCGCTGGCGTAGGATGCCGAGTCGGGAGCGGTCACCGAAAGGGCTAAGATCGCGGCAGAAAGGACTTCGTTAGGCCGAGCCCGACTATCGCCCAGCGCGCGTTCAGCGTAAGCCAGCGCACTTGCACTCTCTCCACGACGAACAGCGAGATTACCGGCAAACAACTTGTCCTGCGGTGTGGGCCCTCCCGGCTGCGCGAGTAAGGCATCGATCTGCGTCGCAGCCGTCGCTAACTCGTCCACGGCAAGGGCAGAGCCAGCGTATTCGCGGCGATCGTCGATCGTGATTTTGTGCGCCCCTTCTAACTTTCGCCACCATTCTAGAGCCGCAGCCTTTTGTCCCGCGCGGGAAAGGAGCCGGCCGATCGCTCGCCAAGTTTCTGGTTCTGTCGGGCCAAGCAAATAAGCGTCGCGCGCCTTCTCATCCGCGGCTTTCCACTCCCCCTTTTCAATTAGCGCAGACGCTTCCCGTGCCAGCCGCCGGGAGTGCCATGCTTTGATGGCACGGCTCGCCGGGCGCGCCTCGTACCAGCCACCAACCGCAAAGATACCAATGAATAGCCCCGCTGTTAGAACTCGACGCCGGATCCGACGCGCTCGCAGTTCTTCCGGAGGTGTAAGATCGAGGTCTTCGTCAACGCGCGCTAAAAGGCGGGGAGTGAGCTTCACCGCTTGCGTAAAATAGAACCGGGCCTCAAAGCTCTGCCGAGCAGAATTCTGCCTCCGCTTCAGGCTGCCTTACACTTGAAAACTAAGAAGTTCTCTACGTTTGAAAAATCGACGCCTCTGGTGCCAGCAAAGAGCCAGAAGCGCGAGCACGCCGCTAGTGACGGTTGCTGGTTCGGGAACAGTGTTGACCTGAATGTTGTCCAAGGTGCCTGTGCCAGATACACTCCCATTTCCAGTAAAGGTAAAACGGAAAGTGACTGACGCTTGATTTCCGGTGCCCGCAATGTTGCTAATGCTCTCTTGGGTGAAGGTCGGCGCACTTGAACTTGGAATGTTGAGGATCGTGGTAAAAGCGCCCCCATTTATGCTGACGGCCACAATCTCGTTGTCAAAATTTCCCGTTAACGCGGTCGCGAAACTCAGTGAAAGATTCGCTAGCCCTGTCGAGGTTACACTGAACTGAAAGGAAGAATTAGCATTCCCACTAGCCGCCATCTGGAGTGCCTTATTAGTGGTTACAGTGTCTCCAGGCGCCAGATTGATGCCTGTTCCCGTCACAAAGCTACTTGTGCCGGCCGCACTCTTGGTAATCATTGTGGTCTGCAAAGGCGGCGGAGTAGCGGGACCGGTATCGGATGTAAGGTCAGAATCGTCGAAATTGTAATACGTGACCAGCGCCCCGTTTGCGCGCGGGGCGGCCACGCCGGCGAGGAGGAAGAGGGCGGCAACGGCTCCGAAATAGCGGGTAAACGATAGATTTTTCATTTAGAGGTGGAACGTGACAGTGAATGTGCGGCCGTCGGTTTAAAATTTGGGGTGTTGTGTGATCGTGGTGCGGTCAAGGTCGCGAACAAGATTGCGAGCAGGGCGAGGAAGATAAGAATGAGGTCGGCCGCGTGGCCGCGCGGCATGGGGGGGGGATCGATTTTTGGTGTCCTGGGTTGTCTGGAAATTTCATCGCGACGACCAGAACAAATCGTCAGGCATGCGTCAATAACTATTTTGCAATTTTTGTCAAATATTTTTAGCGGCGGTTTCACCTTTCCAAAACGGCGATCGGAACGCTCATCCGGTAGCGACCACGGTTCTAGCCGGATCCCGAGCTGCGCCGGTTTCCCATTGGTGATGGGGCGCTGTCCGGATGGCGAGCAAGATGGCCAGGAGGGCGGTGAGAATGAGGATGAAAAATGGGCCGCGCGTCCACGCGAGTTCGAGTAAGGATCGGGTCTGGGATTCATAGGCGGGAGGCCAGAGATCAGAGGCCAGAGATCAGAGGCCGGAGATCAGAGACGGCCCCCAAACCGCCGATCAACCGATCTTAACCAGCGCGGACTGCTTCGAGAACCGCCGACGTTGCGAATACCCAACTGCCAGCAGCGCCAGTGCTGCAGAAGCCCAGGTGGAGGGCTCGGGAACTTTCGCGACCCCGAAGACTTCATAAAATGTGCCGAAATCCATCACGTCGTAACCAAATTCACCGTTGAAGCTCACATCGCTTTGATTGTAGAGAGATGTAAAAGCGGACGAGGTGCCAGCGAAAAGGAGGCGATCGGTTCCGTTCGCGCTTCCCGGGGTGCCTTCCCAATCGATAATCTGGAAGAGAGCGCTGCTGGTATGCGTTCCCAGGCCAGCGAACTGGATCAGGTTGCTCGTCCCGAGTGTTCCGAAATCAAACACCGAGTTGTTGGTCAACGTCAGCGCGCCCACCCCGCTCGTGCCGGCTGCGCCTTCGGACCGGCCTCCGAGATTGAAGGTGCCCCCGGCCAGAGTGATGGTAGCAGCATTATTGATCCGATCTGTGCTGCTGCCACTGCTGGATGCCAGCAAAAGTGTGCCGCCCGAATTTACTGTGATGTTCGTCGTATTCACAAGCCGCGGAGTTGTGCTGCCCGCGTTATCCAAGCTGAGCGTGCCGTTGTTAATTACCGTTTGGCCAGTATACGTGTTCGCGCCAGAAAGAGTCAGCGTTCCGCTTCCTTGTTTGGTAAAGATGGCTCCCGCAGTAGCGCGCGAACCGCTGATAACACCCGCGAACGTAGTGGAACTACTATCCCCAACAGTGAAACTGCCGGCCGTTCCACTAAAATCGCCTATAACAACAAATGGGGTGCCACTCGTGCTGGCTAAAGATCCGACCGTCTCGGTTCCACCGCTGACATCCAATGCACCAGTCCCACTAAGCGAAACTGAAGCGGCATCATTGATCACATTAGTAGTACCAGTCCCGGGGCTCTGAACAGTCGCTCCGGTACCAATTGTGACCGAAGTCACCGAGCCAAGGGCGCCGTTAACGTTCAGATTAGTAAGGCCAGCGTTTGCCGTGAAGCCGCCTGTAAAGGTATTTACGGAAGAGAGGTTCAGAGTTCCGAGGCCGTTTTTCGTCAACGAGCCACTCCCACTGATCACTCCCGGCGTATAGCTGACGCCGCTCCCGTTGGTGTCAATGGCGCTTGACGCACTTCCCACTACGATGGTGTTTCCCCCACCGGTGTAAGTGACGTCATACCGAAGGGTGCCGGCGTTGATGGTGATTGACGAATTAAATGGTCCAAAATAATCTCCGGTACTCGCCGCTAACGTGCCGCCGTTAATTATCGTATTTCCCGTGTAGAGAGTCTTTGTCGGATTGATGACGGCGGTGCCTCCGCCGGTCT
The DNA here is from genome assembly GCA_051003415.1 of Chthoniobacterales bacterium. Lineage (GTDB taxonomy): Bacteria > Verrucomicrobiota > Verrucomicrobiia > Chthoniobacterales > UBA10450 > Palsa-1392. The sequence continues at coordinate 1,597 of JBPCLI010000104.1, read as the reverse complement.
TTGTGATGCTGACGGACCCAGAAATGTTGGCGTTAATCGTCAATGTTGACCCGGTAGCGACGTTGAAATTGCCGCTATTGGCAAGGGCGAGCGAAAGCGTTCCTGTGCCGGTGCTCGCATTCGGGCCCTGAATCGTAAGATTGGAATTCCCGCTAAGAAAAATCAAATCGTTTGCTACTCCACTAAAAACATTCGTAAAGCCTGCGCTATTTCCGAGTGTCAATGTCCGGTTTGTCGAGGTCGTGGTGGCATTAGCAATGGAATAACTAGTTCCGTTAGCGATGCTGAGTGATTCCATCGTGACACTAGCGGTCGAAATGCGCAGGGCAGTCGATGAACTCGTGAGTCGCACGTCTGTAGTGTTAGTGGGTGTACCGGTAGGACTGTAATTCGCTCCGTTCGTCAAGTCAGTGCTCGCATTGAAATCCTTAGCCGTTCCCGTCACCGCGTCGGGTCCGACAATTGGGGGAAAATATTCCAAATTGGGTCTGCTTAGCTTCGCGAACACGGGAGTAGTTGGAGTCAACGTGAATTGATAGCGCGGAAAGAAAGCCGTCTCTCGCACGGCCCACCAATCGTCACTGTCCCATTCACTCCGAATTTTGGTCGACTGCCCATGCGCCGAGGTGCCGATGAGGAGGGCAAATAGGGAGAAGATCAGGACGAGCAGGAGGACGTCGATCCTTCGGTGGAGTTTGCTGGCGTATGGGTCGACTTTCTGGGTCATCATTCTGCGGCGCTCCTAGTCGCTGTGGTTTGTATTGAGTCGAGAGTGCTCTGCAAGCTTATTCTTTTGAAAGCTGACAGCTTAAAAGGGATAGCTGACCACCGGGAAGCGGAAAGGCTGAGGCACGAGGCAATCGAAATGGAAGACTCCATGCTCATCGGGTAGCGACGACAGTTGTTGTAGACGGATGCCGAGAAGCCCCGTTCTCCGAATGGTGAGGGGGCGCCGTCCACATGGCGAGGAAGATGGCCAGGAGGGCGATGAGAATGAGGATGAAATCAACCGCGCGTCCACGCGGGTTCGAATAAGGATCGGGTCTGGCATTCATAGGCGGGACCACTTTTTTGGTCTGCTATGTTCGGTTTTAGAGGTGTTTGCGGAATCGTTGCAAGCCTTTTTTGTGATTTTTTCTTAAAAAGGTGGCGGACCGGGGCAAGGAAGGCGAAACGCGAAACGCGAAACGCGAAACGCGGAACGCGAAACGCGAAGGTCGGAAGGCCAGATAAAGGATGAAGTAAGAAGGATGAATGAAGAAGTTCTGCGTCGGCACGACCGCCGCTACAACTTTTCAGCTTTCAGCGCGCAGGTGCGCGCGCTCGCTACGCCTAATCCTGAAAGGGCATCCCGCGCTCGCCGTTGTTCAGCGCGCGAAGCACTTTGTCTTTGCGGGGATTGCCGAAAGCACGGCGCAGCGGTTTTCCGCGCTGGCGTTCGCGGCGCAAAGGCCGCTCCCACATTTTCAGTGGGTCTTGCCCAGATTAGACGTTGCTATGGCGTCTATGATATTGGGCTTCAATGAGAAACAGATATATTTGCGATGCAAGGATTTCGGAACGCAAATTTAAGGAGTTGTTAAAGATGTTTTGCACC
>JBPCLI010000103.1:0-9746 GCA_051003415.1 Chthoniobacterales bacterium | reverse complement strand
ACGCGGTCGACATCGCCTATCGGCATGGCAAGGATGATTTCCTGCTCATCGACACGGCCGGCATTCGCCCGCGGGGAAAACATTCGAGTTCGGTGGAAGTTTTCAGCGTGATGCGCTCGGAGCGCACCATCCGGCGCGCCGATCTTTGCGTGCTGGTGGTCGACGCCACCAGCGGGGTCACTTTACAGGACAAAAAGATCGCGGCGCTGATACTGAAATCGCAAAAACCGTCCCTCATCCTGGTCAACAAGTGGGATCTCGTGAAGCCGGAGCGCGGGGCAAAGGAGACGCTCGCCAGGTTGATCAAGGAAACACGCGAGCGGCTCTTCTTTCTGCCCTACGCGCCGATCCTCGTCGCGTCCGCACTCACCGGCGAAAACGTCGATCGGCTTTTCAGCGCGATCCGCAAGATTCGCCGCGGAGCACAGGCTCGTCTCAGCACGGGAGTGCTCAACCGATTGCTGCGCGAAGCATTCGTGGTCAGCCCGCCGCCGATGTCGGCCAACAAGCGGATGAAGTTGTTTTACGCCACGCAGACGCGCGGAGAAAACCGCCCGCTTCCCACTCCCGAGTTTGTTCTCTTCGTGAACGATCCGAAGTTATTGGTCGACACCTACGCGCGTTATCTTGAGGCGCAAATCCGCCAGGCCGAACCGTTCTCCGGACTGCCGCTGATGTTGAATTTTCGCCCGCGCTCGGAAAGCAAGTTGTAGCCGGAGTCGCTGACCCCGGCTACAGGCGAAAGACACTGAGGAACGCGACCTCGATTGCGAGCGCCTCCTGGATGTTGCGGCCAAGGTGATCGCGTAGTTCCTCCAGCCTCCGGATGCGCTGGAGAATTTCCGGGGTCGTTAGGCGGGCGCCCAGCGCTTCCGTGCTGGCTTGGGCCTGCGGCAAATCCCGCGTCGCGACCCCGGTGCTGGCACGCAGGACATCGGTCCACCAGCGGAAGAGCGTCTCGATCAACTGCGCGCGCTGTTGCAGATAGAGGCTTTCGGTCAGCGCCTTGTAATGATCTTCGCGAGTGTCCAGCCAGGCGCCGCCATCGGTCGTGTTTTTGTAATGCGCTTCCTCGCGCTTGAGTGCGGCGGCGGTTTCTTGCTGGATGCTTTCGCGCGTTTGCGCGAGCAGCCCGTGCACGCCCTGCGCGAGCTGGTAGGCCTCGTGCACACTGCCGCTCGAAGCTTTCGTTAGGCGATTGAGCAGCTCGACCAGTTGCTCTTCTTCACTGGAGAGAGCGACATCGGCGGGAGAGGCGAGGGGGATCTCAATGCAGCGCGAGAGAATTGTCTCGGGCAAGACTTCCGGAATCGAGCTGAGGAGAAGGAGAAGCGAATTGTTAGGCGGTTCCTCCAGCGTTTTCAGGAAAGCGTTGGCCGCCTGCGTCATCATCCGGTCGGCCTCGGAAATCACCGCCACTTTGCGACGACCGTCGCTCGCCCGCATCTGCAGCGCGTGCTCGAGACCGCGGATTTGTTCGATTACGATCCGGCGCGATTTCGATTCCGGGCTGGCGAGGTGCACGTCGGGCGCGCTGCCGGCGAAAATTTCATTGACCGGTGCGCCGTTGACGCGATGGGCAAGCTCCGCGGCGAGCGCGCGTTTCCCGCTCCCGGGCGCGCCAGTGATGAGATAGGCATGGGCGAGACGATTGCGTTTCTGCGCGCTCGCCAGGTATTCGAGCGCGACCTCCGGTTTAAAAGCCACGGGTCAGGAATGCCGGGAATGGCTCGGCATAGGAATCATTTGGGCGAGATGGCCGAAGCGCGTCGAAATGACTTCCCAGATTTCCTGTTCGATCTCTGCGATTGGGCGCGTTGCGTCGATCATTCGGATGCGATACGGCTCGCGCGCCGCCAGCTCGCGATAGGCAACGCAGACCGCTTCGTAAAACTTGAGCGGTTCCTGTTCCATCCGATCGATCCCAGCGGCCGGGCGGACGCGGCGCATCATGCGGGCACGCGCGGTCTCGACGTCGATATCGAGAAGGAAGGTCAGATCGGGCCAGCATTTCCCGACCGCGAAGGTGTTGAGGTGGCCGACCATTTCCTGGTCGAGCCGACGGGCGACGCCTTGGTAAACGGTTGTGGAATCGGCGAAGCGATCGGAAATGACGACCGTCCCGCGGTCGAGCGCGGGCTGAATGACTTCCCTCACGAGCTGGCTGCGGCTCGCCTCGAAAAGGAGCAGCTCGGTCTCGGGCGTCATGGCCACGCTCTCAGGGGCAAACTGGAGGAGGTGCCGGATCTTTTCGCCAATCGCGGTCCCGCCCGGCTCACGAGTCACGAGGAGCGGGACACCGGCACTCGTTAGGCGGGAGGCGAGCAGACTGACCTGAGTCGATTTTCCGCAGCCCTCCGAGCCTTCGAAAGTGATGAATGGCAGGCGCGGCATGCGGTCGATTTTGTCGTAGATCGCACCGCTTGTCGAATCTTCTCGCGCGCCGAAAAACCGTTCGGGATATAATCAGCGGTCGGAGCGTTTCAGCAGGTCGACCAACTGCTCTTTCCACAGGTCGGCGACGGTGTGGCTGCCGTGGCCGCGCGTCTTGTCGCTCAGCGGTATAACGACTGCGCGCCCCTGCGGCACGCGCTTGATCTCGCGCTCGAGAATGCCGAGCTCCGGCGGATTAATCAGGTCGTCGGCGGAATTGATCGCCAGGAGCGGAGCGTGGATTTTTTCCAGCGCCGGACCCGGATCGTAATCGCGCGAAGCCTCGACCGCGTAGAGGACATCGTTCGCGTCGCCCGTCTTGACGTAATCATCGACAAACTTATCCAGCGCCGCGTCGGTTTTCTTTAGGTCGGGCGCTTCCTTTTGCCGGAGGATCGGATTGCTGCTCATGAACCAGAGCATCTCGGCGGCAGTGCGCAGGCTTGGCGGCTGGGTTTTGTAATCGCCGCCATCCCACGCCGGATCATTGCGGATCCCGTCGATAATAATCCGCCGCCAGGCGCGATTGCGCCCGGAGATCTGGGTCGGCAAACTGGCCAGCGGCAGGAGCGCGTCCATGAAGTCGGGATGGATCTCGCCCCAAAGCCAGGTATGCATCCCTCCCATCGACGTTCCCATGACGAGCCGCGCGTGATTCACCCCGAGTCCATCTTTCAACAGCCGATACTCCGCCTCCACCATGTCGCGGTAGCCGTAGCGTGGGAACCGGGCGTGCATTCCATCGCTCGGCTTGCTCGATTTCCCGTGGCCGATGTCGTCTGGCAGGATGATGAAGAACTTGGCCGCATTGAGTGGCTGGCCGGGCCCGAAGAGTTCGCCGGCAAATTCGGGCCGGATGAATTGCGCCCCGCTTCCGGTCGTGCCGTGCATGATGAGGACGGCGTTCTGCGTCTGTCCTTTCGCATTCTTCGCGGCCTTCCCGAGCGTCCGATAATGCAGGCGCAGCTCCGGCAGCGTCTCGCCGTCGGTAAACTTGAAGGCCCGAAGGACAAAATCGCCCTCGTTAGGCGCGGGATAATCGGCCGCCGCGGCGACCGCCGCCAGAAAAACAGGGAGGGCGAGCAGGAGAAGAAAAAAGCGCAAACGCATCGCCCAAAGCATATCGCAACTTTTGCGCGCTTCGCCTCTGTGTTATCGAACGAACCATGAAAAATCACTGGCTCGTGAAACAGGAACCCGAAGCCTACTCGTGGGATAATTTCGTGCGCGACGGCTCCACGCAATGGACCGGAGTGCGCAACTTCCAGGCTCGCAACAACCTCCGCGCGATGCGCAAAGGCGACGCCGTCCTCTACTATCATAGCGTGAGCGATAAGGCGGTCATCGGGATTGCCCAGGTCACGCGCGAGGCATTCCCCGACCCGACGGCGAAGGAAGGGGACTGGAGCGCAGTCGAGCTGAAACCGGTCAAATCGCTCAAGCACCCCGTCACGCTCGAGCAGATCAAGAAGGAGCCGAAGTTGCGCGAGATCGCTCTCCTGCGGAACTCGCGCCTCTCTGTTCAGCCGTTAGGCAAGGCGGAATTTGAGCGGATTTGCCAGATATAGCTTAACCGCCCGGAAGCCGCCGGTGGGACAGCCATGAACCCTGTTGTCTCTCCGGCGGCCCGAGCATCATCTCAACGGTCCGCGGTCAGCCGGGTCGCGGTAAGGGGACCGGCGTCCTCGAAGAGGAAGTTACTGCTGGTGTTGTAAAGTCCTTGGTCTAAGTGCCGGAGTAGCTCTTGCCGTCCGCGCTGACCGTGCTCGCCCAATCGCCGTTGAGAGTGCCCAAGCTGTCAGTTACGGTGACGGTTGTGACGACACTGAATCTGGCAGCCCGCTTGCGCGAGCGGAGGATGGATTCACAAAAAGAGTCGCTGACCGACTCGTGACGCTGCCTCCGGCATTTGAGACCGTGACGGCGAAGAGGCTGCCATTATCCTCCGCGGTAACCGGCGGGGTCTTATACTTCGCTGACACAGCCCCTGTAATTTCACTGCCATTCTTCATCCATTGGTAACTCAAGGGTGGCACGCCCGTCGCGGCAACCTGAAATAACGCCGTCTGACCGACGTTAACGCTCTGGTTTTTCGGTTGCTTCGTGATAACCGGGGGCGCAGGGGTTGGTGTTGGGCTCACCGTTGGAGTGGGCGTCGGCGTTGGCGTCGGGTTTCCATCCAGAGTGCCGATTTCCGCATCCATGAGTGAGTGATGATCAAAGTTCGGGGCTAACGGAGCCCCTGCGGGCGGGGCGCCATTGAAGCCGGCAACGACGAGAATATCGCCGCTCGGCAGAAGCACTGTTTGATGGGCAGAACGCGCTTCTAACAGGTTGCCGCTGAGCGACCAGGTCCCAGTGGAGGAGTCGTAAAGTTCGGTCGTCGGGGTCGGGCCATGTTCACCTCCCACGACCGCCACCAGGCCATTGGGCAGGAGCGTCGCTGTGTGCTGCGCGCGCGCGACATGGAGCGAAGCCGTCTGCATCCACCTCCCAGTCGCGGGATCATAAATCTCGGCCGTCCCAATCACGGTAAGCTTGGCATCGAGGCCTCCCGCCGCCAGCACCAGCCCGTTGACCAGTAACGATTGCGTGTGACGAAAACGCGGGAACATCAAGCTTCCGGTTGGGCTCCAGAACCCGGTTGCCGGGTTATAAAGTTCCGCGGTCGCCGTGGGACCGCTCAGTCCATTACCGCCGCTTACCAGGACCAGCCCATTCGGGAGCAAGGTCGCCTCGTGCCGGAAGCGCGCCACCGACATACTTGCGGTTCGAGTCCATAACCCCGTTGCCGGGTCGTAGATTTCCGCGCTCGCGATCGGCCCGCTCCCGTTCGCGCCGCCGCCACCGGCGACAAGCACGCGGCCATCGGGCAGTAACGTCGCGGTATGGGCGGCCCGGCCCTCGAAGAGCGATCCCGTTTCACTCCAGGTGCCAGTGGCCGGGTCGTAAAGCTCCGCCGAGGTAAGCCCGTCGCCCGTTGACAGGCCGCCTACGACGAGCACGAGCCCGTTCGGCAGGAGGGTAGCGCTGTGACGATAACGTTGGTGACGCAGGCTGCCGGTTGGCGTCCAGATGCCGGTTGGGGGATCGTAAAGCTCGGCGGTGGCGATAGCTCTCGTGCCGTCGTCGCCGGCGCTCGCCAGGACCTTGCCGTCGGGCAGCAGCGTCGCGGTGTGATAAGCCCGCGCGCTCGTAAGCAAGCCGGTGTCCATGAAGACGAATGAGCTTGTCGCGAACGACTCGGCAGGGAGCAGGGCAAGACAGAGGAAAGCCAGGCGCACGACGCGGCGGCAGAGTGGGTCGATGTGTTTCATAAGCGGTGGTTACGGGTTGGGGAAGTCAGAACGGCCAGCTTCGTCAATCGAACTGCCAGAACGGCCGACTTCGGCAGTCGAATTGGATTAGGACGATTGCACCACTCGCGGGAGAAATTGTCAAGGTCTTTCTCGGGAGGAACCAAGCAGGGTGAATTTGAAAGCCTCGCCTTGCGCGCGGAGTAGCGAGCGGCGGTTTGAAACCGCCGAGGGCGCTTACAAAGCGCCTTCCTTGGGCTGTCCGAACCGGTCTTAGCTTAGTGCCATTCTATTATGGCCCCTATTTCCTTCCTCGGTTTGTGCTTCGCGCATCTTTTGATTCAGGACAAAAGTCGCCGAGGCAGGTTGTGGTACGCTGGCAGCATTCCACCCTGCTTTAATCGCGCGGCGTGAGCCTCGTCGCCGTCTGCGTACCGAAATCTTCGAAGAGGAAGTTGCCGTTCAGGTCGTAGGAGTCCTTGGTGTAAGTGCCGGAGCAGCTCTTGCCGTTCGCGCTGACCGTATCGATCGCGTGCTCGTCCCAGTAGCCGTTGAGCGCGCCGCTCGTGTCGAAGGTCCATGCGACGGTAGTGATAAACAATGCCGTCCACTGTTTGCTCGAAGTTTTCCTGACAGACAGGGGCGGTGAAGAAGCCGGCAACTTCGAACTCGAGGCCGTCACTATGTCATTGGTCGTAGCCGGGGAAAACGTTTCGGCATGAGCGCGCCCCGGGAATGCAGCGTTGAAGGAGCTCGGGATCGACCCCCAGCACGGGATCCTAAACTCCGACCTATGGCAACCGATAGGCTTCCACAAGCGCTACACCCGTTAGGTCATTCTTGCCGGCGACAATCGCCGTATAGGCTGCGGTCGGGAGCGTCACGAGGATGGCGGATTCCAAGTCATTCGCTGGCGCGAGACCAGTTGCTTCAATCTCCGCTTCCTGTGTCTCTTTCCAGTTGTCGTTGCTCATAAGCAGGCCACCATTGCTGTCATGCAACTCAAGGGTCGGATCGGCCATCGCTCCGCGCACTCCTGCTTGGGTCAAGGAGGGACCTATGGCCCGGACCAGCACATTGGTTGTCCCGTCCCCGTTGCCGAGAATGAAGCCCCCTATCATGACATTGTCGCCGCTCTCAACCAAACCCCGGGTGCTGATATTGCCCAACTGGGAATCAGCCGCCTGATCCAGGTCATAACCTTCCACCAGTCCCACTCCGCTGCGTCCCGCCTTGCCACCGACGATCGCCGTGTAGGCTCCCGGGTCGAGCGTGGCGATGATGGCTGACTCCAGCTCGCTCTTTGGCGCAAACCCCGACGCCTCGATGTCCGTCTGCTGCGTGTCTTTCCAGTTATCATTGCTTGTTATCAAGGCTCCGCCTGAGCCGTGGAGCTCCAACACCGGATCGGCCAGCGCTCCCGTCACACCCAGTGGTGTTAGAGATGGTCCAATGGCGCGCAAAATTACTTTCTTGGGATCGTTTCCCGCCACAATAAATCCCCCAATAAGCACGTTGTCGCCGGTTTGCACGCGCAGACGAGTAGAAACATTTAGTAACTGCGCGTGCGAAGCCGGGCTAGGACTGGGCGAGGGTGATGGGCTGGGCGTAGGCGTCCCTTCCGCCACAGTGACGGAGCCGACCATCCCGCAACAGATGCCGTGAGGCTTGCAATAATAACTGGTGGTTCCAACACTCGTGAAGGTGAACGAAAAAGTGAAGTTCGTGTTCTGGACTCCGGAATCAAATAGCCCGGTGGTTTGACCGGGCGTCCCGGATGTGACGCTGTGGCCTGCATCCTCCCAGGTCCATAGAACCGTGTCTCCTGGATGAATGGAAACAGTCGCTGGGGAAAAGGTAAAATCCCCGCCGGGAGCGACACTCACCTCGAAAGTAGCGGCAAGAACTCCGCTGCTGGCGAAGAGCAGGCAGACGAGCAATCCAAGAAAGAGAAAGCTTTTCTTGGGCGTGGTGCGCGCAAACACGCTTGATCGCCGGAGTCCCGGCGCAGAACGGAGAACGAACGGTGACTTTTTCATAGGTGTCTTTCTTTTGATTGACGGCATTTTGAGCTGGTTTGGTGATCGATTATAAGTCGCTGTCATTGCAGTACTGCAGGAAATCGGACCCGCGGTTACCTATAATTTTAAACGAATCCTGGTCCCGACGAATCCGTCCTCGCCCAAAGCAACATTCACAAACGCAAAGAGCCGCCCGCAGGCGGCTCCCGCGAATTCGATCGGCTCGTTTTTGATCAACGCTCGACGGTGATACGGGTAGCCGTTTGTGTCCCGGTCAGCTCAAAGAGGAAGTTTCCGTTTAAGTCGTAGAACTTCTGATCGTTTGTACCGCTGTAGGAATTGCCATCGCGGGCGACAGTTTTAAGCTGCGTCTCGTCGATGGAACCGTTCACCACCCCGTTGGCATCGAACGTGAATATGACGTGGTGGAGATGGACCGTTCCGTCGGAGGCCGTTTTGAAGACACCCATGCAAACCGCTCCTGGTGCAATGGAGTTGATGTCGGATTCCAGCCCGTCACTGTGCCATTGAACGTGAGTTTCGAACAAAAATTCTCCCGTTCTTTGGAAGATTTCGGCGTTCTATAAACCGACGATCGAGGGACGACCGGCTGCCTGCACCGCCGGCGAAAGCGAGAAGCAGCCAAGGGCCAACGCGATCAGCAGCATTGGAATTACCGTTCTGTGGTAAGTGCTTGATTTTTCATATTTCAATTTCCTTTTGTTAGTTGTTTACTCCGGTGCGCCTAATCGCACGAGAGCGGCGGGAAGCCGATGTTGGCGTACGACAGCAGCCAGATGCCGTTCACCTTGCGCGCCTGGCCGCTTCCAGGCTGGCCGCGGAGGCCGTAAGAGACGTCGGACATCTTCAACCCTGTGAGTACGTCAAAGTAGTGGCACTCGAAATACACGTCAGCGGTGACCCCGTGCGCTTGGAAGGCGGTCTTGAACGACGGCGCGAGGGATTCCCAGTGATTCCCGAGGACGAACGACTCGGCGTGATTAGCGAAAAAATCGCACAGCGTCCCCGAGCCGCAGGATGGGAGATCTCTCCCCTGATTCGTGGTTGTCCCGACAATCAGGACGCCGTCTTCCGCCCACAACGCCAGCATGTCGTTGAGGTGCTGCGCCTTGATGGTGGCGTCGGCGCCAGAACGGGATGCCGCTGCATGAGACGACGCCTGCCGGCGAGGATGGCCCAACCCACGAGCCGGTCGAGACGGTGGCAAGCCTGCCGGGTCATGCCGCAGCTCGATGTCATTGGTCCCGCCGTCCCACTTTGCTCGCATTAACCCGACAGGTCGTGCCGCTGTTGGGAGAGATCGACGTGACACTGCGTCGCGAAGGCGTGCTCCGCGGGGGCTACATCGCGAAGAACAAATTAGGAAAGCTCGACCTCATGCTCCTCTCGTGCGGAAGTGAATTGCAGCACGCGTTGGCCGCAGCGAAGGAGCTGGGCGAGGGGGCACGGGTGGTTTCGATGCCGTGCTTCGAGCGCTTCGAACGCCAGCCGGAGAGCTATCGCGCGGAAGCGGGGCCTAACGAATGTAGGAAACGTGGGGCGATCGAAGCCGGCGTCCCGCAAATCTGGGTGCAATACGTCGGCCTCGACGACAAAATCATCGGCATTGATCGTTTTGGGATGAGCGCGCCGGGGAACGAAGTAATGAAAGAACTGGGGATCGACGCTCAGCACGTGATCGACGCCGCGAAATCGCTCGGTTAAGCCCGGTAAAAGCGACTCGCAGGAACCCCGGTATCTCCGGGGTCCTGCGTCGCAGGGGGCGTCTAGCCACGAACAGTCACCTTGGTAGCCGTGAGCGTACCAGCGATGTCAGTGATAAGGTTTCCATTCAGATCGTAAACCTTCTGATCGAACGTTCCCGTGTAGGTCGTGCCGTCCTGGCTAACCGTATTTGTTTGCGTCTCCAGGATACGCCCGTTGAACACGCCGTTGGAGTCGAACGTGTAGATGATGTGGTAGAGGTGAACGGTAC
>JBPCLI010000102.1:0-6583 GCA_051003415.1 Chthoniobacterales bacterium | reverse complement strand
GACCTGCCCCGTCTTCGTTTTCGCTGGCGAAGACAAAAATGGTATCCCCCTTCGCGATTCGCTTGCCGCCATACATCGTCTTCTGCGCGCGGAATTCGAACGTCGACGCCGACGGATCGCTAACCTCAGCCTTGATCGCGAACTTCATGCTTGTCCTCTTTGAGCTTACTCCCATGGGCACGTCAGCCAGCCTTGGCTTTGCGTTCCCACCAGCGAGCAAGTTTGTGTGGTCGGACAAAAAGACAAAGCCGCAAATAAGTTGAACAGCAATGGCCTCGAGCGCTGGGAGATGTACTGGCAGGATTGCGGACCGATCTCGATACATTCTCAGATGCCGAAGCCTATGCTCTGATGCTTTCCGGTTATCGGATGACGACCACCGGATTCAAAAGCAACCTGCCTGACTTCCCTGTAACGGATACCTCGCGCGAAGCGTGGCGGTTCGGCTGCGGCCCGTCGCCTGATTGCGGTCGTTATCGCACTTCCAGATGCCTTGGAAATCAAAAGATGGAACTCGATAGCCGGCTACATCATCGCCGCGATCCTGGTGATCCTGGCAATCCTCGCCTTCCGTCATCAGAGGACTCGTTCTGTCTTTATCATCGGCGCACTGCTCGTGGCAGGCGGATCGCTCGTTGCGCGAATGCACCCCTGGATTTTCGAGCCGATGTTTCGCAGCGCCGGAAAAGTGCGACCGAAGCAATGACCCGAACCCGCCGCACACCGCCTTCGCGCAAATACCCGGATTTATTCGTTAGCCTTGATACCATCGGCTCTGGACCTGCTGCACCATCGCGACGGCCCCCATCAGGACGAGCGCGGCGATTACCTGATGCGGACGCAAGGCGGCGTGAAAGAATCCCCAGGTGATGCAAACGGCGGCGAGCGTCTGCATCATTTCAAAATAACCCGCGGTCGAAGCTTTCGTTAGGCGCAGGCCTTCGAAATAAATGAGGAGAGGGATGCCGCCGGAGAGCGACGCCAGAAGAATGAGCGCCCCGATCGCAGTGTTGGGATGGGCCTGCGCGGCGGCCGGCCAAAGCGAGGCGCTGTGCAGCTTGCCCATGACGAGCAGGATGATCGTCATGCAAACCAGCCCAACCACGATCCTCAAACTGGAGGCGAGGCGGAGCGACATACCGGTCATGACGCCGCGACCCGCAACCGTAGACAGCCCCCAGAAGAGCGCGCAAATGAGTGCGTAACCCGTTCCCAGATTGAGCCCGGCTTCGGTGAAAGAGACGTCGATCAAGCCCGGGTAAGTGACCGAAACAAAAATCCCGGCCACGATCGCGATCCCGGCGAAGAGATAAAAGCCACGCGCCAGCCGGTCGCCGAAGAGGAGGCAAGCCGCGGTTGTGGAAATGACCGGCTGGATGTTGAGCACGACGTTGACCACCGTCGGATTGCCATTCTTAAGCGCGAGCGTAAAAAAAATCGTACCGACGGCCGAGCCGGCGAAGCCGGAGAAGATGAGATAAGCCCAGGTGCGCCCGTCGATCTTGGGAATTTCCCTTAGCCTAACGACAAGGAGCGGGAGGAACATGAGCAGGATGAGAACGTGTTCCCAGAAGACGATCACTTCCGCGTCGAAGAGGTCGTTGAGGGGAATGCGCCACGCGCTTTCCGTGCCCCAAAGCGCCGCGCCGAGCGCGACGAGCCATGGGCCGTAACTCTTCCGCTCGTTCGTGCGCTCAGTCATGCCGCTAGGGTGTATCTGCCGCCGTCCGAGCCGTCAACGCTCGCGCCCGGCTCGAAAGCAGGGAAAATGGCGGAACCTGCGAGCGCATGAACGGCAAATCCACCCGATGGGACCAATTGTTAGGCGATGCGGAAGGCCTGCTGCCGATGTTTCTAGAGGCGACCGCCGGTCTCGCGCACGAAAAGAAAGGCATCCGGCAGAGTGAGCTTTTCTTCTTCTACGCGTTGGTCGCACCGCGCCGGCCGTCGCGTATCGTGGAATCGGGCCGCGCTCGCGCCCAGAGCACCCTTGCGCTTTCGCGTCTATTTCCAAACACCGCGATCGTTAGTCTGGAATCGGAACCGCATTCTCCCGATGTCGCAATCGCTGCGGAGAAATTGAAGGATCGCGCGAATGTAGAGTGCCGCTTCGGTGACTCACTCGTGTGCCTGCCGGAATTGGTCGGACCGGGCGACGTCGTGCTGATTGACGGCCCGAAAGATTTCCGTGCACTCAAGCTGGCTTTTCGTCTGCTCGCCGCCGGACGAACGCCGGCGGTCTTGGTGCACGATCTCTGGATTGGTTCACCGGCGCGAAGATTCGTCGATCGCCGTATCACCTCCACGCTGTTGAGCGACAACGCGCGCTGGGTGAAGCGTTACGCCGCGCTCGACTCAGCCGCGCAATATCCACCGACCACTGGCGATGTCCGCCTCGCCTACGGAGCGACGCTCGGTTGCTTTGAGGCAGGAGGAGAAAATTATCAGCGACGCCTCGCGCAATGTCGTGCGGCGCAGGGTGCCGATCGCCTGCGCGAGACCGTGCGCAAACTGCTACACCAGCCGCCAGTCACGCGGCCGAAAGACTTCGCGGTGGTCGAAGGCAAGCAGCGGCGATGACGGCCAGATTACAATTTGCCAAGGGCGCGAATCCCGCCTTGTTAGGCGGACGCCGGCGGCAACGGTGTGCTTTTGGTCAGAAACATTTCCAGCCATGCGCCTCTCACAAAAGGTCGAAAAACTCACTAACCGAAAGGCTCTCGAAAGTGCTCAGCGGCACCTCCGCCGCTCTCTTCTCGCGCGGCGATCGAGCGTGCGCCTCGATCCTGAAAGCCTGATCGGGGCGATCGATCAAGAGAAATTCGAAGACATCCGCAAGCGCCACGTGATCGACGACCCGGGCGATGGCTGGCCGAAATATTTCGATCTGCCGCGCTGGATGTCGATCAACCTCCGCCGGGTTCACGACCTCGGGTTGGACTTCGGCTTTCGCAAGCGCGTCCTCGATCTTGGCTGTGGCGCGGGCTATTTCCTCTACATCACGAAGGCTCTTGGGCACGAAGTTCTCGGCCTCGATATCGATGAGAACCCGATGTTTGGAGAAATGGTCGCCCTGCTCGGATTATCCCGCGTCATCTGGCGGGTCGATCCCTTCCAACCACTGCCGCCGCTCGCGAGGAACAAATTCGATCTCATCACCGCCTTCATGATTTGCTTCAACGGCCACAAGAGTCCCGCGCTCTGGGGCCGGCAGGAATGGACGTTTTTCCTCGACGACCTGGCGGCGCGACTCAAGCCCGGCGGCCGAATCTGCCTCGGATTCAACCGGGAAGAAAACGGCCATTACTACAACGAAGACCTGCGCGAATTTTTCGTCAGCCGCGGCGCGGAGATTCACCCGAAGGGCGTGATCGTCCTCACTCCGCGCTAACTGGTCAGAGCGCGGCGCACCATCTTGAGCGGGCGCCGGATGCATATCCCGCGGATGACAAGGGGTTAGGCGCCGCGACCTCTTCAACGCGCTTCCACGCGTTGAGCGAGAAATAAGTAATATCGGCCCACCTTTCTCTCACCATCGACGGCTTCGACCGCTCCGAGCGATGTTAGCTGCGGAAAACTTCGACGCAGCGAGTGGCCGAGCGACCTTCTTTTGGCCACGACCAAGGCATTGCCGGAGGGATATTTTGCATCATAGTCGGACCACAGTTCCAACTGGTTCAGCGGCCGGCTCACACTCGGCACAAACGTCTCCGGTTTTCCCGGGAGATAAAAGGAGAGCAGCGCCGCCGTCATGTAGTTATCCGCGATAATGAATTGGGCTCCGGTGGATTTCTCCACCTGCGCGACCGTCGCCGCGAGGTTGCGCGACCCGCGCGCGCGATCGAGCGGATCAGCCCGGTGCGAGAGATGGAGCCAGCGCGTCTCGAGGAGGAGGCCGGTCTCGACCAAGGCGAGAGTCAGCGCGAAGCCGGCCAGCCATCGAGCCCACGAATGAATCTTAGCCAGCTCCAGCCATTTTGCCGATAAGAGCACGATCCCACCGGTGTAAGCGGCCGCTGTCCAGTTCGGGGGGCCAAAGTAGTGCACGCTCAAAAAGAGATAGAGTCCGAAAAGCGGAAGGAAGAGTGCTGCGGCATAACCAGTCGCCGGCTGCGGGGCCTGCCAGAGCGATCGCCGGAAAAAGACGAAGAGCAGCCCGAGGAAAAAGAGGGGCGAAATGACACCGGCTTGCTCGACGAGAAAAGACAAAGCAAAGGCAGGATGAAAGCTCACTCCCTGGTCGAGCGCGCCGCGATGGAGCAGCCAGTCGCTCGTGGGCCAGTGATGCCGAATATTCCAGACGATCGCCGGGAGAAGAAAAAGGAGCGCCGTTCCGAGCATCGCCCAGAAAGTTCCGTTCCGAAGGTGCACTCTGCTCGGTCGATGCCAGAGGCAGAAAGCGGTAAACGAAATTAACTCGATCGCGGCGGTGTATTTTGAGAGAAGGCTCAACCCGACGATGGCACCGGTCAGGATCCATGGGCCAAGCCGCGTCTGGTCTTTGGTCCACCAAAAAGCGATCGCGGCCCAGCTCCAAAAGAAGACGTAAACGGTATCGATCGTCATTAACGAAGCGCCCACCGCAAAAAGTGGGACAACACTCGCCACCAACACCGCCCAAAACGCCGCGCGCGCGGAAAAGATGCGGCGCGCAAGAAGGAAGATTGCGAGGCCGGTGCCACCGGCGAGAAGCACCGCAAAAAAGCGTACCCCGAAAACGGTCTGGCCAAAGAGCGCGGTGCCAGCCCAGATCAGCCAGGCGATCATCGGGCCCTTATCGAGATAACAGATGTCGGGATGACGCGACCAAAGCCAGTAATAGGCTTCGTCGCCGACTAGTTCCAGGTGCGTGCTGTAGAGGAGATGAAAGATCGTCCCAAGCACAATGAGGGTGATCGTTGCCCCGAGGTAGCCGCTTTGCTCAGGCTCGACCGGAACCACAGTCGAGTCGTTAGGCCGGGCCATGTCGATGCCAGTGAAACCCGCGTTCGCCGACCCTAGCGCGGCAGCAACTGCTTTGGGTCAAAGCGGTGATTGGCCACCGCCACTTCAAGCGCTTCCTCTTCCGCGGATTCGGTACGGGCCGCAATCACCTGCCCATTCATGGCATCGATCGAGATCTCGTGAATGTCAGATGTCGAGGGAGACTCGACATCGATTGTCCAGATGAGCCGTCCACTCTCAGTCCACAGCCCTTCCGCGCCGAGCCGCCCCCTGGGGACATGCTGGAGCGCGATGCGTTCGGCTTGACTCAAGTTAATCTTCCTCGACGACGGCCCTTCGAGACTCTTCCGCGGGCGACTGAGGAGGAGGGCGATCAGGATAAGTGCCAGGCCAAGCGCGGCGGGCGGCAACCAGCGATGCACGACGAGGCGCGAGTGATTGTCGGCAAAAGGCGCAGTCTGAGGATCTTCTCCACGCAAGTGTCGTCCTACTGGCTGGCAGTGCCGGGAGCGAAACCATTTTAGGCCCACGGAGTCGATGATCGGCAGAATAAGAAAGCTGCGCACGCTGTACTTAGAATCTCCGTGTTGCCGGCGGCGATGTCGGACCGGTTCTTCGACGACGCGGAAACCCGCGGCCACGGCCAGCGACGGAATGAAGGAATAAAGCGTTCGAATGGGAATAAAGGCGCCGACAACCTCCCGCCGAAAGACCTTGAGGGCGCAGCCGGCGTCGGACACTCCGTCGCCTAACCATTTCGAGCGAACGCGATTGGCGATGCGAGAAATTTTCCGGCGCATCCAGGAGTCTTGTCGTTCCATCCGTGCGCCCACGACCATGTCGGCGTCCTGCAAACGCGCGAGTAGCTTCGGGATTTCGTTGGCATCGTTCTGCCCGTCGCCATCCATCGTCACGATGATCGGGGCGGTGGTCTTGCTGAAACCGAAAAGCAAAGCGGCCGACTGTCCCTGGTTTTCGGTGAGATGAAAAACCCGGCAAGCCGGCCAGCTCTGAGCCACCTCATCAAGTGTCGCGCCGGTGCCGTCGCTGCTTCCGTCATCAATCAGGATGACTTCGCCGTGGGCCAGCCCGCCTTCCAGGAGGTTGCGCAGCTCGTGACAGACGATCGAAACATTCCTCTCTTCATTGAAGAATGGAATCACTACGGCAAACGATGGCACGCCATTCATGGAATAAATTCTGCCAGGGAACTTGCGCCACCTGCCACGCACAATCAAGACGCTCGGCCAGCGGCACGCGTTCAAAAGGCGCTGCCGGGCCGAAAGATACTGGCGGCGCCGCTGGATGCTGCCGTAGAGGCAGCGACTTGGAAACCGACCCGGGGAGAAAGCTAATACTTTATCGAAAATCCGGTCCTAAAAAGATTGGCATTGCTATTATCGTAGCTAAAGGCGCCAAAAACAGTCAAATGTGAGTTTACGTGATAGCGCATTCCGACACTAGCAACATTTGTCAATGGCGCCACCTCGGCGATCGCCGCCGCAACAGTCGGCGGCATTCCCTTACCAGACCTGCCGACGGAAGAGTTGGTTCGGTTGACCTCGGCAAAAAGATCAATCTTGGGATTGACAAACCATTCCAGGGCAAATTCGAAATCAAGAGGGTTCTTGGTTGCTAC